>NZ_LGHM01000308.1 GCF_001908185.1 Bradyrhizobium sp. AS23.2
TTTAAGCTTTGATTGTGAACGCGGCAGCTGCGCACGCCGAGATAAACTTAGATGACATGTCCTCTCTTCGGCCCAGAAAGAACTCTCCGCCGAGGCTTTCGAATGAGCGATCGAAGGAAGCCTTTAGTTGGTCCTCAGCGGCCTTGGCTTCGGATGCGCCCTTGAACGGACGCGACTTCAATTCCTCTCTCCACCTGCTTCGTGCCGCAGGTGGTATACCCAAGTTTAGCTCTCCGCATCTTCTCGTAGGATCATTGGAGTATCCGATTTTCACGACTATTTTGTCAGAAAGAGATGCCGGACTTCGCCCGAGCATGCTTGGCAGATCGCCTTCAAAAACGTGCATGTAGAGGTAACAAGGACCGTCAACAATTTCGATCTCGCGTGGACCAAAGGTAGGAGCAATACCTCGAGACGGATGGTAGGCATCCGACATCGTCTCAATCTCTTCTCCATTTTCGACGGGAGGCTCGCCGAAAACCGAAACTGCTCGAACTGGAAGTGCGAGAGCTCGCACCACTTCGTCGTCAGTAATCAACTTCCCCTGTTTTGCGATGATACGACCCGCACTACGATCGTATGTGTCAGGGGCAACATATTTAACTTCAATCCGCCGTTCGACGCGCCACGCCCGCTTAACCGGAACGGCGTAAGTCCAGCGGTCGCGATAGCCGCGATCGATCTTGCGTTTCATAGCGAGGGCCGATGAACGAGCTACATCACTCGTAGCTATTGGATCGATTTCGAGAAAGCCCAGCGCTTGCCTGCGGTTCTCCCTTGCCGTCTCTTCGGAGGCGGCCCCATAGATGAGAACTAAGTCACCGGGTTGCCATTGCGCGATTAGCCGGTCGCGGTCTGACTCTAACGTGAAACCCAGATAGCCATCTTCGCCGGGATCGAAGCCCCAAAAAGCCTTAAGCCAGACGCGTTTGGCCTTTAACTCAACTTGCTCCATCTACGATCGTCCTGATGGTTCGTCTTGAAATGAAAACTTAGAGCTGAATAGCTAACTCTAGATACCGGCAGAACGCGTTGGCAAGCTGCATCTGCCTCGGGGTTCGACATTCAGCCTCGAACAGACGGGGTGATGCAACGACCACACAAATACATTTCGCTCGCGATGTAGCGACGTTTAGGCGATTTGCGCTGTAGAGAAATTCCATCCCGCGCGGTGCATCGGAGTGACTAGAGGTCGTCATGGAATAGATGACTATTGGAGCTTCCTGCCCCTGAAACTTGTCCACTGTTCCGATACGAGCACCAGCAGGCAATCGTTCCTGGAGCTCGCAGACTTGAGCGTTGTACGGGGCGATGATCAGGATGTCCTTCAGCTCAATAGGACGTTCGACGCCCTCTCTATCGACCCAGCTGGTAGAACCGTTCATAATGTCGGCAATTAGCTCCTGGATTTCAGCGGACTCCTCTTTCGAGCAATTTTGGTTGCCTGTGTGCTGCACGGGCAAATAACGGAGGCCAGAGCCATCGAGGCGTCCTTTGGACCGGATTTCCTGATTCCCCAAACCAGCACGGGAATGCAGGCGGCCCTCGTAAAACAGTTCTGAGTTAAATGCGCAGATCAGAGGGTGCAGCCGCCACGTCTCTTCAAGGAAAAGACCCCTGTCCGGCGGCACCGTCGCATGACTGCCGAGTACATGGTCCAAAGCCGAAACGTCTGCGCCATCCGGATGGCTTCCCCGAATTGGCTGCTCGAGCTGCCGGGGATCACCCAACAGGACGACGCTGTTCGCGGCTTGCGACACGGCCAAAACATTCGCGAGCGACATCTGGGCGGCTTCGTCGATGAAAAGTACGTCGACGCAGCGCGATGCATCCGGTCTAGCCCAGAACCAAGCAGTATCACCCCCAACGTCAGCGTCTGTGCCAAGAGCTCTCAGAAATGCTGCGTTGTCTGTCGTAAACCTCAAACCCGGTAAGTCATCTTCTTTTTCCGGAACGCTTTGAATGCACTGGATTCTCTGACCCTGCTGGTTCGCAGCGTTGACGACTTCATCGAGAAGGTTCCGAATTACCTTATGGCTATTGGCGGTCACGCCCACGCTTTTACCGTGCTTCGCTAGAGCGCAAATCATCCGAGCGCCCGTGAAAGTCTTGCCCGCGCCCGGAGGTCCTTGCACCGGGAAGACGCTGCGATCGAGATTGAGGCCGACACGGATCGCTGCCTCCAGGGTGGATTCGCCGGACTGCTGAAAGTTTTGGTCGCGAAGGCGTGGTGCCACTGCCATCAGCAAATCGCGGGCAGCGCGATGCTCCGTATCACATTCCATTCCGTTGTCGGCCACATACTCACCAAGCCGCATCACCGAGTCTGCGAGAATCTGAGTTCCTACGAGGCTGTGGGCGAAAACGGCCTCGGGATGAAAAGTCGCCGTGTCTTTGCGCTTCTTCACGTCGATCGTGCGCTCATCCAGGGAGATTGCGACCACCTTTCCAAATTTCTCGCCGCCGAGGCTCATCAGCTCATCCTTTGAACGGATGTCCGTGTCCTGAAGCTCGAATTTGTAGCGGTGGATCGGTGCTTTGGGTGTACCGCCTACCGTTCCCAGAAACTCAAGCCCAGCCAATCCGTCTCGCTCATGCAGAAGGTCTTCAGCCGATAGGTCCCTCAGCCGGAAGTACTCCCACCAAACTGCTTTCTTCTCACGACCATGCCAATCCAGTAGCGACGCGAGAAGCCACCGAGCTTTTTGTTCTGCCGTGCGTTCGTCTGCGTCATCTGGTACCCCTTCGATCAGGCGTGCGCCCACGGCAGCAACCCTCTTCTGCCAGGCGTCGAGTTCTGGGCTGATTTCCGCCGCCGCTGGCACCGGTCGAGCAATCGCCGTGCCGCCCGCGACAAGCCTCCCTCGAAGGACTTCAAGCCAATTGCGAAGACCCTCTGTCGAAACGCAATCGTCACGATTATAGCCCTTGATAGCGGTCTTATCCTCCTCCGGAATGCCGGCATGATCCGCTACCTCTAGCCGTGCTTGAGTCCTTGCAAGCACGGCCGAGATATCCTCCAGAGGTACGCTGCGTGTAAACGAATACAGGGGTTCGAGCTTCTTGATCGAATAGCTCTCGACACTCGCGCGAATGGCGTGACGCACCACCGAATAGAGATCGACGAACGTTTCCGCCCGCAGAAGATTGTCCAAATCGTTTTCGCGCGTGGCGTAGCGCCCCATCAGACGCTTTAATGCTGCAGGCTCGTATGGGGCGAAATGGTAGATGTGTAAGTCAGGGTAGATCTTCTTTCGCTCGGTCACGAAATCAATGAAGCGTTCGAAAGCGACTCTCTCCTCCTGCCTCGTAGAGGCCCAATCGCCCACGTACCGGCGGTTACCATCGGCCTCGCCGTAAAGATATCCGAATAGAAACTCAAGACCTCCGTCTCCAACGAAGGGATCACCCTCGAAGTCGAAA
>NZ_LGHM01000309.1 GCF_001908185.1 Bradyrhizobium sp. AS23.2
TTTCATCAACCGCGTCGACGGCACGCTTAAGGCGCATAAACGCGACGGTACTGTCATCAGCGGGCACTGCCAGCTGGTCGGCTGAACCTGCCCATGTCGCAGATGGGCCAGAAGGAGACATTTGCGCTCTCTCAATGGGCGGGCTAACCATTGCGATCCTTAGTCCATCTAAAACAATTGCAGGCTTCTTCAATGCTTGACGACGGATGGGCCGTTGCCTCTCCCGCCGATGTCGAACTTGACGCCGCTCGACTTTCCGGGCTCGACGCATTTCTCAGACAATGGCCGAACCGCAACGTACACGCGGTCGTCATCGTGCGGCGCGGAAAGCTCGTGTTCGAGCGCTATTTCCGTGGCCGGGAGCGCCGCTGGATGGAGTGGTCGGAGCCGGTTCAATTCTCGACGGAAACAAAGCACGACATCCGCTCGATCTCGAAAAGCGTAACCTCGCTTCTGATCGGCATCGCGGTGAGCGAGGAGAGATTTCCGCCGCTCACTTCCTCGGTTGTCGATTACTTTCCAGAATACGCCGCTCTGCGCACAACCAAGAACGCGCGCATCAACTTCGAGCATCTGCTCACCATGTCGCATGGGCTACGTTGGGACGAAAGCCGGGCGTGGAAAAGTCAGCGCAACAACGAGCGGCAACTGCTTGAGGCGAAGGACCCCTACCGCTATGTGCTGGAGCAGCCGATGGCATCCTCACCCGGCGTGTCGTTCAACTATAGCGGCGGCGCTACCAGCCTGCTGGGCGCGGCTCTAGCTAAGGCCGTTGGCCAACGGATCGATGTTTTTGCCGCTCAGAAGCTGTTTGAACCGCTGGGCATCACGGATGTCGAGTGGTTGAGCTTTACAGGCAGTGTTGAGCTTGCAGCCTTTGCCGGATTGCGGTTACGGCCTCGCGATCTCGCCAAGCTCGGTCAGCTCATGGTAGCTGACGGGCGCTGGAACGGGAGGCAAATCGTGCCTGCTTGGTGGATCGCCAGTTCGACGAAGCCGCGCGTGAACGCCGAGGGCCACGGGGCGCTATATTATGGCTATCAGTGGTGGCTTGGCCGTTCACTGCTCAATGGTCACGATCTGGTCTGGACCGCCGGGTTCGGCAGTGGTGGCCAACGGCTATTCATCGTGCCCGGGCTCGATCTCGTTGTCGTCGTGAACGCTTTCGACCACAGATATTCGATCCCGCTCGCCATCCCTAACCAATTTGTGCTGCCTGCCGTGACAGACTATCCAACTCCTCCCACCCAAAGCGTTAGTTAGGCTGAGGTCAGCTTCGGGCCTTGGCTGTGTGAAAACGCAACGGCGCTCAAATTTCGGAGAAAAGAATTCCTTCAAACACCGCTTCTGAGACTGCGAAGAGGATACCGAGCTTCGGTGCCGCGTGATCTGAG
>NZ_LGHM01000031.1 GCF_001908185.1 Bradyrhizobium sp. AS23.2
CACCCGCCTGCGCTCGGCCGCGACCGGCGGCGCCGCGCTGGGCCCCGACACCTTCAAGTTCTTCCAGGCCATGGGCGTGCCGCTGCGGACCCTCTACGGCCAGACGGAACTGTTAGGGGCCTACACGCTGCATCCCGAGGGCAAGGTCGACCCTGACACGACAGGCGTGCCGATGGCCGACAGCGTCGAGATACGCATCGACAATGCCGACGTCCACGGAGTCGGCGAGATCGTGGTGCGGCATCCCAACATGTTCCTCGGCTATTACAAGAATCCGGAGGCCAGCGTCGCCGACATCAAGGACGGCTGGATGCTGTCGGGCGATGCCGGCTATTTCAACGCGAACCGCCAGCTTGTCGTCATCGACCGCATCAAGGACCTCGCCGAGACCTCGCGCGGCGAGCGCTTCTCGCCGCAGTTCATCGAGAACAAGCTGAAGTTCTCGCCCTATATCGCCGAAGCCGTGGTGCTCGGCGCCGGCCGCGACGCGCTCGCGGCGATGATCTGCATCCGCTACTCCATCATCTCGAAATGGGCGGAGAAGAACCGCCTCTCCTTCACCACCTACAGCGACCTTGCCTCGCGGCCCGAGGTCTACACGCTGCTCCAGAAAGAGGTCGAGACCGTCAACGCCACGCTGCCGCAGGCGCAGCGCATCTCGCGCTTCCTGCTGCTCTACAAGGAGCTGGATGCCGACGACGGCGAGCTCACCCGCACCCGAAAGGTGCGCCGCGGCGTCATCAACGAGAAATACGAAGGCATCATCGACGCGATCTACCGCGGCGACACCGACATCCCCGTCGACACTGTGATCCGCTTCCAGGACGGCACCACGCAGCGCGTACGGACGACGCTGCGGGTCGTGGATCTGGGCGGGCATGGGCACATGGCGGAGGCAGCGGAGTGAGGCTATCTACCGACGCGCACGCTGCTGCCCTTCGCCTCTCCCCGCTTGCGGGGAGAGGCCGGAGCGCGTCAGCGATCCGGGTGAGGGGGAGCCTCCGCAAGGGCGGTGACAATCCTTTCGAGAACGCCAGCCAAGTTGCTCGCCACGTCGTTGTTCCAGAAGCGCAGGATTCGATAGTTGCGATCGGTGAGCCACTTGTCGCGCACGGCGTCGCGCGGATTGTTGGCATGTTGCCCACCGTCCACTTCAATGATGAGGCGGCATTCGCGGCAAATGAAGTCGACGGTGTACGGCCCGATTGGCTCTTGCCGGACAAACTTATAGCCGTTCAACCTGCGGGCACGCAGGCGATACCAGAGCGTCCCTTCTGCATCCGTCAACGCGGCTCGCAAGCTTCTTGCGCGCCCAGTCTTGGACTCTTCGGCACCTCGCATACGGAAACTCCCCCTCACCCGCCGCGCGTTCCGCGCGTCGGCCTCTCCCCGCAAGCGGGGAGAGGCGAAGGATAGCATAACATGAACACCGCCTTCCTCATCCAGCTCCTGGTCAACGGTCTCGTGGTCGGCACGCTCTATGGCGTCGTCGCGATGTCGTTCGTGCTGATCTACAAGGCGACGCAGGTCGTCAATTTCGCGCAAGGCGAGCTGCTGCTGGTCGGTGCCTGGGTATGCTGGGCGCTGCTGGCTAAATACCAGGTGCCGTTCTGGATCGGCATGCCGATGACGCTGGTGTTCATGTTCGTGTTCGGCATCGCGATCCAGGTCCTGATCCTGCGGCCGATGATCGGCGAGCCCATCATCTCGGTGATCATGGTGACGATCGGCCTCTCCACCGTGTTGCAGGCCACGCTGAAGTGGATGTTCGGCGTCAACCCGCAGCCGTTCCCGCGCGTGTTCGAGAGCCAGTCGGTGAGCCTGTTCGGCCTTCAGATCCAGACCGTCTATGTCATGAGCCTCGTGGTGTCGGTCGCGATGATGATCGGCATGGCCTGGTTCTTCCGCGCCTCAAAGTACGGCCTTGCGATGCGCGCCACCGCGTTCAACCAGCAGGTGGCGCAGTCGCTCGGCATCTCCGTGAAAAGCGTGTTCGCGATGGCCTGGGCGATCTCGGCGACGGTATCGGCGGTCGCGGGCGTCGTGGTAGCGGTCGTCAACGGCGTGTCCTCGGGCCTGGCCGCCTACGGCATCAAGGTGTTCCCGGCCGCGATCCTCGGCGGCCTCGATTCCGTCGGCGGCGCCGTGCTCGGCGGCATCATCATCGGCCTGCTCGAGAACATCGCGCAATACGTCGACAGCCAGTACCTGCACTGGGGCAATCTCTACGAGATCGCACCGTTCTACGTCCTCATCATCGTGCTGATGATCAAGCCCTACGGCCTGTTCGGCACCCACGACATCGAGCGGATCTGACCCATGGCCGGCCCTGCCCTCATCCCTGCTGGTGATTTCCGCACCTCCTATGCGGCCGACACCACCATCTTCCCGACCACGACCAGCCGCAACTTCGCGATCGCCGGTGTGCTGCTGCTCTGCCTCGTGCCGCAATTCCTTGGCGGTTACTGGCTCAGCATCCTGATCCAGATCGGCATCTTCTCGATCGCGGCGCTCGGCTTGAACATTCTGGTCGGCTTCACCGGCCAGATCTCGATCGGTCACGCCGCCTTCTTCCTGCTCGGCGCCTTCACCTCGGCCTATATCTCCAACAACGCGCCGATCCCGGTGTTCTTCGCGATCCCGCTCGCGGGCGTCGTCACCGCACTGGTCGGGCTGATCTTTGGCATTCCGGCGGCGCGGCTGAAAGGGCTCTATCTCGTCATCGCGACGCTGGCCGCGCAATACATTCTGCTCGACTTCTTCTCCCGCGCCGAATGGTTCTCCGGCGGCTCGGTGCCCGCGAGTGCCGAACCGTTCTCGATCTTCGGCTACACGCTGCGCGGCGATAAGCAGTATTTCTACGTGGTGCTGGCCTATGTGCTGCTCAGCTACCTCCTCGTCACCAATCTGATGCGCACCCGCGACGGCCGCGCGCTGGTGGCGATCCGCGACCATTATCTCTCGGCCGAGATCATGGGTATCAACCTCACCAAATACCGCACGCTGTCGTTTGGCCTTGCCGCCTTCTTCGCCGGCATCGCCGGCGCGCTCTATGCGCATTACCAGCTCGTGGTATCCCAGGAAGGATTCGGCATCGAACGCTCGATCCTGTTCCTGGCCATGATCATCATCGGCGGCACAGGCTCGATCATGGGCACGCTGATGGGCACCGCCTTCGTGGTGCTGCTGCCGGAATCGATGGAATTCATCAGCCTGTATCTGAAGGGCGGCGCGATCGACAAGGCGCTGTCGCTCAACACCAACATCACCTTCCTGCGCGAGATCGCAATCGGGGTGATCATCATCGCGTTCCTGATGTTCGAACCCGATGGGCTCGCGCATCGCTGGCGGCAGATCAAGGCCTACTGGAAACTCTACCCGTTCTCGCATTGAGCGCGGCAACTTCACTTAAACAATAACAGGAGGAACAGACCCATGAAGATGAAGTCCCTTTTGAGCACCGCATCGCTCGCGCTCGCGGTCGCCGCATTCTCGGCGAGCGCGCAGGCGCAGATCGCGATCGGGCACCTCGCCGATTATTCGGGCGGCACCTCCGACGTCGGAACGCCCTACGGCCAGGCCGTCGCCGATACCTTCGCCTGGGTCAACAAGAACGGCGGCATCGGCGGCAAGCAGGTCAATGTCGACACCAACGACTACGGCTACCAGGTGCCGCGCGCGATCGCGCTCTACAAGAAGTGGTCGGCGCCGGACTCCAAGGTAGCGGCGATCATGGGCTGGGGCACCGCGGACACCGAAGCGCTGACCGGCTTCCTCGCCCAGGACAAGATCCCCGACCTCTCCGGTTCCTACGCCGCGGCCCTCACCGATCCCGAAGGCGTCAGCGGCAAGGCCAAGCCCGCGCCCTACAATTTCTTCTACGGTCCGAGCTATTCGGACTCGCTGCGCGCAATGCTGATGTGGGCAGCCGAAGACTGGAAGGCCAAGGGCAAGGCCGGCAAGCCGAAATTCGTTCACATGGGCGCCAACCATCCCTATCCGAACGCACCGAAGGCGGCGGGCGAGGCCATGGCGCAGGAGCTCGGCTTCGAAGTGCTGCCGCCCCTGGTGTTCGCACTCTCACCAGGCGACTACAGCGCGCAGTGCCTGAGCCTGAAGTCATCGGGCGCCAACTACGCCTATCTCGGCAACACCGCGGCTTCCAACATCTCGGTGATGAAGGCCTGCAAGACCGCCGGTGCCGACGTGCAGTTCCTCGGCAACGTCTGGGGCATGGACGAGAACGCGGCCAAGACCGCGGGCGATGCCGCCGACGGCGTGATCTTCCCGCTGCGCACCGCGGTGAGCTGGGGCGGCGACGCGCCCGGCATAAAGACGGTGATGGAAATCTCGAAGATCTCCGACCCGACCGGCAAGGTTTATCGTCCCGTTCACTACATCGCGGCCGTCTGCTCGGCGCTCTACATGAAGGAAGCGCTCGACTGGGCCACCAAGAACGGCGGCGCGACCGGCGAGAACGTCCGGAAGGGCTTTTACCAGAAGAAGGACTGGGTGCCGGCCGGCATGGAAGGCGTCTGCAATCCCTCGACCTGGACCGACAAGGACCACCGCGGCACGCTGAAGGTCGACCTCTATCGCACCAAGGTCTCCGGCGCGACCGACGGCGAACTCAACGACCTCATGGCCAAGGGCACGATCAAGCTCGAGAAGGTCAAGACCATCGAGCTGCCGCGCAAGGCGGAATTGCTGGGTTGGTGAGCGCAATCTCAGACGTCATGGCCGGGCTTGTCCCGGCCATCCACGTCCAACCACTCGGCACAAAGTACGTGGATGCCCGGGACAAGCCCGGGCATGACGAGCGTAGCAAATTGGCAGCACACGCATGACCGACACCCTTGAAGCATCTCGCTCCAAGCCGACCGCCGTGGCGCCCGCCGCGCTGCTCAGCGTGCGCAACATCGAGGTCGTCTATGACGACGTCATCCTGGTGCTCCGCGGCCTGAGCCTCGACGTGCCCAAGGGCGCGATCGTGGCGCTGCTTGGCGCCAACGGCGCCGGCAAGTCGACGACGCTGAAGGCGATCTCGGGGCTGCTCAAGACCGAGGACGGCGAGGTCACGCGCGGCGAGATCCTGTTCGAAGGCTCCCCTATCGCCGGCATCGATCCCGACAAGATCGTCCGCCGCGGCATCTTCCAGGTGATGGAGGGCCGGCGCATCGTCGCCGACATGACCTCGCTGGAGAACCTCAAGCTCGGCGCCTTCACCCGCAGGGACCGCGAGGTCGATGCCGATCTCGACATGGTCTTCAACTATTTCCCGCGCCTGAAGGAGCGCACCGGCCTTGCCGGCTACCTCTCCGGCGGCGAGCAGCAGATGCTCGCGATCGGCCGTGCGCTGATGGCGCGCCCGAAGATGATCCTGATGGACGAGCCGTCGATGGGCCTGTCGCCGCTGCTGGTGAAAGAGGTGTTCGCGATCATCCAGAAGATCAACCGCGACCTCGGCGTCACCATCCTCCTGGTCGAGCAGAACGCGCGCGCCGCACTGTCGGTGGCGAGTCACGGCTACATCATGGAGCAGGGCAAGGTCGTGCTCGACGGCACCGCGGACGAATTGCGCGACAACGAGGACGTCAAGGAGTTCTACCTCGGCGGCGCCGGCGACCAGCGCAAGAGCTTCAAGAACCTCAAGAGCTTCAAGCGGCGCAAGCGCTGGCTTTAGACATAGCGTTTTCGAGCGAAGTGGAGACCGGTTCGCGTGAAGAAAACGCGTCAAAACAAAAGAGTCTTATTCCAGCACCTGCTCCGCCTCCGTGACTGCGCAGAGAACATGATAGAACGACGACGCAGGAATGGTGTCGACCAGCGATTTGCCGTCGCGATCGAACTGGTCGTACCAGCCGCCCTTCACAGGATGGCTGAGATAATGCCGTTCGAGTCGCACCAGCGCCGCGCGCGCCTCATCCGCCGCGCCCGCCTCGCCGGACTCGGCCTGCGCGATCCACGCCTTCGCCATCTCGGTCTGCGGCCACAGCCGTCGCGAGCTGCGGCGGATGTTGCCTGCAGCATCGCCCTCGTCGACGAGGCAGCCGGTGGCCTCGTCGCGATAACGCAGCGCGGTCGCCAGCAATTCGGCGCGCCGCTGTCCGGTCGGGCAGCCCGTGATGCGTTCAAATCCCTTCAGGAGCCAGACCCACTCCGCCTGGTGCCCGGGCTCGATGCTGACCGGCTCGATCTTCGACCAGTCCTCCTCGAAATACTCCGTCAGGATGCGCTTCTGCTTGTCGTAGAGATTGGCCAGGAAGAGCGCGAAGAACTCGCCGGCACGGTTCTGGAACGACAGATCGTGGGTCGCGTCGAAACACGCGATCATCGCCTCGAACAGATGCATCTGCGGGTTCTGCCGCCGCGGCAGCGAGACCGGAAGGCCTTCATGGACGCCGCCATGTGGCGAACGCAGATGACCGTCGAGAAAGGCGAGCAGCGCGTCGATCTCAGCGCGAATTTGCGCGTCCTGGTCGAGCGCATAGACGGTCGCCAGCGCAAACAGGATGAAGGCGTGGTCGTAGGCATCGCGCCGCCCGTCCAGCACCGCGCCGTCCGGCGTCAACCTGTGCACATAGCCGGGCCGGCCGTCGGGCGCCTTCGCGCATGCCAGCAGATGCTCCAGCCCCTTCAGCGCGATGGCGCGCCCCTCGGGATACCAGCCCATCTGCGCCGCCTTGGCGTAGCACCAGATCTGGCGGGCCTGCACGAACACGCGCCGCGGCGCGGCCGTATCAGCCGTGCCGTCGCGGTGCAGCCGGTCGATGAAGCCGCCCGCAGCGTGGTCCCAGCCGACGGTGGACCACAACGGCAGCGCCTCCTCGATCATGCGGCGCTTCAGGCGCGCGACGACGTCCGCCGCAATCATTCCCTCGTCCGCCATCGCGTCCTCTTCAAGCCTCGCCAATGGCCGTCTGATACCCATGCCGGCGGCGGCGTGCAACGGATGCCAACCCGGAAAGACCCGCCATGACCGCCCATTACGACGCCCGCGAGACGCGCGAGCAAGCCGCGCGCGAGGCCGATCTGTTCTCCCGCCTACCGGACGTGCTGCGCGGCGCGATGGCCGCCCCCCGCCTATGCCGAGCGGCTCAAGGGCCTGGATCCCGCTTCAGTGAGCTCCAGGGCGGCGCTGGCGGGCCTGCCGGTGCTGCGCAAGTCGGAACTGCCCGCCCTGCACAAGGCCTCAGCGCCCTTCGGCGGCTTCGTAGCGGCGGCCCCCCGGCTCGTTCGCCCGCCTCTTCACCTCTCCCGGCCCGATCTTCGAGCCGGAGGGGCGGCAGGCCGATCCCTGGCGCGGCGCGCGGGCGCTGTTCGCGGCCGGGTTCCGCCCCGATGACATCGTGCTCAACACATTCAGCTACCACCTCACCCCCGGCGGCTTCATCTTCGACGCGTCGGCGCGCGCGCTCGGCTGCGCGGTGATCCCGGCCGGCCCCGGCAATACCGAACAGCAGTTCGAACTGATCGAGGCCTACCGGCCGGTCGGCTATAGCGGCACGCCGGACTTTTTGAAGATCCTGCTCGATGCCGCAGCGGGCGGGGGGCCGCGACGTCTCCTCGATCAAGCGCGCGCTGGTCTCGGGCGCCGCCTTCCCGCCCTCGCTCCAGGCCGAGATCAAGGCGCGCGGCATCGACGCCTACCAGGCCTTCGGCACCGCCGATCTCGGTCTCATCGCCTTCGAGACCGAGGCGCGCGACGGCATGGTCGTGAACGAGGACCTGATCATGGAGATCGTCAGGCCCGGCACCGGCGATCCCGTTGCGCCGGGCGACGTCGGTGAGATCGTGGTGACCTCGCTCGACCCGCACCATCCCTGGATCCGGCTGGCGCTCGGCGACCTCACCGCGGCGCTGCCGGGCACGAGCCCATGCGGGCGCACCAACATGCGCATCAAGGGCTGGATGGGCCGCGCCGACCAGACCACCAAGGTCAAGGGCATGTTCGTCCGCCCAGAGCAGATCGCGGAGATCGGCAAGCGCCACTCCGCACTCGGACGATTGCGCCTCGTCGTCACGCGCCAGGGCGAGGCCGACGCGATGACGCTGAGAGCGGAAACCGCAGCTGCGAGCGATGCACTACGGGAGAAGATCGCCGCCAGCTTGCGCGCGGTGACGAAACTCGGCGGCAATGTCGAGCTGGTCAGCCCGGGCGCGCTGCCGAACGACGGCAAGGTGATCGCAGATGAAAGGTAGGCGCGGTCCCGGCCGCGCGTTTTGCGACATCCTTGACAAGCCGCTGGCGGAACGGTGAACAAGGGCCGCAAACACCTCTTGCGGCACCCTATGACGACGACATCAACGCGCCCGGCCGTCTTCTTCGACCGCGACGGCGTCCTTAATCAAGACGCGGGCTACCTCTTCGAGGCCGCCAAGTTCAAGTGGATGGACGGCGCGCGCGAGGCGGTCAGGCTCGTGAACGAGGCCGGCTATTTCGCCTTCGTCGTGACCAACCAGTCCGGCGTCGCCCGCGGCTTCTATAAGGAGAGCGACGTACACACCCTCCACCTCTGGATGGCAGAGGAACTCGCCGCGGTCGGCGCGCATATTGATGCGTTCGAGTATTGTCCCGACCATCCCGAGGCCCTCATCGAGCGCTATCGTCGCGACAGCCACCGGCGCAAGCCCGGACCGGGCATGATCACCGACCTGATGCAGCGCTTTCCTGTCGCAGCCGACAGGAGCTTCCTGATCGGCGATCAGGAGCGCGACCTGGAGGCGGCGCGGGCTGCGGGCATCCACGGGCTGCTGTTCCGGGAAGGCAATCTCGCGATCTTCGTGCGCGAGGCATTGAAACGCGTCTGAGACGACCACGCCTCCTCTCGTTGGCGCGGAACGGCGGGAACTGGTGGATTCGTCCGGCACGCCCGCCGCGCCCGTCCTGCCGGCCTGCCTCATCCCCGCCGCAACCTTCTGAAAACATGGGGACATTTTCTTTACAATCGGATACTTCTGGAAAAGAAGACACCGTGGGAAAAGTAGGATACGCAACCGCTTCAATCTCAAGCTGGTTGCCTGGAAACGGCTATGAATCCTCAAAACTCCAAACAGCGCATCGCCCTGATCACCGGCGTGACCGGACAGGACGGCGCGTATTTGGCCGAACATCTGCTGTCGCTCGGCTATGTCGTGCACGGCATCAAGCGGCGCTCGTCCTCTTTCAACACCGCGCGTGTCGACCATCTCTACCAGGATCCGCATGTGGGCAACGTGCCGTTCCTGATGCACTACGGCGACATGACCGACTCGACCAATCTGATCCGGCTCGTGCAGCAGATCAGGCCGACCGAGATCTACAATCTTGCTGCCCAGAGCCATGTCGGCGTCAGTTTCGAAAGCCCGGAATACACAGCGAATGCCGATGCGATCGGCGTGCTGCGGCTGCTGGAAGCCATCCGCATCCTCGGCATGGAGAAGGACACCCGCTTCTATCAGGCCTCTACCTCCGAACTGTACGGGCTCGTACAGGAGGTTCCGCAGAAGGAGACCACGCCGTTCTATCCCCGCTCGCCCTACGGCGTGGCAAAGCTTTACGGCTACTGGATCACGGTGAACTACCGCGAAGCCTACGGCATGTTTGCCTCGAACGGCATCCTGTTCAATCACGAGAGCCCGATCCGCGGCGAAACCTTCGTGACCCGCAAGATCACCCGCGGCGTCGCCCGCATCGAAGTCGGCATTGAGGATACGCTGTATCTCGGCAATCTCGAGGCCAAGCGCGACTGGGGGCATGCCAAGGACTATGTCGAGGGCATGCACATGATTCTCCAGGCCGAGAAGCCCGATGACTTCGTGCTCGCGACCGGCGAGACCCGCTCGGTCCGCGAGATGGTAGAGCAGTCCTTTGCTGAAGTGGGCCGTCAGATCGAGTGGCGCGGCAAGGGCGTCGAGGAGACCGGCATCGACCGCAAGAGCGGAAAGACGGTGGTACGCATCGATCCGACCTATTTCCGCCCCACCGAGGTCGATCTTCTCATCGGCGATGCCAGCAAGGCGCGCGAGCAGCTTGGCTGGAAGCCGAAGCGGACATTTGCCCAGCTCGTGCAGGAGATGATGGCGAGCGATCTGGCCGAGGCCAAGCGGGAAATCGCCCATGGCAAGCACTCGGTTTGAGCTGAAGGGCAAGACCGTTTATGTCGCCGGCCATCGCGGCATGGTCGGCGGCGCACTTGTGCGCAGGCTCGCACAGGAAGATGTGAAGCTGATCACGGCAAGCCGCAGCGATGTCGACCTCTGCAACCAGGCTGCGGTGTTCGACTGGTTCGCGAAGACGCGGCCGCAGGTGATCTTTCTGGCCGCCGCCAAGGTCGGCGGCATCGTCGCCAACAACACGCTGCGCGCCGAATTCATCTACGACAACATCGCGATCGCCGCGAACGTGATCCACGCCGCGCATCAGAACGGCGCGGAGAAGCTGATGTTTTTGGGCTCGTCCTGCATCTATCCCAAACTCGCAGCCCAGCCGCTCCGCGAGGATTCGATGCTGACGGGGCCGCTCGAGCCGACCAACGAGCCCTACGCGATCGCCAAGATCGCCGGCATCAAGATGGCGGAAGCCTATCGCAGCCAGTATGGCAGCGATTTCATCAGCGTGATGCCGACCAATCTCTACGGCCCCGGCGACAACTATCATCCCGAATACAGCCATGTCGTCGCCGCGCTGATCCGCCGCTTCCACGAGGCCAAACTCTTGGGTGCCGGGGACGTCGCGGTCTGGGGCACCGGCACGCCGCGGCGCGAGTTTCTCTATGTCGACGACATGGCGGATGCCTGCGTGCACCTGATGAAGACCTATTCAGGTGCCGAGCTGATCAACATCGGCACCGGCGAGGACATCACCATCGCCGAATTCGCGCGTGTCGTGGCCAAAGTCGTTGGTTATGGCGGCGATATCCGTTTCGACACATCGCGCCCAGATGGCACGCCGCGCAAGCTGCTCGATATCAGCCGGCTCGCCAAGCTCGGCTGGCGCGCCAGGACCTCGCTGGAAGCCGGCATCCGCCGCGCCTATGCAGCCTATCTGGCGGAGAGCCAGGCCAAACGGCTTTCCCAGCCCCACGCCTGACTGGCGAGGATCGTGCTTGCCCATGAATACTCCCGCAAAGCTGATCATAGCGGCCCAGTTCTATCCGCCCGACGCAACCACGACGGCGGTCTATGTCAGCAAGATCGCCGACAGCCTGGCCCAGGAGCGCCAGGTCGTCGTGATTTCCGCAACGCCCGGCTCGCACGCGGCAGGTCAACCCGGCAAGCCCGAGGTTGTCGAACTCAAGAGCTGGAATCCACGCAAGTCGGCGATCGTCCAACGCGCCGCAGCCGTCTGCCTGCTTGCGGGCCAGATGTTCTTCTCTGTTCTGCGACGGGTAAGGTCGGACGACATCGTGTTCTGTGTCACGACGCCATTCACCCTGCCCTACACCGTGCTCCTCGCGGCGAGATTGCGGCGCGCAAAGACCATGCTTCTGATCTACGACCTCTATCCCGAGGCGCTCGAGGCCGCCGGCATAGTGCGCTCCGACTCGCTCGCGGTACGCTTGATCCGCTTTGCCAACGCGCTTCTGTTCCCACGCCTCGATGCGATCATCGTGATCGGGCGCGACGTGCCACCGCTCATCGAGAAATATCCCGGCGTCGTGCCGGACCAGCTTCGCTTCATTCCGAACTGGGCGCTGATCCCGATCGGATACCGGGAGATCGATCCGACCAGCCGCTTTCGCGCACCGGATCCATCCCGATTCATCGTCGGCCTCTCGGGTAATCTCGGCTTCACCCACGACCCCGTCACGGTGTTCGAAGCGGCCCGCCTGTTGCGGGCCAGGACGGACATTCATTTCGTCCTGTCCGGGTGGGGCGTGGGCTGGACCGCGCTCAACGATCTCTATGCCAAGGATCGGCTTGAGAACGTCACGATTCTGAAACCGGTGCCCGAAGACGAACTCGTCGAATTCCTCTCGGCCGCAGATCTTTGGGTCATCCCCTATCGCCGGCATATCGCCGGTGTCTCGATCCCGAGCCGCCTCTACAACATCCTCGCCGTCGGCCGGCCGGTCGTCGTCACCTCGGAGGCAAATTCGGAAGGCGCACTCGTGCTCGGCGAAGAGGCGATCGGATGGGTCGTCCCACCGGAAGACCCCGCCCAACTGGCCGATACGATCCTCCGGGCGGCACGGGACCGCGGCGAGACGCTGCAGAAAGGGCGCTGTGCCGCGACGCTCGCCGAAAAGTACGGCGAAGAGGCCACGCTCGCGCGTTACCGCGAGGTCATCCACAACGTCTTGAGGCGACCGCGCGGTTAAGGCGGGCCAACCGCGCTGAGAGACTACTTTAGCGGCTTCTCATACCAGACGAAATGCGAGAAGCCGTGCTTCGGCCATCCGCCCGTTTCCTGCTCAAGGATCTTGAGATCGAACAGATCGGCGAGCGTCTGCAATTCGTTCGCATGATAGAAGCGAGCGATCGGCGTCAGGAAGAAGTCGCCGAACTGCTCCCATGACGGTTCTATCGCGGGAAACTTCCATTTGCCCTGCACACACCCCAACGTCGCCCACAGCGCGAGGTGGTAGGGCGGAAAAATAGTGAACTTCAGGACCCTGTCCCCCACTTTCTTTCCGAACAGATGCTGAACTCCTTTCAGAGGCGGGCTCAGAGCAAAGTACAGGGAGCGGTAGAGATTGTCCCAGTTGTAGACCGCATAGAGCATCTTGCCGCCGGGCTTGAGAATGCGGACGAGCTCCATGAAGCAGCGCAGCGGATCGGGCGTGTGATGCGTCACCCCATGCGAGATGACGATGTCGGCGACTTCGTCGGCGACAGGAAGCCTGAGGTTCGACCCGAGAACGCCGTCCGCGTTGAGCGGCGATCGCTGGATCTGCCGAATCGAACCAAAGGCTAAGTCAATCCCGAACGGCGTTATGCCGCGGTGCTCCTTGAACGCCTGAACGATGGCCCCCTTTCCACAGCCGACTTCGATGACCGTGTCGGCCCGTTCGAAAAGGTAATCGTATTTGGAGTCCCGAAGCCAGCGTCCCAACGGAAGGTTGTCCAGCTCCATGTAGTTGTTGCAGGGTGCCTCGTCGTAATGGTCCCGAACGCGATTATGGATGGTGTCCGGAATGACGGCCGTCGTTCCTGCATCCGGACGCAAGTCCGCAACGTTGCCCACGAAGCCGTAGCGCAGTCCGGACGTCACGCCGCGCAAGTGGTCTCCCTCGATGCTCAGGAGGCCGAGATCAACGGGATCTCGGAGAAAGCTCAGATATTTTGAAACGGGGGACGGCATCGCATCTCGAAAAAGCAGAAAAACTTCGGGAAAATCTGTGAGGCGGGCGGACCTTAGACTTCTCCGACTTCGTGAAGCAAGCCTCTTATTTCGGATGCCCACGCCCTTTGACGCTAGTTCCATGATCGACATCGTAAGGCCTGCGTCAAGACTGCGATAGGATGCCCATCTCCAGCCTTAAGGCTTGACAACTAAAGGTAAATTCGAAACATGCGGCAACCCTGCAACCAATGCGCGCCAGCTGCGGCGTGAGCAATCCGACGAACAGTGACGTCACCGGAAGAATGAACGACACGCGCGTGTGCCATGTCATCGTCTAGCGCAGCAACGATGGTCGAGCGCTCCCCGCGGATTCGCCTTTCGATTGCGGATCCAGCCGATCGGCTGTTCATGGCTGCCGTGGCCATCTGGCTGATCCAGGCCGTCTACATGATCAGCCATGTCGACAGCTGGCTCGACGAAGGTCTCTATCTGATCAAGTCAGCCGAATATTTCAGCGGTCGAGTTCAACCCTATTCGCTTGACGACGCGACCGCCTATCCGCCGCTCTATTTTTACGTGCTGGGAGCGACCCAATGGCTCTTCGGTCAAGGGCACCTGACAGGACGCCTTCTGTCCCTCCTGCTCTCCCTGTGCACGCTCGTCCTCCTTCGCTCGGCCGCCGATCGATGCCTCCGCGACCCCATGGCCGCCGCACTCGCGGTGCTCATCTATGCCGCAAATCCGATGGTCGTCGCTTACATGTCGACCGCGACTCCTTACGCGATCGTCACCCTGCTGACGCTGGTATCGTTTCTGGTTGTCACCGAAACCAAGCCGCTCCACCCGCTGCTGCAGACGGCAATGATGGGCTTGCTTGCCGCTGCGCTTGTCTTGATCAGGCTCAATCTGGTGATCACGCTGCCGATGTTTGCGGCACTACATCTGCTGGTCAGAGGTGACGCGCCGAAACGGGCCCTCGCCACGCTGGCCGGAGCTGGGTTGCTCGCGGGCGCGTGTCTTGCCTTCAGCATCGTGATTTTCGGGCGCGGCCTGCTCGAAACGCTGACGTTCCTGCCCGGCCTCTCTCAAATTTTGTGGCGCTTTACCGACGTCGGCACCGAGATGCACGACGTGCTGACGCTCACGCGTTCGCCGACGGACCTGCAGTTCAGTTGGGCTGCCGTTCGTGACGTCGTGAACCACTACTTCCTGCAGCTTTATCCGGCGCTGCTTCTGCCCGCCATTCCGGGCGGATTGCTCAGCCTGCTGTACTTCCGCCGCCTGCCGCTTTCGGGCTTCTGCACGCTGTATTTCGGCGTCATGACGCTCGTGCACCTCTTCGGCTCTCAGAGCTATTGCCCGCCCTGCCTGATGGCCTACGCGAACTACTTCCTGCCGTTTGCGGCCATTCCCGCCTCTCTCTTTCTCGTGACGCTCAGCGTGAGGATTCCTGTTTCGAACGCAAGAACAGGACTGATCCTGTTCGTCCTGGCCGCAAACTTCTACGCCGCTTCGAAGACCAGGCTCGGAATGCTGATCCCCGATTGGTGGTCGAACCCGATCGTCAGCGTGCAGTCGCTCGCGCAATCGCTCAAGCCGCTGCTCCCGGACGGCCGCATCCTCGTGCTCTCAGGCAAATATCAGCCCGTGCAAGCCGTCTGGCTCGCGGGGCGGTTCGTTGAACCTTACAGCGTCAGCCTGTTTCCCAACCTGCGCGAGCCTCTGGACGGTCTCGATCCCAAAACGCAAGCAAAGGCACGGCGCGCTTTGCAGAGGCGCGGATTTCGCGACACGACCGCGCTGGTCGAGAATTTGAAGCGGCCGATGGCGGCGGTCGTCCTGCAGGAACAGCCCCCCCTCGGTGACATGCTCGCGCAGTATCTCGGCAAGCCCAATGCAGAGCAGGTCGAAAGCACGCTTCACGAGCGCTACAGCAGAGTGGGCGAGGCATCCAGGGGCAACGCCACCATCTCCATCTGGCTGCCGAAGTAAGCTCATGCGCATTCTCGAAATGAACTATGAGTTTCCACCCGTGGGTGGGGGGGGGCGGCAAGGCCACCGAAGATCTGGCGGCGGAGCTTTCGAAACTCGGCCATTCGATCCGTGTCCTGACCGCGCGACAGGGCAGTCTACCGCGACTGGAAACCAGCAACGGATTCGAGGTCGAGCGGATTTTCGCGTTTCGCCGGCAGCGCGACCGCTGCTCCGTCTGGGAGATGATCGGCTATATTTTAATGGCCGTTCCAGCCGGGCTGCGATCGGTCCGCCAGTTTCGTCCCGACGCAATCCACGCTCATTTCGCAGTGCCGACCGGTTTCGCCGCGTGGCTAGTTGCGACGCTCTCCGGAACGCCATACGTCTTGACGGCGCATCTCGGCGACGTTCCCGGCGGCACGCCGGAGCAGACCGACAAGTTCTTCCGTGTCATCAAACCGCTTACGAGGCCGATCTGGCATCACGCCGCCGCCATCACGGCCGTCAGTACGTTCGTCGCTCGCCTCGCGCGCGACGCCTACGGGCTTGAGGCCATCGTCATTCCGAACGGCGTAGATGTCGGCAAGTCACCGGCGATCCCGCGCGCGCCCGGAGAGACCGTCAAGCTGATCTTCGCCGGCCGCATGGTGGCTCAAAAAAATCTCGCATGGGGATTGGAGCGGCTCGCCGCGGTCGAGGACCGGAACTGGACGCTCGACCTGTTCGGCGACGGCCCGAGCAGAACGGCGCTCGAGCGGCATTGTGCTGCCCTCGGCCTTTCCGATCGCGTTACCTTCCATGGCTGGGTTACGCCGGAGGACGTTGATCTGGCGATGTCAACGTCCGACGTCCTGTTCATGCCTTCGCTGAGCGAGGGACTTTCCCTCGTCGCAATCAACGCTCTGGCGCACGGGCTCGCGCTCGCCTGCTCACGCATCGAAGGCTTTGCCGACGTGCTCGTCGAGAATAAGAACGGAGTGTCGGCACCGCTCGACGATGCCGCGGAGTTCGAACGGGCCCTCGGGCGTCTCCTGGACGACAGGGATCAACTGTTGCGGATGAAGCTCGCCAGCAGGGCCAAGGCGGCCTCATTCGACCGCAGGGCGATCGCGGCCCGCTACGAGCAGGTGCTGCGATCGGCTGCCTCCAAGTTCAGCCAAGGGCACAAGTGACACCATGCGGCCGCATCAGCAGAAGTTCGTAAGTCCACGCGTCATCCGCGGCAACCGGGGCGACCTGCTCAGCCGGTGGGGCATTCTGAGCGCGGTCGCGACCATGACAGAGCGGCCGATCGACGTCTTCTGCTCGCGGCAGAGTCATTTGCCGCCAATTCCCAGCGCGTCGATCCCCTATGGACCGATGTACAATCTCTTTCCTCCGCTGCGCGGCTGGCGATCCCTCCAGCAGGCCGATATTGCGTTGTGGACCGGCGGCCTCGATCTGCAGGACGATTCTTCGCTCGCCAAGCTTTGCCACACCTGGCTCGTCTTCTTCATCTATCGCCTGCTCGGCCTCAAGATCGTTTGCGTCTGCCAAGGCGCAGGTCCGCTCGACACGCGACTCGGGCGTTTTCTTGCACGCGCCGTGCTCAACCAAGTTGCCGTTTTCATGGCGCGCGACAAGGGCACCTTCGATCTCGTCTCTTCCCTTCGCTCGCGCGCGAAGCTGATCCGTTCCCACGACGGCATCTTCCTCCCCGGATTTGAGCCGGTAGAACATCCCACCTCGAAGGTGTTCGCCGACCTTGAGAGAGCGTCGGAAAAGCATCGCGGGCCTGTCATCGCGATCAACATGCGCCTGTGGTTCCACTTCACGGGAGGATTTCTGCCGTACCAGTTCGCGAAGACATCGTTCCGCGAGCGCGCGGACGAACGGATGTCGGCCTTCGTCGATGCCTTTGTCAGGCTGATCGGCCGGCTCCGCACCGAAATGGACGCCCGCGTGGTGCTGGTTTCAATGTACGAGCCAGGCATCGAGGAATGGGAGGACGACGCGATGTGGCTGAGCCGGCTGAAAGACAGTTTTGCCAATGACCCGGCGGTCATATTGTGCGAAGATGACCTGTCGGTCCCGGAATTTAATACCCTGATGAAGGGATTCGACCTGGTCATCGGAACGCGGCTTCATTCGACCCTGACCGCGCTGAGGCAAGGCGTGAGAGCGATCCATCTTTCCTATACACTCAAGGGCAAAGACATCTTCGACAGCCTCGGGCTGGCGGAGTTCGCATTCGATTTGAACGGATTCATCGAAGCACCGGACCAGGTCTTCGAGCTTGCGCGCGCGTCCATCGACAGCGAGGATCTGCCCTCTCGGATCGCCGACATCACGGAGAACGCGATAGCCGAAAACCTGCAGACGCTACGCCAGGCGCTGGACGAGGCTTGCAGCGGCAAGCCCGCATCCAACAGCAATCCGCGATCATCCTGATGTGCGGGATTGCCGGCTTCATCGGCGAGTGGAACGCAGCTCGCCTCGACGATCTGACGGATGCGCTCGCGCATCGCGGACCGGACGGACGCGGGGTCGATTTCCTGCCGCCGGGAAGCGCGATCGGCTTGCCTGAGGGCGCGGTCGGGCTGGGACATCGCCGCCTGTCGATCATCGACGTCTCAGGCGGCGCGCAGCCGATGTGGGACGTGGATCGCACGACAGGCCTCATCTTCAACGGCGAGATCTACAATTTCCGCCAGCTTCGCAAAGAGCTC
Organism: Bradyrhizobium sp. AS23.2; assembly: GCF_001908185.1. Lineage (GTDB taxonomy): Bacteria > Pseudomonadota > Alphaproteobacteria > Rhizobiales > Xanthobacteraceae > Bradyrhizobium. Next base: position 17,950 of record NZ_LGHM01000031.1, read on the forward strand.
GAGGCCTGCGGCCACCGCTTCTCGACGCACTCAGATACCGAGGTCATCCTTCAGGGCTGGCGGGCCTGGGGGCCGCGCGTCGTCGAGCGTCTGGAGGGAATGTTTGCATTTGCCCTGTGGGACACGCGCACGCGAAGCCTGTTCCTGGCGCGCGACCGGCACGGCATCAAGCCGCTCTACTATTCGATTCCCCGCGCGGGCCAGATCATGTTTGCTTCCGAGATCCGGCCGCTGCTGCGTGCCGCGGACCGCGCGGCGGCGATCAACAGATCTGCACTCTACGAGTATCTCCTCAGGGGCTGGTCGGCGCAGGAATCAACCTTCTTTTCCGGCATTCAGCAGCTTCAGTCCGGCTGTTTCATGCAGTTCGATCCTGCAAAGGGAGCCAACGCGGCGCGCATCGAGCGGTACTGGCGCCTGCAAAGGCCCGGCAGCGCGGCACCTGGCACATCTGTCTCGGCCGACGAGGTCGCCGATACCCTACGAACGCTGTTCGATAGCGCAGTGTCCTCGCATCTGGTGGCCGACGTCGAGGTGGGCGTGCTATTGTCCGGTGGATTGGATTCGTCCGCCGTGGCGGCCTCGATGGCGAGGCTGATGGACCCATCGTCGATCCAGGCATTCACGATCGGATTTGGCCTTCCCGACGACGAGATTCCCTTTGCGAGGTCGGCTGCGAGCCATTGCGGGATCAACTCGAAGGAGCGCCTCGTCGATCCCTCAGTATTCTCATCGGGGTTCAGCGACTGCATCGAGAGCCTGGAAGAGCCAATTGCCCATCCTGTCATACAGACGACCTGGCAGGCCGCAAAGTTCGTCCGGCAGAATGTGAAGGTTGCCCTGCTCGGTGAAGGATCCGACGAACTCTTCGCTGGCTATCCGCACTACCGACTGTTCAGGCCGCCCTTCTCGCTGCTGCCGGGGCGGCTGGTGCGCAAATACGCGCTTGACGTCATGTGTCTGATGCCGGGTAGCCGCACGCTCGCGCGCTTGATGACGCCGGGCTCCTGTCAGCGGGACGTCCTCGAAACCATCGAACGCAGGATCCAGCCCTGGTTCGGCGGCGAGGATGACGCCGACGACATGCTGCGGTTCGAGGCGGAGACCGCGCTGGTCCAGAACCAGCTCATGCGCGTCGACAAGCTGACCATGGCGCATTCAGTCGAGGCGCGGGTGCCGTTCCTGGACAAGGCATTCGTCGAATACGCCAATGCGCTTCCATTCGGCCTGAAGACGGAGAACGGCGTGGCGAAAGCGATTTTCCGCAAGGCCATGCAGTCACGGTTGCCGGCGGACGTCCTGTATCGTCCCAAGTCCGGCAAGAAGGGCACGCAGGCCCTGCTTCCCATGATCAACGGACTATTGGCACAGGGCGGGCCCTTGCATCACCTGATCGATGAAAAATCGATCGCGGCGAGAGGCTGGTTCGATCCGAAGGCGACGCGCGACTGGATCGATGGTATGAGTTCACCCGCCGTTCGCCACCACCCGATCGAGAGCCGGCGGCGCGCCAAATTTGCGCTTGCCCTCGCCGCTCTCGAGCAATGGTGCCGCCTCTACCTCGACGTCGATCGCAGGACTTCTCCGGTCGAGAGCAGACAGATTCCCGAACCTTTCAGCACCCGCCATAGCCCCAATGTCCTCTGAGTCCGCAACCACATCCTCATTCGACCGTCTGAATCCCGCACTGTTCAGCAAGCTGCGGGAGCAACTCTATCCGATCTATGTCAGGTCCTTTGGCCCGATCGCGGGTTCACAGCAGCATCTCGATCGGATGACGGATGACAGCCTGGACGTGAAGCGCTCGATCGCCCAGCTGTCACTCTTCGAGAAAGAGAGCGGCCGCGCCCTGAAGGATTTGAAGCTGCTCGAGGTGGGGGCCGGGCTCGGCCTGACCATCGCCACCGCCAGATTGCGCTTCGGCGCCGAGGCCTACGGGCTCGAGCCGGGAGGCGAGGAGTTCAGCGGCACCTACGAGCTCGGGCAGCAGCTTCTGGAAGGCTGCGGGCTCGATCCCAAACTGCTGGTAAACGGAGTTGGAGAGCGCATTCCCTTCCCCGATCAAAGCTTCGACGCGGTCATATCATCCAACGTGCTCGAGCACGTCGCCGATCCAGCAGCGGTGATCAAGGAATGCTTCCGGGTGCTGCGGCCCGGCGGCGTCTGCCACATGGTCATTCCGAACTTCGGCAGCTGGTGGGAGGGCCATTACGGCCTGTTGTGGCTGCCGCACAGCCCGCACTGGCTCGGCCGGCTTCGCGTGCGCCTCGCAGGGCGGGACCCGGCCTATGTCGACACGCTGCAGCTCATTACGCCCGGCAAGATGAAGCGCTGGATCGCACCATTCGGCGACAGGATCGAGGTCAGGGGATGGGGCCAGGCGCTGTTCGAAGACCGCGTGCGGTCGCTGAATTTCGAGGAGTATTCGACTCTCGGCCTCGCGAAGGATCTGCTGCGCGTGTGCCATCGCTTGGGCGTAGTCAGCTTCCTGCTTGGTCTTGCACGGATATTCCGTTGGGAGACTCCCATCGTACTGACCTTCGTCAAGATATCATGACGCTCCGTACTGACTTGCTTTGGCAATGGACGAGCGCTTCGAAGGTTCGTCAGCTGGCAATGCGTGTTTGTCAGCTGCTGATATCCCTATCACTCCTCGCGTGGCTGCTATCGAAGGTCGATTCCCGGACTGTAGGTGTGATCGTCGGCTTTCCGCCCGCCACTTTTGCGATCGCGCTCGTTGTCTTTGCATCCAGCCAGGTCTTCGGTGCTCTTCGGCTATGGGTGCTGTTGCGCGGCCAGGAGGCGAGCTTTCAGCCTCTCCACCTGATGCGTCTGACCTTCATCGGATTCTTCGCGAACAACTTCCTTCCCAGCACTGTGGGGGGCGACGTCTACAGGGTCGTGGCGCTGACGCGCGGGGGCCACGACCTGAAGCTCGCAATCTTGACCCTGGTCGCCGATCGATTCCTGAACCTGATCGTCATCGTGCTGATGACGGCAGCCGCCCTGCCCTTCACCGACTTCTGGAACATGCGCGCGGGCGTGACTGGAACCTCCCTCACATCGCTCGCAATCTGGATCGCGGCTGTTCTTGCCATCCTGGCCGGGCTGGGCGCCCTGGCGAGCCGCAGCCCATCGTTCCGGCCGTCCGTCGTGAGACTGAGCCAGAAACTGGCAGCGGCCGCAGAACGCGCATTCCGCTTCGTGAGCATGCCACGCGCGCTTGCGCTGGCGGTCCTGTTCTCCGGCCTGAGTGCCGCCGCCTCGATCCTTGCCCAGTTTATCATCGCGAAAACGCTCGGAATGGGGGTTGACCTCATGCAGCTCACCGCCGTCATCGGCCTCGTCACGTTGGCAGCCCTGATGCCCGTCTCCCTCAACGGCATCGGGCTGCAGGAGGCGGGCCTTGTCGCGCTTTCTCAGCTCCTGGGCGTTGCGCAGGAGCCGGCCATTGCCTTTGCTGCTTTCAGCAGAGCGCTGATCCTCGGGACCAGCTTCATCGGCGGCATCCTGCTCATGTTCTCAGGCCAGTCCGCGACAAGTCAGGCTCACCGTCCGAATCCGTAGTTCTCTGCGGCGAGATCCGAGCCGCGGTAGAGCCAGGCCATTTTGTAGCCGCGATAATCGAGGGTCAGGATGGGCCGTGATTTCGGTTGCGGAAGGCCCTGAACAATCCGGCTCCGGTTGAACAGATAATAATCGTGATCGCCCAAGGGCTCTTTTCCTGCGACACTTGCGGCATCGAATATCTGAAATGACCGCGGTCGCTCGGGCAACCAGCGCCCCGAATAGAGGTGAAAAATTCGTCCGTCTTGACAGAGATTCGGCGATCCCTTGCAAAGCTCCTCGAACTTCCTCCCCAGGAGAGCGCGCTCCTCGCCCCATCCCATCCAGGATGGATTGATGCGGCCGGTCTCCACGAACTCGGCATCTGCATAATCTAACCAGAACGGACGAAAAGCAGCATAGAGCGGGCGGAAAGGAGCTGTCTCCAGGACCAAAAACAATGATGCTGTGACAGCAAACACCGAAGCGGGAGCTAGGCGCATCCGAGGCTTCACAAGATACTCCTGCGCTCTGCCCATCACCACCATGAGTGACGCTGCGAGAAGCAGGAACAGGGGAATATTCAGATAACGGTGAGCCAATGGGACCTGTAATACCGCGCCGATCAGCGTCAGTATCAAGGCAATCACAAACAGGAATGCTGCCGCCGGATCGTAGTCCCTCCTCCCAATGATCAGCAGCAGGTTTGCCACCAATACCAGGATGAAGATGGGAGTCGGCATTGCGACAACGATTACTTCGAAAGCGTAGGCGACAAATGCAACTTTAGTCATCGCCGGGCTGTCAAGACCGAAATGGAGCCACGCGCCGTTCATTGCAAAGGCCGGAGGTCTCAGACTTGGATGATACGGCGCCCAATAAGGCTGGAGCCAAGCTATCGAAACCACTCCTGTCGCAAGCGCAACAAGCACACACCCCGCAACCACCCGCGAAAGATTCCGAATGGCCAATGTTCGCTGTGCCTGGCTCAGCCGTCCGCTCGCACTCCCGATTGCGGTGGCCATTCCGATTAGGCACACAATTGCAATCGACGCCGCGCCAAAACGATTTGGAAGTTCTCCGCCTCCTCTTCCAGAGACGATCTGCATCGGAACCCATACCCACGAAGCAATCCCGTCGGCAACCCCTTTCCAGACGCTGCCCCACAAACCCCATGGCAGCGATACTGTGTACAGAATTGTGAATATCGCCGACACAGAAACCGAGATCAGGATCGCTACGACCATTCCGCGCGCAACGGCTACGTTAGGCCGAGCAGGCTGCCTTCGTGCAACCATTAGCGCAGACACCGTCAAGGCCATGACGAGTATCGGAGAGCCGGAGAGTTTCTCCTGTGCAGCAACAGTCGCCGCAACGAGGGCAACAAGGCTCACGGCCAGGCCGCCCTGAACTCGCTTCGAAACCGCAAGAAGGATTAGAAGCAATGATATGATCGCCCCCAGGGAAGAGACCAGATCATAATTGAAGGTTTTAATTGTAATGTTGCTCATCGGAAACGTGAACAACGCTGTAATCGAAAAGAGCAGAATCGGGGGATTGAATGCGTCGAAATCGCCCAGCCGGGCGATCAAGAAATAGATCACCAAGAATAGGGAAGCCCCAACCAACCAGTGACCAATCTTCAAAGCCATTCGGATCTGGTCTTCGGGAAAGCCAAAAGCCTGCATGAGCCGCACCTCTTGTAGTGCAAGAGGCAACGTCGTTCGCAACGCGCCCAACACCATTTGCCCGTGCGCACGGTCTGCCGGATCTAACAAGCGATCCGTGATTGCAGTCTCGTCGATTGTCATAAACTGAGTATCGCGCTCGACCGACGCAATGATCGGGACCAGTAGAGGCAGTGCGACCACAAGCCCGATGATTGAGCTCTTCGCCCTTTGACGGAGGCAGGCTACGATTACCAACCAGACGAGCAATCCGGCGCAGAGCTCGACTGTGTTAGCAGGCAGCAGGCTTGATATTGGAAAGAGCGGGTTCATCTCTTGAACGAGCTAAATTGGTCGACGCAACACGGCGTTGATTGACTGGGCAAACACCTGGCCGCGATCCGCCGAGTCCAATAGTCTTGCGACCGCCGTGAGCAACCAACTCGCCGCGCGAGCCGCATGAGGAAAACTGGGGAAGTACAACAACGACGTCGTCAGCATGCTGCCCGCTTGCAGGGTCGCATGCGCGAGGCCGCCGGCGGCCGAGAGTTCGACAATTTCGAACCCTGCGTCACGGGCGAGCTTCTCAACCCCGTACCGGGTGAAGCGGAAATAGTCGTGTGGCTGGCCGTGAAGATAATAGAGGAATGGCACTGAAAGGATCAGGGCGCCCCCCGGTTTGAGCACACGCAACAGCTCCGGAAACGCTGTCCACGGCTGCGGCATATGCTCCAGGACCGAGCAGCAGAAGATCGTGTCGAACGTGTTGTCAGGGACCGGCAGGAGTCCTTGCGCATCGGAGACGAAATCGAGATCCGGATGGGTAGGGAACGCGTCGGTCGCGACATAGCCGTCCGACCTGGCGCGGATCGCCGCGCGCCAAGCCAGCCTCCCGGCGCCCAAGTCCAGCGTCGTGCCCTTCACGTGGCGATGGATCATCGGCAGCAGGGCGCCGTAGGCTGTGCGATGGTCGACGGCCAGGTCCCAAAATTCATCGGAGCCGATCGTCCGATCGCAGACCTCGTTCCAACGTCTTTGCAGCCAGCCGATCACAGCAATCATCCTATGGCGCAAGCTGAGGTAGGCGCGCGTCCAGGCCAAGCCAGATCCACAGCGCCCCCCGATCGTCGTACTTTTTTGCCGCATGGTCGGCCCAGCGCCGCGACAGGACGCGCTGATTGAGGAAGCTCGTTCGAGGCGAGGCCGGCATCGGGAGCTCCCGCAGCCACCGAGCGATCGGCGCGCCGAACCCCTTCTTCGCCCGGTGGAGGATGTCGTCGGGCAACCGGTTGCGGAGCGAGCGCTTCAATATCCACTTGCTCACGCCCTTGCGCAACTTGGCGTCGATCGGCAAGCGCCGCGCGAACTCCACGACGTCGTTATCGAGAAACGGGGCGCGAACTTCGAGCGACTCGAGCATTGAGCTGCGATCCGACTTCACCAGGATGTCGTCGGGTAAATAGAGATTGGTGAAGAACTCCAGCGTTCGGTTGGCATCATCACGTGCTTCCGATTGCTCCCACGCCGTGATCGCTTCCTCGTACAGCGCCTCCGGATCCACCTCGTCCTCGAAGAGCTCTGATATTTCCCTGCTGCCGAGGGCGCCGAGCCACGCTGCATTCCACATCGACGGTTTCAGGCTCAGGCCCCTCAGGCCGCGCCTGACCTTGAAATCGAAGCTCATGTTCCGCTCGGAGGGCGGCAGCCGGCACGCGAGAACAGAGATCGCCTGATGAATCTTGCGCGGAACCATCCGATCGTACATGCGGGCAAGCCCGAGGATCTTGAACGGATCGTAGCCGGCAAAGAGCTCGTCGCCTCCGTCGCCCGACAGCGCAACTTTAACGTTCTCCGCTGCGTACTTGCACAGCACCGACGTCGGGACGACCGAACTGTCTCCCATCGGCTCGTCGATACGCCCGAGCAAGGCGACGAGCTCCGACCGTACAGCGTCAAGATCACAGATCTTGACGTGCCAATTGCATCCGATGAGCTTGGCGACCCGCTCGGCGTAGCGAGACTCATCGAAGCTGGGCTCGGTGAACCCAATCGAGAAGGCGTCGATGGTCTTGGGGTCGCGGGTGTCCGCCGCGTGCGCCAGGATCGCCGACGAATCCACGCCGCCGGACAGAAAAAGGCCCAGCGGCACGTCGCTTTCGAGCCGTGCGGAGACGGAGTTGCCGAGAAGATGATCGAGCTCCTCAGCCCAATCATCTTCCGTCCCGGCGGGCGCTGCGTCGGGCAGAATTGAGAAGCGCCAATAGGATCGCTCGATCGGTGCTGGCAGCGGAGCATGGTCGATCTGGGACAGGTCGATCTCGAGCCAGCTGCCGGGCCGCAACCGCTGAACGCCGGCGAGCGGCGTCCTGGTTCCTGGGATAAAGCTGTATGCAAAGAGCTTCTGTATCGCCAGACGATCGATGCCCGTCCCCTTCAACGAAGGATGTTTGATCATCGCGCCGAGTTCGGAAGCAAAGACGAACTCCCCGTTCTTTACAGTCCAGAACAGGGGCTTTTCACCGAACCGATCCCGCGCGAGGATCAAGCGCTCGCCGGCGCGATCAAGTAGCGCGAAGGCGAACATGCCGTTGAGCTTGGACAGCAGCCCCTCGCCCCATTCGATCCAGCCGTGAAGCAGCACTTCCGTGTCGCTGTGGGAGGTCGCAAAGCGATGCCCGCGTGCCTCCAGCTCCGACCGGAGGCTTCGGTGATTGTAGATCTCACCATTGAACACGACTGTCACGCGGCCATCCGCAAGAGACATCGGCTGTACGCCGCCGCCAATGTCCAAGATGGCGAGGCGCCGGTGTGCGAGATGAACGTGCCTCTTCGCATCCCACAGGAAGCCTTCTCCGTCGGGCCCCCTATGCGCGAGCTCGCGCCCCATCGCCCTCAGGGCAGCGGGGTTCTCGGCGCCGACGAAGCCTGCGATTCCGCACATGTCAGTCGCTTTCGACCTCGAAATTAATCCGATTCTTCACATCGTAAATGCGCTTGCTTTGCGACTCGAAGTAGATCCGGACCATCAGCTCCGCGAGCAACCCCATCAGGATACACATCGTGCCGGTGATCGCGCACAGCGACACGAGAAGCGGCAGCGGCGTCTGGATGAAGGTGATGCCGTCGAAATATTTCAGCCAAAGGGAATATAGGCCGGCGAAGAACCCAAGCGCGAAGAAGGCGACGGCGGCTCCGCCGAAAACGTAGATCGGCTTCGTTTCGTATTCGGTCAGGAACTTAACCAGCAGCAGATCGAGCACGACCTTGAAGACGCGCTCCAGTCCATATTTGGACTTGCCGGCGCGACGCGGGTGGTGTGCAACCGGAATTTCGACCACGCGCCCTCCCTGCCAGGCGGCGTAGATTGGGATGAATCTGTGCATCTCGCCATACAGCCGGAAACCGCGCAGCAGGTCGGCCTTGTACGCCTTGAGCGTGCAGCCGTAGTCGTGGAGAGACAACCCCGACAGCCAGGAGATGAGCCGGTTAGCCAGTCGCGACGGCAAATTCCGCAGCAGCGCGTTGTCCTGCCGGTCGCGGCGCCAGCCCGACACGACGTCGAACCCTTCGTCCATCTTGGCGAGGAGCCGCGGAATGTCGGCGGGATCGTTCTGCAGATCACCGTCCATAGGCACGATGACGTCGCCCCGCGCCGCATCAATTCCCGCCATCATGGCGGCGGTTTGGCCGCAATTTCTGGCGAAGGTGATCACCTTGAACCGGGAATCGGACGCCGCCAAGCGCTCGAGTTGCGGCGCCGAGCCGTCGGTCGACCCGTCATTGACCAGGATGACCTCAACCTCCAGCCCGAGCGTCGACATGGTCTTCACGAGTGCCGCACGAAGCGGCTCAATGTTGCCCTCTTCGTTGAATATGGGAATGACGATTGATAGTCTTGCGGCCCGACGCGGCATTTCCAGCCCCGAAGTCGGCACAACGTCGGTCATGACAGCCTTCCAGATGGATCCCCAATCCGAGCGATAGAGCCGCCCGCCCCCCTTTGACGTACTTCGAACGCGAAGGCATCGTCAACTGGTGGTTCTGCGGTTCATCTCTTGATGTGTTCCGGTTGCCGGCCGCTTGCCTAAGCCCGGCATTTAGGATAGCCAGACACCCATCACTGTCGGCACGGACGACGATGTCAGGAATTGGTCAGAGCCTCTACCGACGCGCACGCAAGGTCATGCCCGGCGGAACGCAGCTGCTCTCAAAGCGGCCGGAAATGTTCCTCCCGGAACAGTGGCCGACCTACTTCAAATCGGCCAAGGGCGCCGAAGTCGTCGACCTCGACGGCAAGAACTATCTTGACATGAGCTACTGCGGAATCGGCGCGACTATCTTGGGCTTTGCCGATCCCGACGTCGACGCTGCGGTGAAGACCGCGATCGACATGGGCTCGATGTCGACATTGAACTGCGCCGAGGATATCGAGCTCGCGGAGCTCCTGGTCGAGCTTCATCCTTGGGCCGACATGGTGCGCTTCGGCCGCGCCGGCGGCGAGGCCATGGCGATCGCGGTCCGCATCGCGCGCGCGGCGACCGGCCGCGACATGGTGGCGTTCTGCGGCTATCACGGCTGGCACGATTGGTATCTCAGCGCCAATCTCGGCGAGACAACCGCGCTCGACGGTCATCTGCTGCCGGGCCTCGATACCAAGGGTGTGCCGCGTGGTCTCGCCGGCCTGATGCATCCTTTCCACTTCAACAAGCTCGACGAGATCGAGGCGATCGTCGCCGCCCATGGCGAGCGGCTCGCCGCGATCGTGATGGAGCCGGTGCGCTCCAGCGAGCCCGAGCCAGCCTTCATCAAGGGCATCCGTGTACTCGCCGACCGCTGCGGCGCCGCGCTGATCTTCGACGAGGTGACGTCAGGCTTCCGCATCAATTCAGGCGGCGCGCATCTCGCATACGGCGTCGATCCTGACATGGCCGTGTTCGCCAAGGCCATCGCCAACGGCTTCCCGATGGCCGCGATTGTCGGCCGCGCCTCGGTGATGGACGCTGCACAGGAAACCTTCGTCAGTTCGACGGCATGGACCGAGCGCGTCGGCCCGGTCGCAGCCCTTGCCACCCTGCGCAAGCATCGCGAGCAGAACGTCGCGCGCCACCTGATGCGGATCGGCGCCCGGATCCAGAAGGGCTGGACCGAGGCGTCGCAGGCCACGGGCCTGCCGCTCCACATCTCCGGCATCTCGCCGCTCGGCCATTTCGCCTTCGACCTGAACGACGCGCAGGAGGTGCGCACGCTGTTCACGCAGATGATGCTCGACCGCGGCATCCTCGCCACCGGCTCGTTCTACGCAATGTGGTCGCACACCGACGCGCATGTCGACCGCTACCTGGAAACGGTGACCGAGGTATTCCGCGAGCTGCGCACCGCAGTCGACCAGAAGGCCGTCAAGCAGTTGCTGCGCGGCCCGGTCGCTCACTCCGGCTTCAAGCGGCTGACCTGATCAGGTCCTGGCACCAAAGATATCGCGCACGACGTTCCGCGACGTAGGCGAGCGGCGTGCGTTCGGATAGATGCCGTGCAAGATGCTGTCGGCGGCAAGCACGCCGCCGTCCATCACGATCGCGCCGGTCGACACGAAGCTGTTGTTGCCAACCGCGGTCTTTCCAATGACGCGGCTGCCTCCATACATCACGATGCCACGTCCGAACGACGGGTAGTCGTTGTCGAGGTTCGCGCCTACCGTGCAGTTGTGGTAGCAGATGAAATAGTCCGAATAGCTGGCGCGGCCGAGCACGGTGCCGACCGGGTGCTGGACCGCAAACACGTCGGGCATCTCGACCTCGTAGAACGCGTCGAGCGCGTGCAGCGCCTTGTTGAGCGCATAGGCCTTGTCGGCGATGGGGTGGCCGGGCCGCTCGCGAAACGCCGAATTTGCGAGATAGTAAAGGAAGATCGCGTACTGGTCGGAGTGCCAGTGCGAGAACCGCGCCTCGCCATTGACGAAGAACCCCTTCAGCCTGACGCGCGAAAAACAGTGATCGATCCTGCCGAGCGCAAGATCGACGAATTTCGGCAGATCGCCGAGATCGGCGCCATCAGGAAACAGGTTCTCGAACTGCTTGCGCACATAGAGGGCGAGATCGTTGCGGGCAATCGAGAGCTGCACGGTGCTAATTCCTGCTTGAGGAGCTGGCGCGCACGTCGAGACCGCGCGAGAAAAGGTGGCTGCGCAGCTTGATCGGGCTGTGGTCGGTAAAGAGGAACATCGAGGAGATCGCGACCGCCGACGCGCCGGCCTCCAGCGCATCGATCGCATGCTGGAGCGAACCGCAGCCGCCGGAGACGATCAGCGGCACGCTCAAGACGCTTGCCGCCTTGTGGATCATCTCGAGATCGTAACCACTCATGGTCCCGTCCCGATCGATCGAGCCGAGCAGCACCTCGCCGCAGTGCAGCTCCTCGCAGCGCTGCGCCCACTCGATCGGATCGAGCGCGACATGCTCGCGGCCGCCGTCGATGAACACGCTGGCGTGGTTGGGGCTGATCTTCTTGTAGTCAATCGACACCGTCATGCACTGATCGCCGAAGGTACGCGCCGCCTCGCGCAGGAACTCCGGGCGCCGCACAGCTTCCGAATTCACCGACACCTTGTCGGCACCGGCGCGCAACAGCATGTTGACATCGTCGAGCGTCTTGACCCCGCCGCCAACGGTGAACGGCATGAAAATCTCTTCCGACATCCGCTCGATGATGTCGACGACACGGCCACGCGAGGCTGCGCTCGGCACGATGTCGAGCACGATCAGTTCATCGACGCCGTAGTCGTTGTAGACCTTCGCAGTCGTCACCGGATTGCCGGCGGCGCGCTCGTTCTCGAAGAAGCGGACATATTTGACGAGTCTGCCATCACGCAGCAGGAATTTTGGGATCAGGCGCTTCTTCAGCATCGCAGACCGCTTCAGGGATTCCAGCGCAGGAAATTGCCCATCAGCTCGATCCCGGTATCCTGGCTCTTCTCGGGATGGAACTGCGTGGCGGCGATGTTGTCCCGCGCGATGATCGCGGTCACCGGCTGGCCGTATTGGACGAAGCCGACCACGTCGCCCGCATCCCTGCAGCGCATGGCGAAGGAGTGCACGAAATAGAACGCCAGATTGCTCTCGCGGATATTGGCGAGGATCGGATGGTTGCGCTCCTTCGCCACGATGTTCCAGCCCATATGCGGGATTTTTAGCGCGGGATCGTTCGGTATCAACCGCAGGACATCGGCATCGAACCAGCCGAGCCCGCGATGCGCCACGCCGTCGTCGGCGTGCTCCTCGGACGTGTTGGCGAGCAGCTGCATCCCCAGACACACCGCGAGGAACGGCTTGCCCTTCTCGCGGACATGGCGCTCCAGCATCTCGTCGATGCCGCGGGCGCGAATGTTGCTCATGGCATCGCCGAACGCACCGACGCCGGGCAGGATGACGTGGGAGGCATCCGCAATCGCGTCGGCGTCGTGTGTCACGACCGGATCGAAGCCGCAATATTCGACGGCATTCTTCACCGAGCGCACATTGTTGATGCCGTAATCGACGATCGCTACGCCTGACATCGCCTGCTCCCCCGGGCGCTTCGATGCGCCGCCCGATCGACGCCCGCTAGCCTATCCCTTGCCGCCGCCGATTTCGACGCCGGGATGGTTCGGCCACGGCACTTGCGTGTTGTTCCACTTGTCCATGTCAGGCATGCGGCGGCCCGGCTCGACCGTGTTCGGCGAGAACTGCCACGGGCTGACCTCGTGCTTGATCGCGATGCCCAAGAACTGCTCCTCGGTGAGCTGGAGATAGTCGAGGAACAGATCGAGGCTCGGCGGCCGCTTGCCGTCGTACTCGCGCACCAGCGCTTCGCCCTGCTCGCGGGTCATGCGCTTGTTACGGATGTCGATATTGGCAAGATGGTTGGTCCGGCCCATGCCGCGCTTGATGTATTTCAGGTAGTCGCGCACGCCCTGGAAGAAGCACTCGATCTTCTCGTAATCATACTCTGGCGGAATGCCCTCCACCTCCTGGCCCTTCCAGCCGAGCTCGCTCTTGATGATGTCGACGTGCTTCTTTGTGTCCCACTTGATGTAGCTGCCGAGGCAGACCGAGCGGCACTTGATCCGCATCAGATCCTTGCGCGGCGGATAGACAAACGGATAGAGGTCGCGCTTGGAGACACGGCCGCCGAGAAATTCGTACATGTCGTCGGCGGTGATGCCGAGATTCATGGCGCGGTTAAACCGCTTCTCGTCGACCTCTTCCATCTCGTCGTAGGAATAGAACGACTGGTATTCCGCCAGGCTCTCGCCCCAGATCAGGAGCGGCGTCTCGTAGCGGATCGCGATCTGCATGGTGTGAGCGTAGATGCCGGTGTGGCAGTGCCAGCAGAAATCGCCGCGGCGCTTCAGCGACTCCAGCATCAGCTCGCGCACCACGTGCCAGTTCGGCGTGAAGTTCAGCACGTCGACGCCGAGCTGCTTGAACACGCTGGTGTTGTTCTCCTCGACCAGCGGCCGGTAGAACCAGTGGTCGAAGCGCACGACCAGCGGCTTCAGGCCCAGCTTGCGCACGACGTACCAGAGCTGGAACACACTGTCCTTGCCGCCCGAATAGGGCAGGATGCAATCGTAAAGGCCCTTGTCGCGGTACTGGCCGACCAGCTCCTGGAGCTGCTTGTAACGGTCATCCCAGTCGATCTGGGTGTCACGGACCTCGATCTGACGGCAAACGCTGCACGAACCGGCTTCGTCGAACGATGTCGCCTCCGCCGTTTCCGGCAATAAGCACTTGCTACAGCTCAACATTTCGGAGATTCTCGCAATTGCATGATTTGCTGTCGGCTTACCACGCCGTCCACCCCCCGTCGACCGCAATGCACTGGCCCGTCACATAGGCCGAGAGATCGCTCGCAAGGTAGGCCACAGCGCCCTTCATATCGTCCTCGCGCGCCATGCGCGCAAGCGGCGTCCTGGCCACATAGCGGCTCAAAAACGGCTCCGGTGTGGCCCTGAAGACGCCGCCAGGCGCCACTGCATTGACGCGAACCTTTGGAGCCATGGTGGTAGCCAGCCAGCGCGTCATCTGGATCAGGCCCCCCCTTGCTTGCGGCATAGGCGGCCGGGTTCCCGAGCGCTGTCCCCTCATAGAGTCGCCAGTCAGGTCCGGCGAGGCCATAGATCGATGAAATATTGATCACACTGCCATGCCCCGACCTCGCGAGGTCCCCGGCTGCGGCCTGGATCAGAACGAAGGGCGCGGTGAGGTTGACCTCGACCGCCCGCCGCCAGGTCGCATCCGATTGCTGTTCGAACGGTACCGCCCAGCCATCGAGCCCGCTGGTGCCAACGAAGGCTGCGCAATTGACGATGATGTCGATGCCGCCAAAGGCCTCGCGTACCCTCCGCGGCAGATCCTTCACGGCATCGCCCTGCTCGAAATCGCAGTCGAACATCGAAACCTTCACCGAATGGCCCGCTGTCAGCTTCGCAGCAACATCCGCACCTGCGGACGGCGCGATATCGACCAGCGCGATGGTGGCGCCGAGCTCGGCAAGGCCCGCGGCGATAGCGCGGCCGATATGGCCGGCGCCGCCCGTAATGATCGCAACGCGGCCATCGAGCGACATCATCTCGCGAAGCGAACGTTCGGTGCTCATCCAAATATCCTCTGGAATTCGTCGGACGCACGCTGCAGATCGTCGAGGCGGCCGACGTCGATCCAGTATTCCCGCAACGGGAATACGACCGACGGCTGGCCCTTCGCGATGGTGCGCTCGATCAGCGTCGGCATGTCCACGGCTTCGTTGCCGTCGAGATGATCGAGCACGCCGGGATCGAGCAGATAGACACCGGCATTGACGAAGAACTTCTGCGTCGGCTTCTCGCGGATACCGAGCAGACGATGGTCGTCGAAATCGATGACGCCAAACGGCACGGTCACCGAGTGCTCGCGCACGCAGACAGTGGAAAATGCCTGATGCTCGCGATGATATTTCAGCATCTGCTCGAAATTCACCGTCGTCAGCAAGTCGCCGTTCATGACAAAGAACGGCTGAGCCGGCCGCTCCGGCAGCAGCGACAGAGCCCCGGCGGTGCCGAGCCGCTCGTTCTCCTGAAGATAGTTGATCTCCACGCCCCAGGCCGAGCCATCGCCGAAATAGTCTCGGATCATGTCGGCCTTGTAGTTGACCGAGATGAAGAACTTGCCGAAGCCGGCCTTCACGAAGCCGCCGAGCACGGTCTCCAGGATCGGCTTGTCGCCGACGCGGATCAGCGGCTTGGGGACGTCGTCGGTCAGCGGCTTCAGCCGCGAGCCGAGGCCGCCGGCCATCAGCACGACCCAATGATCGGATTGCTGCGCGAGTGCAAGATCGTCGATCAGCTTGACCTCAACCACCCGCCCCTCGGCATCGACGAGGGGAAGCTGATGGATCGAATGCTTGCGCATCAGATTGAGCGCAGCGGGATTCGAGATGCCGACCGGCGCCGTGATCGGCGTACGGTTCATCACGAGGCGGACAGAGGCATCGAGGCCGACGCCGCCGAGCAGCGCGCGCCGCACGTCGCCGTCGGTGACCGTGCCGACGATCCTGCCGTCGCGCTCGACGATGGCGAGTTGCAGATTGCCCTGATCGATCCGCCGCAGCGTCTCGATCAACGGCGTATCTTCATTGACGACGAAGGCACCCTTCATGACGAACTGATCCTACTCGTTGCCGGCGAACCCGCCGGCCGCGACATCCCTTGCAACAACCGCGCCCGCGGCAACGACGGCCCCGGCGCCCACTTTGACGCCGCCCAACACCACAGCGCCGGCGCCGACATGGACGCTCTCGCCGATAGACACGCCCCCGCACAGCACCGCCCCCGGCGCGATATGCGCGTGATCGCCGACGATGCAATCGTGCTCGACAACCGCGCGCGTATTTATAAGAGCGTTCCGCCCGATCCGCGCCGCCGGCTGGATCACGGCGCCGGCCATCACCTGCGCGCCGTCGCCGAGTTGTGCATCGGACGCAATCACGGCGGAAGCATGAGCAATCACCGGAAATTGGTAGCCTTGCGCGGCAAACCGCTCGAACAAAGCACGCCGGCGCGACAACCCGGAATCGCTGCGCGAGGCGCGGTTGCCGAGGCCATTGGCAAGCTCGATCTTGTCGGCGGCCATCTTCAGGACGTCGTCGTCGGATCCCGCGATCCGAACGCCGCCGATGGCCTCGCCGATGCGGGCGGCGTCGCGGTCGGCTACGGCTGCGGGACGTATGCCGCGGCTCAGCAACGCCTCGATGACAACGCGGGCATGGCCGCCGGCGCAGAGCACGATCAGGCTCATGGCTCGAGCGCCTCGTTGGCCGCGTAGTCGCGCAGGGCGGCCTTGCCGAGATAGCTCCAATATTCGATCGGCGGAACGCCATTACCCGGGCGCTTGACGCCGAGATTGTCTTCCGTGAAGCGCTCGCCTGCGCGCACCGGCCGAAGCGCAACGAGGCTGCGCCGCGCCACCGCCCGGTTCGGAATCTCCTCCGGCGCCGGCACCTTCCGTCCGTCGCCAAGCGCGGCCTCGACGTCGCGGATCGAGGAGATCATCGCCGCCATCTCCTCCGGCTCGATCGAGGCGCGATGATCGGGCCCCGGCAAATTGCGGTCGAGCGTCAGATGCTTTTCGATCACGGTGGCACCGAGCGCCACTGCCGCCGATGCGATGTGGATGCCTCGGCTGTGGTCGGAGAAGCCGACAGGCAAGCCGAATGCATCGTGCAGTGTCGCCATCGCGCGCAGATTGATCGATTGCGGATTGGCTGGATATTCGGTCGTACAATGCAGCAGCGTGACCTTGGCGCGCAGCTCCGTCCACGTCGCACGGTCCAGCAAAAGATTGGCGAAGTCGGCGGGCGTCGGCCGCGCCGTCGCGTCGCGGAGATAGCCGAAGGCGATGACGCCGAGCGCCTGCTCCACTTCGGCAAGCGTCCCCATGCCGGTCGACAGGATGATCGGCAGGCGGAAACGCGCCAGATGCAGCAACAGCGGCGCATTGGTGAGATCGCCCGAACCGACCTTCAGCATGGAGACACCGACGCGGCGGACCAGGTGCGTCGCGCTGTGGGTATCGAATGGCGTCGACATATACGTGATGTTGGACGCCGCGCAGGCGGCCGCGATCTGCTCCTCGTCGTCAGTGCTGAGCTCGAGCGCCCGCAGCATGTCGAGCTGCGACTGCGCCTTGCCTGTGGTCGCCTGCTGGTAGCTCGCCTTCGCGGCCCCGGCGGTGGCAAGCTTGTCGGCACGGAACGACTGAAACTTGACGATGTCCGCCCCTGCCCGCGCCGCCGCCTGCACCAGCTCAATCGCGCGTGCGCGGTCACCGTTGTGGTTGACGCCAGCCTCAGCAATGATCAGTGTTCGGCGGTGCATGGGGTTTCGTCGCTGGGCGAAGCGAAATCGCCCGCCAATCAAGCAGTTGTCTTAGTCGAGCACGCTGGTAAAAGCAACGCAAGCGGGCGGCCCCTGGCACTCTCCAGAGGCCCCGCAGGAGCCCCGCCGGTGACGAATCAAGTCGATTTCGGGTCGGCCTGAAAGCAGGATTGTCGAAAGCCAATGACCAACTCGCCCGAGATATTGTTCCTGCTGGTCGGCCGCGGTGGATCGAAGGGCCTGCCCGGCAAGAATCTGCGCGAGATCGGCGGCCTCAGCCTGACCGGATACAAGGCGATCGCTGCAAAGCAGTCCCGTTACTGTTCGCGCCTGATCGTCTCCAGCGACAGCACCGAGATTCGGGCTGAAGCGAGGCGGCATGGTGCCGAGGTGTTGTTCGAGCGGCCGGCTGAACTTGCGACCGACACTGCCTCCTCCAACGACGTGGTGCTCCACGCTATGGACTGGATCGAGACGCATGAGAAGCGGCGCTACGACGCGATCATGCTGCTGGAACCCTCATCGCCCTTCGCAACACCCGAGCATTTTGACGAGGCCGTCGAGCTGTTCACCGCGCGCAAGGCGGGCCTCGTGGTCGGGATGCGCGAGACCGAGGTCTCCTCGATCTTCGTCGGCACGCTCGGCACGGACAGTTCGATCGGCTGCATCGTCGAGAAGATGCTGACGACGACGGCGCAGCGACGCCAGGACCAGGCGATCGAAGTCACGATGAACGGCGCGCTCTACCTCGTCGGCTGGGATGCGATGCGCACGCATCGCAAGATCTACGCCGATCCCGCCGCGAGCTACGGCATCATGATGGATCGCATGCATTCGATCGAGATCGAGAGTGCGGCCGACCTCGCCTACGCCTCCTATGTCATCGAGCACGGGATGCTCGATGCCTCGCCCTGGCGGCAGCAGGCATGAGCGCACGCCGCCGCATCGCCGTCGTCACCGGCTCGCGCGCCGATTACGGATTACTGCGGAGCATCCTAACGCGGCTAAAGGCGGCCGACGACGTCGCGCTGAGCGTGATCGCCTGCGGCATGCACCTGGTGCCGCGCTTCGGCGAGACCTGGCGCGCGATCGAGGCCGACGGTTTTCCGATCGCCGCGAAGATCGGCCTCGCGCTCGACGACGACCGCGCCGAAACGGTCGCGCGTGGCACCGGGATCGGTGTGACGGGCTTTGCCGAGGCGCTGCCGAAACTTGCACCCGATATCCTCGTTGTGCTCGGCGACCGCTACGAGGTGCTGGCCGCCGCAGTCGCGGCAACGCTGCTTAACATCCCGATCGCTCACATCCACGGTGGCGAGATCACCGCAGGCGCCTTCGACGACGCGATCCGCCACGCCATCACCAAGATGGCCTGCCTGCATTTCGTCGCGGCCGAACCCTATCGCCAGCGCGTGATCCAGATGGGCGAACAGCCCGATTTCGTCTTCAACGTTGGCGCGCCCGGCCTCGATCTGGCAGATACTGCACCACTTACCCGCACGGAGCTATACAGGAAGCTCGGCATCGAGGGTCCCGAGCGCTTTCTGCTGGTAACGCTGCACCCGACGACGGCCCAGCCAGAGACCGACGCAGCCAACGCCAGCGCACTCCTCGGCGCACTTGCCGAAGTTGAGGAGCGCAGCTTCATCTTCACCGGTGCCAACGCCGATCCCGGTTATCGCGCCATTGACGATGCGGTCAGGACGTTCGTCGCGGCGCGATCCGATCGCGCCCATCTCTTCACGTCGCTCGGCAGCGAACGCTACTGGGCCGCGCTGCGGCTCGCCGACGCCGTGGTCGGCAATTCCTCCAGCGGCATCATAGAGGCACCGGCCGTCGGCGTACCCTCGATCAATATCGGCGACCGCCAAAAAGGCCGGCTTCGCGCCGCCTCGATCATCGATTGCCCCGCAGATTCGGCCATCATCCTCTCAGGTCTCAGGCGCATCTTCGAGGGGCGGCTCCAGGCGGATCCGGCCCATGTACCGCCCTACGGCCGCGGGGGTGCTTCCGAGGCCATCGCTGGAACCCTTCGAACGATCGACCTCGGGCGCGCTTTTCCGAAGCATTTCCATGATTTAGCGGCCGCGCCGAAACCGTCTGGAGCGATCGTATAACTGCCGGCCATTATTGCCTGTGCAGCGCCCCAGGCTGGTTCGGGGGGATGATCCGGCGCACCAACGATTTCTCCGGCTTTTCCGGCGGCCGGCCCGACGCGCCCAAGAAGTTCATGGCGCCGCCGGCGTTCTTGCGTAAGAACGCCGACTTCGGCGGCGACCTCGAACTACGGCAACTTCGCGAACGCCGCCGCCTCTTCATCCTGCTCGCGGAAATCTGGCGCACAATCGAGCGCCTTGCCCTCGGCCTGCGCGACGGTGCTGGAGTTCAAGATGTCATCGTGGACGTTGAAAGGTAATCTCGCCATTCTCGGCGGCGCTGGTCGCCAACGAGCGCAAAATGCCTCTACGAACGATGAATTTTGCCACGGTTTGCAATCGACTGGTCGGCTTGGTAGATCAGCCCGGCAAGCCGGTCAAACGACCGCCCCGTCGGCAAAGACAGCGACATCAGCATGAAAGTTCTCGTGACCGGAAGCTCCGGCTTCATCGGCCAAGCACTGGTGCGGCGGTTGCGCGCCGAACGTTGCGAGGTCGTGGGGCTCGACAAGGTTCCGGCCGGGACCACGGACATCGTGTGCGACATTCTCGATGCCGACGGCTTGGCGAAAGCCGTCGCCGGCGCCGCGCCGGATGCGGTGGTCCATCTCGCCGCACGCATCGATCTCGACGAGAAGACTGACCTTTCCGGCTACACCGCCAATATCGAGGGCGTCGAGAATCTGGTCGAGGCCGTGCGGCAGACGCCGTCCGTGCGGCGAGCGATCTGGACCTCGTCGCAGCTCGTCTGCCGCGTGGGCTATGTGCCGACCAGCGACACCGACTATAAGGCCGACACGCTTTACGGAAAGAGCAAGGTGCGCACCGAGGAGATCGTCCGCGGCGCCGACGGCGCCGAGCGCGAATGGTGCCTGGCCCGCCCCACGACCGTCTGGGGCCCCGGCATGAGCGCACACTATCAGCGCTTCCTGCACATGATCGAGCGCGGACACTATTTCCACGTCGGCCAAGGTCCGCTCTGGAAGTCGTACAGCTATATCGAGAACATCGCCTTCCAGTACTGGCGTCTCCTGAGTGTGCCAGCGGGGCAGATCCATCGCCGCACATTCTATCTCGCCGACTACACGCCGATCGATCTGATCGCCTGGAGCGACGCATTTCAGCGCGCCTTCGGATCACGCCCGATCCCGCATCTGCCGAACAGCGTCGCGCGCACGCTGGCGCTCTGCGGCGATGCAGTAAACGCGATCGGACTGAAGCGGTTTCCCTTCAATTCGTTCCGCCTAAACAACGTGCTTACGCAATATCAATTCGATCTCGCACCGACCGCGGCGGTCTGCGGGCCGCTTCCCTGCGACATGGAGCAAGGCGTCGCGGCGACGGTCGCATGGCTGCGCAGCGTCTCCGGACGCTGATATCAGATTGCCGGCCTTTTGTCCCCGAGTTTGTCGGTCTCCTGCGGAGCCCTCGCACGCAGCATGGCAAAATCAACCGCCAGCCCGGTTACCAGAATCGACACCAACACCAGCGCCGAATTGGCCATGCCGAGAGGTCCCTGAACCGGACTGAGCAGGACGCTGGCGAGCACGAACACGAGCAAGAGCAGCGGCGTCATCAGGCTGGACTCCCGGCTTCCCGCCGCGCTCCAGCCGGCCACGCCACCCCAGATTATGACGTAGACGATCGCCCCAATCAGGCCGAAATCGATGAAGGCCGCAGCCCAAGCCGAGGGAAAGAAGCCATAGATGAACGCCTCCTGTTCCTCGGCCTCCATGTCCGCAACCTGATCGCTATCCGGGAAGAAGATCCGCAACAAAGGCGACAGCACACCGATTTCGTACACGCCCCATTGGGGGGGTAA
>NZ_LGHM01000310.1 GCF_001908185.1 Bradyrhizobium sp. AS23.2
CTGCTGCGGGCGCCGCCACCGGGGCGCGAGGCCTCGCGGGTACGCTGGGCGGCCTCCGATTCGACCTTGCGGACAGCCTCTTCCAGCGACAGCCGTTCGCGGGTGATCTCGGATTCGGAGAGCGGCGGCTGCACGCTGCGCAGCTGCGCGATCAGCGCCGTGCGCGCCCGTTCATAGAGCGCGCGACGGCTTTCGCCGGGAGCGTTGGGGTCCAGGGCGGCAATAGCGCGGGCGATCAGCGGATAGTAATCAGCCATTTCTACTCAACTATACGCGCGTCCCGGTAAGAGATCGTTAAGCCTCAAACGGATTTTGCACCAGGATAGTATCCTCGCGTTCGGGGCTGGTGGAAAGCAGCGCGACCGGACACCCTACCAATTCCTCGATCCGGCGGACATATTTGATGGCCTGGGCCGGCAGGTCAGCCCAGGACCGCGCATTGGCGGTCGGCTCCTTCCAGCCCTCGATGGTCTCGTAGATCGGCTCGACCCGGGCCTGGGCGCCCTCGCCGGCCGGGAAATGGTCGATCTCCTTGCCGTCGAGCTTGTAGCCAGTGCAGACCTCGATCGAATCGAAGCCGTCGAGGATGTCGAGCTTGGTCAGCGCCAGGCCGTTGATGCCGCAGGTCCGGACCGCCTGGCGGACCAGCACGGCGTCGAACCAGCCGCAGCGGCGGGGACGGCCTGTATTGGTGCCGAACTCGCGGCCGCGCTCGCCGATCTTGCGGCCGATCTCGTTGTCCTGCTCGGTTGGGAACGGGCCCTGGCCGACGCGGGTCGTATAGGCCTTGCACAGGCCGAGCACGTATCCGACCGCGCCCGGTCCGAGGCCGGCGCCGGTCGCCGCCTGCGCCGCCACCGTGTTGGACGAGGTAACGTAAGGATAGGTGCCGTGATCGACGTCGAGCAGCGCGCCCTGCGCGCCCTCGAACAGCATGCGCTTGCCCTCGCGCCGCTTGATGTCGAGCAGCCGCCACACCGTCTCGGCATAGGGCAGCAGCTCCGGCGCCAGCGCGCTCAGTTCCTTGAGGATCTGCTTGCCGTCGAACTCCGGCAGGCCGAGGCCGCGGCGCAATGCGTTGTGGTGAGCAAGGAGCCGGTCGATCTTGTGCGGGAGCGTGTCGAGGTCGGCGAGGTCCATCAGGCGGATGGCGCGGCGGCCGACCTTGTCCTCATAGGCAGGTCCAATGCCGCGGCGGGTGGTGCCGATCGCGGTCGCCGCGCTGGCGGATTCGCGATGCGCATCAAGCTCGCGGTGCAGCGGCAGGATCAGTGTGACGTTCTCGGCGATGCGTAGATTGTCCGGCGAGACCGCGACGCCCTGCGCCCGCAGCTTGGTGACCTCGTCGAGGAAGGCCTGCGGATCGAACACCACGCCGTTGCCGATCACCGACAGCTTCTGGTCGCGCAGCACGCCGGACGGCAGCAGCGCCAGCTTGTAGGTCTTGCCGTTGATGACCAGTGTGTGGCCGGCGTTGTGGCCGCCCTGGAAGCGAACGACGATGTCCGCCTGCTCCGACAACCAGTCGACGATCTTGCCCTTCCCTTCGTCGCCCCACTGGGCGCCGACGACGACAACGTTGGCCATTCGCGGGTAATCCCTATTCAATCTGTCCCTAAGAGGCATGATCCTCGCGGAAAACCGGTGCCCACTTTTCCGGGATCATGTCTGCGCCCAGCCTAATCCGCGGCCCAAGGCCGCTCGCACGCGAGGCAGTCAACCGGATAAAGGAAGCAGCCTCTCTAGGCAAGCAAGAACGGGGCTTTTTCGGGGCCCAGGGCCCAGCTCAAGCCTTTGATATCCCCTTAAAATCTTGCAACCTTCGCGATCCGCAGGCGGCCGGATTGACACGTATCAACCGTTCCGCCCCGCGATTGCGCCAAGGGATGGTTGTCACCTTCGCAGCTTACCTTCCGCCGGCGAGCCGGCCCGCATTTCGGACACACCGTGACCAAGCCACTGAACAGCCAGGCGAGCCATTTCTGGCGTACGTCGAGTGAAGCGCTCTGCGCGCAGCTCGGCTGCTCCTTGCAGGGCCTGACCGCGACGGAAGCGGCCGAGCGCCTCGACCGCTTCGGCCCGAACAGCGACGCCCCACCGCGCATCGAGGGTGCGGCGCGCGCGATCCTGCGCCGGCTGCTCGAGCCGCTGTCGCTGATCCTGCTGGTGGCTGGCATCATCTCGATGCTGACCGGCGACGGGATCGGCGGGCTCATCATTGTCCTGATTCTCGCGCTCTCGATCGGGCTCGACACCATCCAGGAGGGCCAGGCGGTCCGAGCTGCCGAGATCCTCCGCCGCTCGGTGGCGCTCAAGGCCGAGGTCAGGCGCGACGGCGCCTTCCGCGAGGTCGACGTCGATCAGGTCGTGCCCGGCGACGTCCTGCGCGTCCGCTCCGGCGACATCATTCCGGCGGACGCGCTGATCCTGGAGAGCACGGCCTTCACCGCGGGCGAAGCCGCACTCACCGGCGAGCCGTATCCGGTGCCCAAGCGCGCCGGCGCCACGTCCGACCCGGACGACACCTCGAACGCGCTGTTCCGCGGTGCGGTGGCGCAAACCGGCGAGGCGATCGCGCTCGTCGTCAGGACCGGCCGGGACACCGTGTTCGGAGCGGCGGCCTCCGCGCTTGCCGAAGCACAGGCGCCCTCGCCCTTCGAGCGCGACCTGCGCGAGTTCGGCCTCGTGATCGCGCGCGCCACGCTGGCGCTCGTGCTGGTCGTGCTCACCGTCCGTGTCGCGTTCGGCCGCCCGGTGCTGGACTCGCTGCTGTTCGCGGTCGCGCTCGCCGTCGGGCTGACGCCGGAGCTGCTGCCGATGATCACCACGGTGACGCTGTCGCGCGGCGCGCTGCGGATGGCCGGCCGCAAGGTGATCGTGAAGCGGCTTGCCGCGATCCATGATCTCGGCGCCATGACCGTGCTGTGCACGGACAAGACGGGCACGCTGACATCGGCCGAGATCACGCTCGCCAGGAGCCTCGATGCCGCCGGCAAGGACGACGTCCGCGCCGCGCAGCTCGGCGCCATCGCGGCATCGCTCGGCGGCGATCGCGGCTCGCTC
>NZ_LGHM01000311.1 GCF_001908185.1 Bradyrhizobium sp. AS23.2
GTCCACGACCTTCTTAACCCCCAAACTCGCAAGCGCGACCAACTTAAAGCACGAAATGAAGAATGTAATTCTCGCCGCGTTTCGATCTTTCGTGTTTCTACACAGCCAGGGTCAAAAGCGGCAGTCAGCCCAACGATCCTGTGGCGTCCGGTTTCCCGCAAACTGCCGACATGGCAGCGGCTGTTGCGTTGTTCAGCTCAGGGCCAACAGGGGACATCTCTAATCTTATTTCGGTCCCCTCGTCCGGGCGAGCCATGCGTCTTATCTCATTGCCGCCCCGGCTCCATGCCCTTGCTGCTAAGGGCCGACTGCACCGGCGCGCTTCTGAGGTATTCGATCAAAGCATGGGCTGTCGTTCGGTCCTTGGCATTTGCAAGTTCTCCGGCGGAGAATGTAAGGCTTGCTGGACTTTGTAATTCGGGTGGCAATAAGCCCACGATTTCGACACCGGGCTGTAATAGGGCCTCCATGGGCTGGGCAATTGCGACCTCCGCTTCGCCGTTCGCCACAAGCTCAGCAGCAAAATGACCCGGCTTGGGAAAGACAGTTCTTGATTTAATTTCGTCCGTAAGGCCGAGGCGATCAAAATCATGAGTGATTAGCACGCCTTCAGCGCCTCCCCGTGCAGGGTTAGGGTAGCTAATGGAACGCGCTGACTTCAATGCTCGCATAAGTGCGTCAAGTGAACTTATATCTGGCTTGGTCGCGCCTTTACGCACCACCAACGCCACCGCCGAACGAGCAAGGTCCACGCTGGTGCCCCGTGCGATCTTTCCGGTAGCCTCAAGTTGATCAATCATTGGTCTTGTGACAATTGCGACGTCCGCCTGCTCCCCAGATTGGAGGCGATCTTTAACCTTGCCCGCCGTCGCATACTCGAAAACGACTTTGTTGCCGGACGAGCGTTCGTAATCGCGAAAATGATCGTCTAGCGCGTTCGTAAACACATTTGCGCTCAAAACCTTTATTTCGCCTGCGTTCGCGAAATTTCCGAACACGCCAAGGTAGGCAAGAGCTATCAGCGTCTTTGATCGAGAGAACATAGAAGCCCCCCTCGTATACATTCGTGCAGTATACCAAACGTGGCACGCTTCCGTCTGCTCCAAGCGACCGAGGCCGCGCCGGGCATTTCTCAAATGAGCCATGGCCGCTAACGGGTCAAAATGCGAAGAACTCAGCGTGAGCAAAAGGTGTCCGCTCTTGCCTTGCGGTCGTGCGAGCGGACATGGATTTCGGTCGCTGAGGGGCCACAAGCAGAAATAAGTCGCGCATTGGCGCGCCAAACCGTTACCCGCACAAAACCCTCGGCTTGGCTTCACTCTCGCTGGGGCCGCACCGAATTGCGATCCCAGCAAATTCCAAAATCCGCGAGGCGGCTGATGCTTCGAGAAGGAGCGTGGCCTCTACTTCATGTATCCGACGTAGTAGATACCGATCACACTTTTGGATGCGTCATGGATCGGCTTGTAGCCCGTGATGTAGGGCTTACCTAGAATGTCTACCTCTCCATAAAACGCCTCACCTTGCTTGATGGATTCGATCGCTTTGCCTTTGGGATCAAGAACGGTTCCGACTGCTCGCGAGCCGTCATCCTTCTTGACGTTCGTGGCGACGCGAACATACTCCTCGCCGTTTTTCACAAATATGGTGGCCGTTCCCTGAGCCTCCTTAACCACTTCGTCGACCAAATCGAAATGGTTGTTCATCTTTGTAGAGCCAAAATAGATTGCAGGGACTTGCTTGCCCGCGACAGTGTCGGTCCCATCGATCTTAGGTGGACCTAGCTTATTCGCCTTCGACTCCAGAAGCTCCATTGCCGTCTTTACTTTTGCATCCTGAGCCTTGCCAACGTTTGGCAGAAGCATCGCGGCACCGATGAGGCTCGCGACTGTGAGAAAACCGAACGCAGTTCGCTTGATGTTCATGAGCTTTCCTTCCCTTGAAAAACGCCTGCATGCGCCGAGGGTCCTCACCGCATTTCGGTGACGGCTCGAAGGATCAGGCTGTCGATTTGGGTTTAATGTCACGCGATGACCTCGCACCGGTAGGCGTTCCGACGCGCGTCTCAACTAAGTCCGGCCTGTCAATAGCCGGAACTTGGATCAATCGAATGTAGTCTAGATTTTCATCAACGAATGCAGCGCGTTTTAGCAACCGAGCACAAAATCCATATCACAGCGCGACGACGCGGCCATTGAAAATTTGGGACAGCAATTCTGCCTTTAGAAAGGCGCTCGCGGCATGCCGAGCGACTTGCCCAAATGTTCGGTCATCCATGTCGCGTTTGGGTTATTCTCGACCGACTCTGCGGGTTCGGCTTGTGTTCGATGTCTGCTCTTCCCCGAAACCGACCAGCTTATTGCGTGGCAACGAAATGGGCGCGAAGGGCCAAAAGCAGCGGTTGAAAATCTAGCTTCGAAGAGTGACCAACCAAAATACAATCAAAATCTTCGGGTTCCCAATATGCTGCTGCAGAGCCTTTTTGGGTGGAGCTAAACGGACTTCTATCAACTGCGTGCCACTTAGCAGACGTGGCATAGATGAGCAGGAAGCCTTGGCGGGGTCTCAGTCTGAAATTCCTCCTTTAAGCGCCATTATCACCAGCACGTATAACATTACGATCCCCCAACCGAGAAACACCCAATACGTGGCCACGCAGATATCGAAAACAGTTTCGTTGCTTTCGCGCGTTACGTACCCGGTGCGAGCCCAAATTTTCCCCTTCGTGTCGGCGAGCCACAACTGCCAAGCTATGCTGGCCACCCACTCGATCATGAATGTCAGCATGAGGATCATAAGCAACAAGACTGGCCCCTCTTAGCAGGTCGCGCGCCGTGGACGTGCCAAGTCCATTCTGAACGCGTGGCACCTCTCGTCTATTGCTGAGTACCACTTTCCGATCAATGTATCTCCCTTGAAGTGCATCCGAGCAAAGCCGTCCCACGCGAATGTCCGATAAGGGTCTTGGCTGTGTGAAAACGCAACGGCGCTTGATGACGATAGAAGGAGCTATTCGTCCACGACCTTCTTAACCCCCAAACTCGCAAGCGCGACCAACTTAAAGCACGAAATGAAGAATGTAATTCTCGCCGCGTTTCGATCTTTCGTGTTTCTACA
>NZ_LGHM01000312.1 GCF_001908185.1 Bradyrhizobium sp. AS23.2
AACTCGCAAGCGCGACCAACTTAAAGCACGAAATAAAGAATGTAATTCTCGCTGCGTTTCGATCTTTCGTGTTTCTACACAGCCAGGGTCAAAAGCGGCCATCAGCCCAACGATCGCGTGGCGTCCGGTTTCCCGCAGATAGCCGACATGGCGGCGGCTGTTGCGTTGTCCAGCTCAGGGCCAACTCCGGACTCATTCGCTGCAAGGTAGGCCTCATTCGATCACCTCGTCGGCGAGCAATCGCATCGAGGTCGGCGCATCGATGCCGAGCGCCTTCGCGGCTTTCACGTTGATGATCAGCTCGAACTTGGTTGGCCGCGTCACCGAGAGATCACGGGGCTTCTCGCCTTGAGAATGCGGCCGACGAGCACGCCAGTCTCGCGATAGGAGGCCGCAAGATCGGGTCCATAGCCGACGAGCCCTGGGGCCGTATTGCACTCCCGGAACGGGCAGAAAGAGGGGCAAAGCGGACCGGATAACTTTAGCCCAGTCCCTTTCCGAAGGCGGCAACCAAAAATAGTATACTATCTCTAAGGTGGTGGAACGAACACAACAGTTATACGTTGTGGTAGCTCTAGTCATCACTTGCGGGGGAGCCTAAAGTGCGGGCGACTAAGCACGTCGCGCGTCGGGTCGCGGCCCGGTTGGTCGAGCGATCGAGAAGGCTGGTTAGACGACGCTCTGCTAGCAGGACGGCGCTCGACCGGGAAGCCGTCACGGAGCTGATTAGGCTCACCGACAACCTGCTCCGGCAGTACGGCCGAGACGTCGAAGGGGACGATAGCGTCATCCGCTGTTTCGCTACCGACGAATTTCTCGTCGCTACCTACACAGTGGAACCGGGTCTCGCTCTCTACCAAATTTCGCAGCACGCTGACGGTGAGAAAATATCCCAAGTGTTTGTCGCGACGTGGCACGGCGCTTCGGGCACACCGGACCTGCGACTCTACCGTGACGGACCTTGGCGAAGGCAATTTCAGAGTTTCGCTGACGACTCATTGAACTCGGCTCCACCACGGCTTCGACATTGATAGCGCAAGGCCCTGATCTCGTTCACGTCGCCTTGAGCCGACTGCATCTGCTCCCCGCAAGACCATGCCGGCGTTGAATGGGCTACGGCCTCAACTAGCGAGTGTTGAGCTTTCAAGGGCGGGCGGCGAGAGTCTGCTGCGGGTCTTGGCTGTGTGAAAACGCCGAGGCGCTTGATGGCGATAGAAGAAGCTATTCGTCCACGACCTTCTTAACCCCCAAACTCGCAAGCGCGACCAACTTAAAGCACGAAATGAAGAATGTAATTC
>NZ_LGHM01000313.1 GCF_001908185.1 Bradyrhizobium sp. AS23.2
GATGAGATTGCGATGAACCGTCATCGCGCTTTAGATTATTGTTTGAGCATGATCTTTTCGGAAAACCGCTTCACACTTTTCCGGATCATGCTCTAGCTCTCCGACGGAGCATAGCTCGGCGCGGAGCCAATCAACCGCTCCTGCTCCTTCCGGCCCGCTTCGACGATGCGAGTGGTCGCGTCTTCGATGGCGGCTTGCACACGGGAGAGAAACTCGTCCTTGGGCAGGCCCGGCGGCAACGGATCGAGGAACTCCACCACAAGCGTGCCCGGATAGCGCATGAAGGTGCGGCGCGGCCAGAACAGGCCGGAATTGAGCGCGATCGGAAGGCACTGCACGCCGCAGGACGAATAGATTTGCGCAAAGCCGGTCTTGTAGTCGGGCGGCGCGCCCGGCGCACGGCGCGTTCCTTCCGGAAATATGACGAGCTGGCGGCCGCCGCGCACCGCCTCGCGCGCGCGCCGCGTCATGTCCAGCAGCGCCTTCACACCGGCATTGCGGTCGATCGCGATCATCCCGGTCTTGACCAGGAATTGACCGAAGACCGGGATCTGCATGAGCTGACGCTTGAGGATGAAGATCGGGCGATCGAAGAATCCCGGCAGCACAAAGGTCTCCCAGAACGACTGGTGCTTCGCCACGATCAGCAGCGGCCCCTGCGGGATCCTCTCGACGCCGCGGAATTCCACCTTGATGTTGCAGACCACGCGCATCAGGAACAGCGTGGCCTTCGCCCACCATTCCGCGACCGTCAGCATGGCGCGCGGCGGCATCGCGAAGGTCGGCAGCGCCACGATCGCGAGACACACCAGCACGGTGTAGAACAGCACGTTGAACACGAGCGAGCGCAGAAAAATCAGGAACATCGACGATCCGATCAATTGCCGATCAATTGGCCTGTGCGGTGGCGGGCCGCTTCGGTTGCATACCCGCAGGCTGCTCCGACACTTCGGGCGAAAGGTCAATCCCGAAATCCTCCAGCCGCACCCTGAGCACTGCCGCGATGTACTTGACATATTCCGAGAGCAGGAGCCGCAAGGTGGACCCCGATGTCCACCACGGCTCCTCGCGCCATTTGTCGCTGACCACCACGAACGGAATCAGCGTCGTCTCCGGCATCGCATGCGAGAATTCCACCAGCGCGCGCGGCATATGATAGTTCGAGGTGACCACGATCAGCGATCTGAATTGGCGCTCCTGCGCCCAGCGGCGCGTCTCCGCCGCATTGCCGCGGGTCGTGAGCGCGGTGCGGTCGAGGTCGACGCAACATCTCATGAAGGACTGGTTCTCCGGCAACGTCCGGGAGATGTCGCTCGCCGTCGAGGTCGGATGCACGCCGGAGATCAGGAGTCGCTTGCCGTAGCCAGCTGCCAGCAGCTCCATCGCGTCCGACACGCGCGAGGAGCCGCCGGTCAGCACCACGATGCCGTCCGCCTTGCGGTTCGGCGCGATCTCGGCGCCGCGCAATTGGGACAGGAACGCAACGAAGCCCGCCGCCGCGCCGACGAAGACGAACGCGATCGTCGAGACCACGGCCGCGCGCAGCCATCCGCGCGGCAAGTTCGGCGATCGATCGTCGGTCGGCGAGGTCATATGATGTCGGTGATCCCTTCCCCGGATGATTTTAAGACGTTTTGAGGCGAAGTGGAGTCCGGTTTACCGGACCTGCGACCACAAGAGACTGCGACTTCATCGGCGCCGACGGTGCGCTCCCTCGCCCCGCTTGCGGGGAGAGGGTGGGGTGAGGGGGAGTCTCCGCGGAGACGGTGGCAGATGAACTCGCGGAGAGTCCCCCTCACCCGGAATCCGTGCTTTCAGCGCGAATTCCGGCCTCTCCCCGCAAGCGGGGAGAGGCGAAAAAACAGCGAGCAAACTCATTACTCGGGGACTCATTCAACATCATTCAGCGTCGCAAACAGCGTCTGGCGCGAGGCGACGGCGGTGATCGCGCCGATCAGCACCGCCTGCACCGCGAGCACGATGTAGCCGGACGGCCGCAGCGAGAAGGTGCCGAGCAGGGCTGCGAACTGGTCGCCGACCGGGGTACCCGAGAACCAGCCGGCGATCGACTCGGAGAAACCGAACACCAGCATGGCGACACCGCCGCCGATCACGCCGCCTTCCAGGCCCAGCCTGAGGAAGTGGCGCAGGAAGCGGTTCGCGATGTAGCGGTCGCCGGCGCCGACGAAATGCAGGACCTCGACGATCGGGCGGTTCGCCGCCATGGCGCCGCGCGTTGCGAACGAGACCGAAATGATGGTGGCGATGATGACGAGCGAGAGGATGCCGAGGCCGGCGATCACGATGGCATTTGTCATCGAGCGCATGCGTTCGATCCAGGCGCGGTGGTCGTCGACGGTCGCGCTTGGCGCCGCCTGCGCCACGCGGGCGCGCAACGCACCGAGATCGAGCGGCGTGCCCGGCTGCACGCGCGCGATGATCATGCGCGGCACCGGCAGGTCGTCCATCGACAGGCCGGTGCCGAGCCAGGGCTCGAGCAGCTTGCCGCTCTCTTCCTTGGTGAACGGCTTGACCTCGACGATGCCCGCCTGCGCGCGCATCACCTCCGTCACTGCCGCGGTGTCGCGCTCAAGATCGCGGCCGGTCTGCGGGCGGACCTGGATGGTGATTTCGCTCGCGACATCCGACTGCCATTCGGCAGCGGAGGCGCTGACCAGGAGCACCGTGCCCGTCGCCATCGAAGCGAGGAAGGTCATGATGGCGACGACGGCGACCAGCGCGCGGCCGTGGATCGAGGCGCGCGGCACGATCGGCGACATATTGCGCGCCTTGGCCGGAAGCTGCGGACGCTCTTGTCCGAGATCGACCAGCACGCCGCGTTCGTCGGTCCTACTCATAGACGTGCAGCCGTCCCTGATGCAGCACCAGCCGCCGCGCCTCATACTGATCCATCAGGCCGATGTCGTGGGTCGCGATGATCACAGCGGTGCCGGATTTGTTGAGCTCGATGAAGAGCCGCAGCAGGCGGCGGCCGAGCGTCGGATCGACGCTGCCGGTCGGCTCGTCCGCGAGCAGGAGCTGCGGCCGCGAGATCACCGCGCGCGCGATCGCCGCACGCTGCTTCTCGCCGCCGGACAGGATCGGCGGCAGCGCATCCATCCGCTCGCCGAGGCCCACCCAGCGCAAGAGGTCGATCACCTCCTTGCGGTAGCTCGCCTCGCTGCGGCCCATGACGCGGAACGGCAGCGCGACGTTCTCATACGTCGTCATGTGGTCGAGCAGGCGGAAATCCTGGAGCACGATGCCGATGCGCTTGCGCAAGTCCGCGATCTCGTCCTTGCCGAGCTGCGAAACATCGTGGCCGAACAGATTGACCAGACCACGCGTCGGCCGGTGCGACAGGAACAGCAGTCGCAAGAGCGAGGTCTTGCCGGCGCCGGACGGGCCGGTGAGGAACTGGAAGGAATGGGCCGGGATCTGGAAGCTGAGGTCGCGCAGGATCTCCGGCCCCAGGCCGTAACGCAATCCGACATTTTCGAACCGAACCAAGCTCAGCTCCGTTCGAGAGGGGGCGATGACCGCGCCGCGGCGCTCCACCACGCGCGATCAAGGGGTTGTGCGGCCGTTATGGTTTCCGGTTCGTTAACGGTCGCCGTGTAGCATCCAGGGTGCCCGGTTCTCGACGACCGGGACCTCGTCAAGACTCGTCCATGCATCAAGGCTCGTCCATGCATATCGTCTGCCCCCATTGTACGACATCCTACGCTATCAAGCTTGCGAGCCTGGGGGCGAACGGGCGGACGGTCCGCTGCTCCCGCTGCAAGGAGACCTGGGTCGCCCATGCCGAGGATGCCATCGAAGAGGCGTCCGTTCCGGCCATGGCCGCAGCCAGCCAGGCCGAGGACCAGTCCGACCTCGCCGAGCAGTGGAACTCCTATGCCAAGGACGACGCCGCCGCCGACACGCCAGTCGTCGACAGCCCCTCGATCGCCAGCGATTGGCCGGACGAGGAAGTCGGCCGGATCGCGGACGAATGGTCGGCCGCGGCCCGATCCGCTGAAGAGGACGGAGCCGGCGCGCAGCATCAGTCCTGGTTCCGCGGCCTGTTCCACCGCCGCGGCGCACGGGTGAGCCGCCCAGCCGCCACCACGGCTCCGCGAAAATCCTATTTCGGCCTGCCGACTGCCTGCGCGGCCATGGGCGC
This sequence comes from Bradyrhizobium sp. AS23.2, assembly GCF_001908185.1. Taxonomy (GTDB): domain Bacteria; phylum Pseudomonadota; class Alphaproteobacteria; order Rhizobiales; family Xanthobacteraceae; genus Bradyrhizobium. The sequence continues at coordinate 4,166 of NZ_LGHM01000313.1, forward strand.
ACTCGTGCTGGCCCTGATCATCTGGCGCGGCGACATGGTGCGGTTGCTGCCGCAGACGGCCGCCTTCTACAAGGCGGTCGGACTTGAAGTTAATCTGCGCGGGCTGGCCTTCAAGGACGTCAAGCTCTCCAGCGAGACCGTGGACGGTAAGCAGGTGCTCGTGATCGAGGGCGTGATCGTGGGCCAGGGCAAGAAGCCGCTCGATATCCCGCGCCTGCGCTTTGCGGTGCGCGATGCGCAGGGCGCCGAGATCTACGCCTGGAATACGGTGCTGGAGCAGACCGTGCTGCAGCCCGGTGAGCGCGCCTTCTTCCGGTCGCGCCTGGCTTCGCCGCCGCCGGAGGGTCGCAATATCGATGTGCGCTTCTTCAACCGGCGCGACATTGCCGGCGGCAGCGTTTAAACAGCCTCGCAGGATCCCGCGCGGGAGGTTGGTCCCTTGCCAAAAATCTTGATCGCCGACGACGAGGATTCGATGCGCCAGCTCGTGGCGCGCGCCATCGCCATGGACGGCCACGAAACCGTCACCGCGCAGGATGGCGCCGAGGCGCTGGAGATCCTGACCCGCGAGGACGGCGCGTTCGATCTGCTCCTCACCGACATCCAGATGCCGGTGATGGACGGCATCGCGCTGGCGCTGTCCGCCGCGCGCGATTTCCCCGACCTGACCATTTTGCTGATGACCGGATTTGCCGACCAGCGCGAGCGCGCCTCGAACTTGAATGCACTGGTGCATGACGTCGTGACCAAGCCGTTCTCGGTCGCCGACATCCGCACGGCGGTGGCGGATGCGCTGGCGGCGAAGAAGGGATAGCGGCCCCCCCCGGGAAGCCACACATTCCGCTGTCATGCCCCGGCTTGACCCACGGCTGTCCGGTTTAGATTTTCTGGACAGAGCGCATGGCGTTGATTCTAGTCGGTTCTGGACGTCTGCAAGCGTTCCAGGACACGACAAGAGGTCATCGCCATGCCGCATCACAATACAGTATTCCGCGACATTCTGAAGCTGATGCCGTGGCGTCAGTTTGAGGCGCTTGTGGAAGAACATGATGCGGAT
>NZ_LGHM01000314.1 GCF_001908185.1 Bradyrhizobium sp. AS23.2
CGCTAAGGCAGCGTTGCAGCAGGTATCCATTGAGCTTGATGATGCGCATGAGGCAGCATTCACCGCGCATGGTCATAGGCCTGCCGCGCTGATCCCTTGGCGGAACTACTCGGCGATAGGTGGGAGTGAGATTGAGGCAATGCGCGAGCGGCTTCTGGCGGCAGGCGATGACGCCCAGATCGTTGCGAAGGAGTACAAGGCGGCACGCAAGCGATATCGCGCTACCGTCCGGGCCGGCAAGGAATGGGATAAGCGAGCCGGCCTAGAGGCGCTTGCTAAGCGAGAAGAGGATGCGCGCAACGAACTTGCCGCGTCTCAAGACGCACTCAGGGCATTGGCCCCTGCAACCTCAGAAGAGGCGTTGTCCTTGTTGGATATCGTCCGGGAAGGCACCGAAGAGTTCGGAAACATCGAGGCTTGGGAAGTTCCCGTCCTGGCCAAGGCAAGTAGGTTTCTTCAATCCGGCCTGTCGGTGGGCCACAAGCTGTCCGCCGCGTGCGACTGCGATCAAATCGAGATCATAAAAGCACGCGAAGGGGAACGCCTTGCGCAGGCGTTTCGGGATCTTGAACCCGACGTTTGCGACCTCACGCGGATGGCGCGACTTGCCGAGCTTCAAATGCACAAGGCAATCGGCGACTTGAGGCACGATGATGGGATCTGCGTAGAAGTACCGGATACGGAAGATGTGCAACTTGCCACGTTCACGGTCTTTCTCTTGACCGAAAAAGTGCGAGATCTTGAACAAGAGTGGTGCCGGCTGTTCAACGGAGCAGTGGCGGCGGCACGGAATGCCAGATGATTTAGTCCGGTCCGCCGGTTCACGCTGGCGGACCATTCTCGCGTGCTCGGGTTTAGGGCCGAGACCCTTTATCTCAAACTCGCCGGTTAGCGCTGATGCCCTAAACCAATTCCGAGGCTGCGTGCCTTCTGCCTCAACGAGCCCTCAGATCGCTTCATCAGCTTCGAGAGTTTAGCTACCGGGGTACGGGATTTGGAATGTGCCTTGAGTAGCTTGACGTCGTCTTTGGTGTACTCTTTGCGCTGGCTCGTCGTCATCTTTGCCACTTAATGTTCTCCAACATGATCACGCCAAGGGTTAGAGTGATCATGCGAATGCGTCAAGTATAGGGGGACTCGATCTACTTATCCGCAATTAGTTCGGAATGAGTCCATTAAATTCCCAG
>NZ_LGHM01000315.1 GCF_001908185.1 Bradyrhizobium sp. AS23.2
CGGTCGGCATAGCGCAGATAGGCAATCGCGCGGCTGAGATTGGTGAAGATCGCGGAGATCGCGATGATCGGCACCACGGGCTCGGCGCCGACGAGCGGCACCAGCACCAGGGGCATCAAGGCGCCGCCACCGCGCACCGGCGGCCCGCCAGTTACTGCAACACGTCGTCGCCGCACGGGCGGGTGTGGCTCAAGCATGAGCACCGATGCTTGGTTCCGACGAACAGCTTTGCCGAATACGCGCCCGAGCCGAACCGGAGAGCGAGAAAAGAGATGTCGTCTGGTTCGCGCTGAATGAGGACCGACCGGTGTGTACGTTCGCGGGCATCTGGACCGAGTTCAAGGCCAACCGTGGCACCGAGTCCAAGCATCTTGTCTATGGCTTCCTGACAACTTCGCTGAATGCTGTGGTTGAGCCGATCCACCCAAGGCGATGCCGGTCCTTTTAACCACTGATTAAGAGCGGGATGTCCGGATACGCGCCCGTGGGAAGAGGCGAAGGCACTTCATCGACCGTTGTCGGATGATGCGCTCAGGATCGCGATGCGTGGCGCGGATAAGCAAGATTGGGCAGTAGCCGAAATATACTCAGTCATTGCGATCCCTCCGCTTGCTGCCTTTGCGTGGACGTTTCTCCACATTGATCGAGCCCGTGCCGTGACACTGTCGCCGTGGCCAGCTAGAGCTTGAAACAAAAAGTGAAAAGAAGAGCGGGGGTATTCCGCAAAGCTGACTTGATCTCTCCCTTCGCTAGCTCTGCCAGCGCATCTCATTGATGAGTAAGCAGCGATGACCGATCAGCAATTGGCCCTGCAAGCGATTAGCGAAGCGCAACTCATATTGGAAGAATACCTTCAGCCCCGTCCCAAGGACAATGCGCATGTCCTTGAAAAGTTGGTGGAAGTTCTCGAGCGTCCCGCCTTGATCGTTGCTGTAGGTCGATTGCAGCAACAAAGCAATTGAGCGCACTCATGAGCAAGCCGCTTCGATCGTTTACTTTAGCCGTTTGCACCGCTGCGCTCTCGTCGCTCGAAATGGCAAGCGGGCATGCTAAACAACGATGCGTCGCCGCAATGCCGGCAAATCCGCAAGGGCAGTGGTGGTCCTATCGTCTCATCGACGGACGAAAATGCTGGTACGCGGGCAAGCCCATGCTTTCGAAATCACTGCTGGAGTGGCCTACAGAGGCGCCTCCCGAACCCGGTTCTCGCGAAGTAGCCACAGGTGTTGTCATTGCTGGCAAGCCCGGCAATCCATTAGATGCACAAGTGTTGGCGCTGAAAGAATTTGATACTTTTGAACAGCGATGGCGTGCCAGGATCTCCGGTCCACAAGGCGCGCAATTGATCGATACTCGTAACTAAGCGATCCTTCATCACGCTCCTTGTCGGCAACGACTTTCGACCGTCTGTTCGCGGCGTACGCTTGGTTACGTCACGCAATCACGCACCGCGAGCTCGTCTAAAACAACTCCCCTCCGCAACTCGTGCGCGGCAGCCGTTAGATGCGAGCCTACGATCAGCCCGCGCCGCTTTAATGTCAGGAGAGCAATGGGGTCACACAGCTCGATAGAAAGCCCGGCTCCAAGTATTGCAATGGCGCGTTTCTCATCCGCGTCGAGATCAGCCCATGAGATGCCTTCCATCGCCCGCCTCAAAGTTGGTATCTCAAAATCCAAACGCGTGCCTGATTTGCCGCAGCATAGCCATGGCCGCGTCGGTGTACCGACCGTTGGTTAGGTATCGATCCAGCTGCGCTGTGCTAATCAGCGCCACAACTGCCACTGTGAAGCCCTTAAACATTCGGCCTCTCCTGAAAGAGACTGCCAACCGGGCGTGTCGAAATATTAAGCCGTTCTCAGAATGCGCTGCCGCTTATGGCGACGTAATATGTAAATGGTGACAGTGACTAGTAACCAGTTCCTTAACGGGCGCGAAGTCTGGAAGCGCTTGCGGTGGGCTGAGGCGGAAGGCTCTAGAGACGGCTACCGGATGCCCCGCCTAAAATCGTGACGCGCGGGACCGGGAAGGAAGAGAAATAGGGCGGCAGCGTGATCGTCCGCTCGACCCCAAGAAACGGACCAAGCGCAGACAGCTCAGTATGTACGCGATGGGCCAATTCCAGAAGTAGAGGACCATCGGTAAGCCTTGATACTCTTGCCCACTCTAGCCCGTCGGCATGTTATTCCAGATGTCGCGATGCGCGTGCCACTGGCCATCCCGACTTCGGAGCCAAACGAGAAGATACTTTACCTTCGCCTGCCC
>NZ_LGHM01000316.1 GCF_001908185.1 Bradyrhizobium sp. AS23.2
GTGAGCAGAAATTTGAGATGATCCCCATCGATCAGATCAATATTCTAAACCCGCGAACTCGCAACAAAGGCCAACATCGGGAAATAACCGATAATATCGCAGAGATCGGGCTGAAGCGTCCCATCACCGTCAGCCGGCGAAAGGTGGAAGGACCTGTCCCTTACGATCTAGTTTGCGGTCAAGGGCGGCTTGAGGCATTTCGCGTCCTTGGAGAGAGCAAGATACCGGCGATCATCATCGACGCCCCAGAGGCTGATTGCTTGGTGATGAGCCTTGTCGAGAACATCGCCCGCCGGCAACACCGGCCGATCGATCTCATGCAGGAAATCGGAAGCTTGCACAAGCGCGGGTATTCGGAGGCGGATATCGGGGCAAAGATCGGTGTCACGGCGAGCTGGGTCAGCATGATCATAAATCTTCTGGAGCGAGGGGAGGAACGGCTCATTGCCGCCGTGGAGACTGGCCTCATACCGATCAGTTTTGCGATCGACATAGCGCGCGCAAGCGAAGCCGAGATGCAGGACGTTCTGATGGACGCTTATTCATCGGGAAAAATAAAGGGGAAGCGATTGGCTGCGGTACGTCGGCTGCTCGACCGCAGAGCTCGGCATAGCAAAGCGATCAGAGAAGCTAAGCTTGGACGAAAGACACCGCCTCGAAAGGTGACGCCAGCCGACTTGCTGCGGCTGTACCAGCGCGAAGCCGAGAAACAACGAATTCTCGTGAAGAAGTCCGACTACGCCCAAACGAAGCTATTGTTCTTGGTCGAGGCGCTCAAGGATCTTCTCGCCGACGAACGCTTTACCACACTTCTGAGAGCAGAGCGCTTGGACACCATGCCACGTGCCTTGGTCGCACGTATCAGTGGGGAGCAAGTCGAATGACAGGTAGCAGTGGTTCCGATAAGTTTGTGAAGCTTGCGTTTGAAAATGCCGCCGTCACGCTGAAGCTCGACCAGATAGTCGCGCTTAAAATTCTGCGGCCGGTCGTGAAGAGCGGAAAGAAATATGCTCAGATCGTCAGCTCGGTTCGTGCGATCGGCCTCGTTGAGGCTCCTGTCGTAACGCCGGATCGTAAAAAGCCCGGAATGTATTTTCTACTGGACGGGCATTTGCGCATCGAAGCTCTGAAGGACTTAAATGTAAACGAGGTGGAATGCCTCGTATCGACCGATGACGAATCATATACCTACAACAAGCGCATTAGCCGGTTGGCGGCCGTTCAAGAGCATCGGATGATCATGCGAGCGGTAGACCGCGGCGTATCCGAAGACCGTATTGCGGAGGCGCTCGGCCTCGACGTTGCGACCATCCGCCGCCGCTTTCGACTTTTAGATGGCATCTGCCCGGAAGCAGCGGACCTGCTGAAAGACACTCCATGTCCCATGAAGGTCTTTGACATTCTCCGGCAAATGGCTCCCATGAGACAGGTCGAAGCTGCGGACCTAATGATCGGTCAGGGAAATTTCTCAACGATGTTCGCTAACTGTGTCTTGTCAGCGACGCCGGAGAAACAGCGTGTACCCATAGCGAAAGCGAATCCGGGCAGCCCAACCGGCGCGATTTCAGAACAGATTGCACGCATGGAGAGGGAACTCGCCAGCCTACAGAGCCAAGTAAAGTCGGTGGAAGAGACCTACGGAGTCGATAACCTTCATCTGACCGTCGCGAAGGGATATGTTGCAAAGCTGCTCTCAAATGCCCGCGTTGTGCGCTGGCTGATACAAAACAGGCAGGAATACCTGCCCGAACTTCAATCGATTGCGGAGATAGAAAAAATAGGCGGGTCGAGAGAAGCGGCGGAGTAGTGCGAGGGTTCTTGACTGGCTAAGTGCTGCTGCTTTGATGCAGGCTGACGATAAGCGACCGGTGCTCGATCTTGAACGACCACGTCAGCGCGCAAAACTCCGTCACTGCGTCAGGCGCCATTCTGGTTTGACATGGCGCAATGCACACTTGGTAATCTTGATGGCCGCGCCTAATACCGACGACCATGGCCACGAATTTCAACATCTTCAGACGGTCAGTATTGATTGCTAGGGAATCGTGCGAATTCAAAGCAGCCTATTTGGCTTGGAAACTTACTGCTCTGGACCAGAGATGCTCAGATTAATCGGGTTACCCGTCCTCTGAGCACCCTGAAGAATCGTGACTCGCCTATGCACTTCTAAGACTGCGATCTTCAGCACTCTGCAATTTGTTTGGTGTGGTTGTCTCCTTCCGTTGGAGTACAGTTAGCTATTAAAGCGCCTCCACACGAGACGCCTTCTGCACAGAACGAGATGATCGGCTGCCTGAGAGGGGCCTTTCGCCCGGCAATCAAAGTTGGCAGTTGGTCCAATCTATGGAATCAAGCAGCGATCGCTTCTGCCGCAGCTTGAGGAGGTAGTCAGTCCATCCGGCATCGGACCGGTCCTGGATGTCCACCTCATGATAGCCGAAATCTGTTTTCGACCATTGGTCTCGGATGATTGCCCTGAAGCGCTCGAATTGGCAGTGATAAGGTCGCTCGAAGATGCAATGGTAATGGAGCCGATGGTCGGCACTCATCTCTAACACGCAGACCATCCGCAATCGCTTGCAGTGCACCTTTGCTGCGCGACCCAGGACCCTATTTTCCAAGCGCACCCGGAAGAGTCTTAGGTTTTCAGAAGCTACGATGTCGTCGGCGGCTTGAACCGTCCCGGGTTTGCCGGAGGCTCCAACTCCTGAGAGGATGGAGCCATGACAAGCAAGACGACGAACAAGTTTTCACCCGAGGTCCGGGAC
>NZ_LGHM01000317.1 GCF_001908185.1 Bradyrhizobium sp. AS23.2
GCGCCGCGGCCGACGCCACCGCCGCCCGAATCGCCAAAATCGCCACCGCCATTGCCGCCGAGACCGCCACCGGCGCCGGTGGAAGGGGCCGCGAATGAACCGCCCGCGCCGCCAAGCGCCTGGTTTGACACGACCGAAACGTTCGAGACGGTCACGTTTGCGCCTGTCGTGACGAAGAGCGCGCCGCCGAAGCCGGCGCCCCCGCCGCCCGGCCCACGTGCGCTACCCCCCAGCACCGCCCTGCGCGAGCGCATTGGTGATGGTCAGGTTGCTGATCGAGGTGTTGCCCGAATAGGCAAACAATCCGCGGAACAGGTTGTTGCCCGACAGGGTCGCGCCATTGGCGTTGATCGTGGTGTTCACCGTCAGAGCCGGCAGATCGCTCAGGAGCGTGATGGTGCCGACGCCGGCGCTGAAGGTGATGGTGCTGCCGGGAGCAGCGGTCGCATCGAGGATCGCCTGCCGGAAGGAGCCCGCGCCTGAATCGTTGTTGTTCGTGACGATGAACTGCGCGTGGGCGATGCCCGGGACCAGGAAAAGCGCCGTCGTCAGTGCCGTGCCGGCGAGCAAGTGCCTGGTCGTCATGCGAGCCCCTCCGCGGCGACCGAGACGGAGCCAAGACTCGCACTCGCCGGAAGGTAAACCCTACCACGCGCGCCGGCGGAAACAACGCCGGCTCGACGTCTCGAGAAAAAAGTGACGGAGGTGCGACGAAGCCGCAACGTCTGACTAGTTGCGTGGTTTGGATGAGGCGGCCTTGATATTGCGCGGCCGCCCCGATCAGCGAAATATCAAAGCTCGCATTCGCGCTGCCGCCCAGTCGCAATGCATCTGAGGTGCTGAATGCGGTCACAGTGCCGACGATGGTCGAGCCGGCGACAAGAGCATTGCCTGACCCGAATTTCCTGACAAAGTGGACTTCGGCAGCGCGATGTTTCGTCCGATCATTCCCTGCGGTATTTCGAGGCAGTGCAATTTGGTGGTTCTGAAAAAGCGACATGCGAGATTCGCTGACCGCAGCGTTCCATGTTCGCAACCGACGCTCCAGCGGATCGAGGCGCTGCTCAGGTTTTTGTTGAAGCTTTCCGTCACTGCGTTGCCCGGCTGCAACTCGAGCGAGCCAAATTGTCGGAGGGGCGGAGGATCATGATCGCTCGTGCGAACGATCTCGCCTCTGCCAAGATGGTTTTTTCCCAGGGTATGGCTGCAAGCCCGAGGACCGGACATCACTTGGCACGTTCGCCGAGGTCTGCAACGGGTCAATCGCGTCGTTTTCGCCATGTCAGCGGTACGTCCGCTTTTCCACCGATAGCGACCGGACAGCGGACATCGCGCGAGGTCTCAAAAGCGCCATGCCGCGACCAAGGCCAATGTCTG
>NZ_LGHM01000318.1 GCF_001908185.1 Bradyrhizobium sp. AS23.2
CCCAGATCTCAGACCGCTGAACCGCAGAATAGTAGATGCGACGTCGCTGCTTCATGCCCACACTCCATCTCTGCTAAAAGATTAGAGTGTTGCACCGACCGGTTGAGTCCACCGGGCATAGCGGACATTGAGCAGGACGTACCGCCCTCCTGTAACTGCAACCACGAATTTGCTAGCACCAAATATCCCGAATAAACGCGGTCGCGCGTACCCCGCGTTTTTCACGCGGCCCAGAGGGCCGGAGCCCGTGCTGGGTCCTCCGTCGCGAGCCTTGTCTTCCATGTGGTTTTCGTGCGGCTCGTGGTATGGTTCTCGGTACGGACACCTCCACGTGCGGGGGCAGCCATGGTCGAATATCCTGACAGACGGATCGACTACCGCGAGCAAGGATCGGGGCCGACCATTCTTTTCGTGCCCGGCTCATGGAGTACGGGAGCACTGTGGCGTGGTGTGATCGCTCTCTTAGGAGATAGCTTTCGGGCGGTGACAACGAGCCTGCTCGGTTATGGCGACACCGAAGAGCGCCGCACCCCGGACGACATTTCTATCGAACGGGAGATCGACGTCGTCGAGGCCGTCATCCAGCGCACCAACAGCGCTGTCCACCTCGTTGGGCATTCGTGGGGTGCCACGGTATGCTTGGCGACCGTCCTCCGTGACCGGACCAAGATCGCAAGCATGACCTTGATCGAGGCGACCCCGTTCAATCTGCTTCGCCACTCCGGCGATCTCGCGCTGTACGAGCAAGTGCGCGCGATAGCCGACGCTTATGTCCGCTCGTGTGACGACGGAAAGCTACTGGCTGCGCGGAGCATCATCGACTTCTACGGCGGTGACGGCAGCTTTGACGCCCTCCCAGCGCGGACCCGGGACTACATTGTTGCCACCACGCCGACGAACGTTCTCGACTGGTCGTCAGCGTGGGGTTTCGATGTGCCGCTTGCCGCCTATGCAGGCATCGCTGCGCCGAGCCTCTTCGTGCGAGGCGAGCGCGGTCATCCAGTCATTCAGCGCGTCGCCGAGGTGCTGACTAACGCAGTCTCCAGATCATCGCTGGTGACCGTTCCCGGCGCCAGTCATTTCATGATCGCGACCCATGCGTCGGATGTCGCGAGGCTCATCCGTGAGCACGTCGCGACGGTCGAGACGCTGCGCTAGTTTAGCGACCGATCCGCACGGCATCGGCTCGATCTCGCCGGGATCGGCGGCGCAAGCGTCCAAGGGAGGCCGTAGAGCGCGCCGGGAGTGCTCCTGGGAGTGCCTATCGCACCGCCCTTCGCTCCGCCGCCACGTCGGCTTCGAGCATCTCAAGCTGGCTCGCCAGACCGCTGAAGGTCCGGCCTATGTTCGTCAAAGAGCGCTTGCGGAAAGGACCACACGGTTTTGCCGTACGCGCGTTCGCTTGTTCGCCACATTGTTTCCCGGCCTTGTCGACATTGCCGGGAAAAATGCTGGCGAGACGAACTCTCAGAGCCGCTCGCCCGCACGAAGCCTCGGGCTCACGGAGAGCAATCCGCCCTGCCCGCACCTCTCGCGCCCGACGCTGCCGCGTCCACCGCAACCCGGCTCGCGAAACGTGACGACACATGATCGCCCCTCAAGGTTAGAGCTGGGATGGGCGACACATACGACAAATCCGAATTTCGGTAAAGTGGA
>NZ_LGHM01000319.1 GCF_001908185.1 Bradyrhizobium sp. AS23.2
GGGGCTCGCGGGCGCCAGCGACGGGCTCGCAACCGCGGGCTTCCGGCGCAGCCGTGCACCGAGGTGACGGATCTTCTGGATCAGGTCGTGATGGAAGATGTCGGCCGCGGACGTCTCGCGTGTCGATTCGGGCTTCGGGATGTAGTCGGCCGCGCCGAGCGACAGCGCCTTGAAGCTGATCTCCGCGTTGCGGCGAGTCAGTGTCGAGGCCATGATGATGACGAGGTCGCGCTTCTTTGCCAGCAATTGCGGCAGCGCCGAGATGCCGTCAAGCTCCGGCATTTCGATGTCGAGCACGGCAACGTCGGGGTTGATGCGTTCGAGCTGGTTGACCGCCTCGAGCCCTGTGCGCAGCGAAGCCGCGACCTCCATGTCGTGCTCGGCGCTGATCCAGCGCGAGATCAGGCCGCGGATGACAACGGAGTCGTCGACCACCATCACCCGCAGCGGCCCGGCTTCGCGCGGCGGGCTCGTGGCCGACTTCCCTACGAACGCAACACTCATCACTCACCAACTCAAGACTAGAACGGTTCAGTTGAAGACAAACGCCGAAGGATCCGTTCAGCCTCCGGGTGCCGGCTCAGATCAGGCCGACTTCCTGGAACTTCGCAGTCACGATGTCCTTGTCGAAGGGCTTCATGATGTACTCGTTGGCGCCGGCGTGCAGCGCGCGCGCGATATGCGCGACATCGTTCTCGGTGGTGCAGAACACCACCTTCGGCTGGTCGCCGCCGGGCATGCGGCGCAGATGGCCGAGGAACTCGTAGCCGTCCATGACCGGCATGTTCCAGTCGAGCAGCACTGCGTCGGGAAGTCCGCGCTTGCAGGCTTCCAGCGCCTTCTCACCGTCCTCGGCTTCGAGAATCTGGAAGTCGAGGCCTTCCAGGATCCGGCGCGCAACCTTGCGGATGACGCTGGAATCGTCAACGACGAGACAAGTTCGCATGTGAACCTCTGCTTCCTGCCCCCTTGACGGGGGCACCTCCAATTGCAAGTCCGTCGGCGGCAGTGCCGCCGTATCAGGCCGCCATCATCTCGGGCGCAAGCTCGAGGACGCGATCGACGTCGAGGACGACCATGAGCTGGCCGTCGAGGCGGTGGACGCCGCCGGCGAGCTTGGCCATGCGGGGGTCGAGGTTGACGGGGTTCTCTTCCTT
>NZ_LGHM01000032.1 GCF_001908185.1 Bradyrhizobium sp. AS23.2
AACGGCATCTCGATCGAATACCATGTGATGCGCCACGTCCATAACCTCGAGACGGTCAACACCTACGAGGGCACCCACGACGTCCACGCCCTCATCCTGGGCCGCGCCATCACGGGTATCCAGGCGTTCTTCTGAGCGAGCCGCCTCGACGTGGGATGCGACTGAACTCTCCATTTGCGTCATGGCCGGGCCTGTCCCGGCCATCCACGTTCTGGTCGCGCGAAGAACGTGGATGCCCGGCACAAGGCCGGGCATGACGAAGTCAGCAAGGTATGAGCAAGCAATGTCCGACAACGACGACGTCCCGTTCAACCGCAACTTTCCGCTGCAGCCCGGCGTCGTCGAGGAAGTGCGCCCCGGCGTGCGGCGTGTGCTCTGTAACAATCCGAGCCCGTTCACTTTCACCGGCACGGTCAGCTACATCGTCGGCAAGGGCAACGTTGCGATCATAGATCCCGGCCCTGACGACGAAGCGCATGCGGCGGCGCTGCTCGATGCGGTGCGCGGCGAGACGGTGAGCCATATCTTCGTTACCCACACCCACCGCGATCATTCGCCGAACACCGCGCGGATCAAGCAGGCAACCGGCGCGCCGGTCTATGCCGAAGGCCCGCACCGCGCCTCGCGCCCGCGCTTCGAAAGCGAGAAGCACAATCCGGAATCCGGCGCCGACCGCGATTTCGCGCCCGATGTCAGGATCGCCCATGGCGACGTGATCGAAGGGGACGGCTGGCGTCTCGAGGCCGTGGCGACGCCCGGCCACACCGCCAACCATCTCGCATTCGCCTGGCCGGAGCGAAAGTTCAATTTCGTCGGGGACCACGTGATGGGTTGGTCGACCTCGATCGTGGCGCCGCCCGACGGCTCGATGATCGACTACATGGAGTCGCTGGATCGCCTCGCCGCGCGCGAGGAGGATCTCTATTTCTCCGGCCACGGCCCTGAAATCCCGGACGGCCAGCGCTTCGTGCGCTTCCTGATCCGCCACCGCAAGGCGCGCGAGGCCTCGATTCTGCATCGTCTGGCCAAGGGCGAGGCCGACATCCCGACCATGGTGCGTGCGATCTATATCGGCATCGATCCACGCCTGACGACGGCCGCCGGCTATTCCGTGCTGGCGCATCTGGAGGATCTGGTCGCCCGTGGCGTCGTGGCGACGGAGGGCGATCCCGTGATCACGGGGACGTACCGAATGGCGAACGGCTAGCCTCTCGTCATTCCGGGGCGATGCGGAGCATCGAGCCCGGAATCCATCGGGCCGCAGCGTTCGTCGATGAATGGATTCTCAGATGCGCAATTGCGCATCATAGCTCGCGCTGTCGCGCGCCCCGAAATGACAGCGGGACTATTTCTTCACCGTCTTCGCCGGCGCCTTCGGCGGCGTCACCGGCGTCTTCTTCACCGGCTTCAGCGCGTCGGCGTCGGCAGCGGTATTGAGATCGTCGATGAACTTGGTGACGCGCGCGGCGTTGCTGCCGAGGTCGCTCTCGAAATAGCGCGAGGCGGAGCGGATATCGACGCGGGAATCGTCGCCGTCGGGAACGACTCGTATCGAGACGTCCTCGCGGAAGCCCATGATCGGCGTGCGCGCCACCGCTTCGATGCGGCCGATACGGCGCGGCGGCTGCGGCGCGCGCTCGTCGATGACGAGCCATTTGCGCTTGTTGACGAGCTGGAGCGCGACCGCATAGGCTCGCTCTGCGGGGATCTCGAGCTCGATCGGCTCGATCTCAGGATAGAACTGACGCTGCTGCTCGGCCGAATAGAGGCCGGCATAAACAGCTGTGTTGGTACCGTCGCCGGTGCGCAGACGCGCCAGCGCATCGAACCGCGGCGGATCGATCGGATCGGTCGTGACGTCGTGGATCGCCGGCAGCTTGCGGTATTGCAGGCCGAGATAGGCGGGGTAGGCGAGGATCGCTCCGTTGATCAGGAAGGCGAGCAGGATGCGCCCCATCCCGCGCGAGCCGTTCTGCCAGATCGCGGCAAAGCCGGCGAGCCCGAACAGGATCGAGAGCCCGGCGATCGCGAGCCCGCCGAAGAAGGTCGCGAGCGCCGGCTTCATCTCGAGGAAGCCGAAGCGGACGATGATGATCGACACCAGCACCGCCACCACCGCGAACACAGCCAGATTGCGTGCCCAGCTCGCGAGGCTGGACACGGGCTCCGACTGATAGGGAGCAGAAAACCTGCGGGCCATCGGGTGAGCTCTGCCGGGGTCTTGGGGCGGTGCCGGCCGATTTGGCGCGACGATGGGGCGTTGAGACCACGCCCCGGCGGCAAATTCAAGGGAGACCGGACTGTTGCTGTCCGTCATTCCGGGGCGCCCGAAGGGCGAACCCGGAATCCTAGGATTCCGGGGGGATTCCGGGTCTGGTCCTTGCGGACCATCCCGGAATGACAGTGTGTGCTTGGCCCGCTACGCCGCAGCGTTCGGGAAGCGGTAATCCTTGAACTGGTCGCGCAGTGCCGTCTTCAGGATCTTGCCGGTCGCCGTATGCGGGATGCCGTCGACGAAAGCGACGTCGTCAGGCATCCACCATTTGGCGATCTTGCCGTCCATGTACTTCAGGATGTCCTCGCGGCTCGCCTGCTGGCCCTGCTTGAGCTGCACGATCAAAAGCGGCCGCTCGTCCCATTTGGGGTGGAACACGCCAATCACGGCGGCTTCCGCCACGGCTGGATGGCCGACCGCAAGGTTTTCGAGGTCGATCGAGGAGATCCACTCGCCGCCGGACTTGATCACGTCTTTGGAGCGGTCCGTGATCCGCATGTAGCCGTCCTCGTCGATGGTCGAGACGTCGCCGGTGTCGAAGAAGCCGTCCTCGTCGAGGATGTTGGTGTCGACACGGTAATAGGCCTTGGCGACGGCGGGGCCGGAGACCTTGAGGCGGCCGAAGGTCTTGCCGTCCCAGGGCAGCTCCTTGCCGGCATCATCGGTGATCTTCATCTGCACGGCGAAGGGCGCATAGCCCTGCATCTGCAGAACGTCGAGCCGCGCATCGCCGGTCGCATTCTGGAACGGCGGCTTCAGCGCCGCGACACTGCCGATCGGGCTCATCTCGGTCATGCCCCAGGCGTGGCGGACGCTCGAGCCCATGTCGAGGAAGGCCTGGATCATCGAGCGCGGCATCGCCGAGCCGCCGCAGATCACCATCTTCAGGTCCGGCAGTTTCAGATTATTGGCGGCCATGTGCTGGATCAGCATCAGCCACACCGTGGGCACACCCGCGGTGTGGGTCACCTTCTCGGTCGAGAGCAGCTCGTAGACCGAGGCGCCGTCGAGCTTGGCGCCGGGCATGACCAGCTTGGTGCCCTGCGATGGCGCGGAGAAGGCGATGCCCCAGCTATTGGCATGGAATAGCGGAACCACCGGCAGCATCGTCTCGGACGCGCTGGTGCCGAGCGCGTCGACATTGTTCGCCATCAGCGCGTGCAGCACGTTGGAGCGATGCGAATACAGCACGCCCTTCGGATCGCCCGTGGTGCCGGAAGTGTAGCACATCGCGGCTGCTGTGTTCTCGTCAAAGTCCTTCCATTTGAACTTGCCGTCGGCCTCCGCGATCCAGTCCTCGTAGGCGACCACATTCTTCAGCGTGGTCTGCGGCATGTGCGCCTTGTCGGTGAGCACGACGTAGCGTTCCACGCTTCCCAGCTTGTCGGCGATCTTCTCCAGGACCGGAACGAAGGTGATGTCGGTCATCACGATGCGGTCCTGCGCATGGTTGATGATCCAGGCGATCTGCTCGGGGAAAAGACGGGGATTGACGGTATGGCAGATGGCGCCGATCCCCATGATGCCGTACCAGACTTCGAGGTGGCGCCAGGTGTTCCAGGCGATGGTGGCGACGCGGTCGCCGAATTTGATGCCGTCGCGCTCCAGCATCTGCGAGACCTTGAGCGCGCGCTTGTGGACTTCGGCATAAGTGGTGCGATGGATCGGTCCCTCGACCGATCGCGTGACAACCTCCTGCTTGCCATGAATCTTCGCGGCGTGTTCGATGATCCGGTGGCAGAGCAGGGGCCAGTCTTGCATCAAACCAAGCATTCAGACATTCCTCCGAGAAGCCGCTGGGCGCGTTGTCGCTCAGCGCAGGGCCAAAGAATTGTCATGAGTTTTAGCCTGCCGGACTTTCGCCGCAAATGGTCTTATCGCGGCAATATGTCCGCCGGTGCGGCAATGGTTACCGTCGCGCTCGGGCTGTCGCTTGTGCTCGCCGATAGGGCGGAGGCGAGAAAGTATGCTCCGCCGCTGGATATTTTCGGCATTGGTCCGCCGCGGCCGCGTGCGGCGGTTCATTCGGCCAAGACCCCCTTACCCAAGACCCCGTTACCCAAGATCCCCTTACCGAAACCCCGCCCCGAGGAGGCCCCCAAAGCATCTGACGAGCCCGCGCCGGAGGCCGAGGGCAAGCCTTCCCCCGACAAGCCTGGCGCCGAGAAGCCTGCCGAGGCGGCGCCGTCACCCGAGAAACAGGCCTCGGCCTGCCGGCTGGCGCTGACCGACGACATCGCGATCGCGCCCTCGATCCCGGATATCCGCGGCCCCGGTGGCTGCGGCGGCGAGGATCTG
Source organism: Bradyrhizobium sp. AS23.2 (assembly GCF_001908185.1). Taxonomy (GTDB): domain Bacteria; phylum Pseudomonadota; class Alphaproteobacteria; order Rhizobiales; family Xanthobacteraceae; genus Bradyrhizobium. The sequence continues at coordinate 4,574 of NZ_LGHM01000032.1, forward strand.
GTACGGCTCGAAGCCATCGTGTTGCCGGACAAGCGCAAAGTGGCGGTCAAGCCGGCGGCGATCCTTCGCTGCACCATGGCATCCGCCATCGCCGACTGGGTACGCAAGGACATGGTGCCGCTGGCCGCGCGCCTCGGCTCGACCATCAGCGATCTCGACAATTTCGATTCCTTCGAGTGCCGCGGCCGCAACCGCATTGTCGGCGCCATGCTGTCCGAGCACGGCAAGGCCAACGCCCTCGACGTCCGCGCCATCAAGCTCGCCAACGGGCAGTCGATCGGCCTGACCGACCGCACCGTGTCCCGCGACGTGCGCGAGCGGGTGCTGCATTCGGTCTGCTCGCGCTTCTCCACCGTGCTCGGGCCCGGCTCGGACTGGTATCACGAGGACCATATCCATCTCGACCTGGCGCAGCGGCGCAACGACTACCGGATCTGCCAGTGGAACGTCTGGGATCCCCTGCCGCAAGTCGCCCCGCTTCTGCCCGTGGAACGGCCCGAGGAGGCGCCACCGCGCGAGGTCGCCGCCAAGCCTGAAGCAAAGGATGGAGCCGATGACGAGGCGGCGGAGAAATCCCCTGCGCCCGCGGACAAGTCGGCGGCCGACGGCAACAAAGCCCAGCCACGCAAGCCGGCAACAAAAAAGCGCCGGTGAAACCGGCGCTTTTCCAAAGTCTCAGGCAAGACCGGTTAGTAAGAAGTACCGGAACCGCCACCCTGGAGCGCGAGGCGCGAATTGTAGGGCGAGTCGCCATGCTTCGGCTCGAGCACGACGACGATGGTACCGACCTTGACGCGGTTATAGAGGTCGATTGCGTCCTCGTTGGTCAGGCGGATGCAGCCCGACGAGATCGAGGCGCCGATATATTCCGGCTGGTTGGTGCCGTGGATGCGGAACAGCGTGTCCTTGCCACCGGAGTAGAGATACATCGCGCGGGAGCCCATCGGATTGTCCGGACCGGGCGCGACATAGGTCGGCACACCCAGGCGCGAGATCTCGCCCGGGGTGGGATGCCAGGCCGGCCACTCGGTCATGCTGCCGACCTTGGCGATGCCGGACCATGCCATGGCTTCTTCGCCGACGGTGATGCCGTAGCGGATCGCCTTGCCACCATCCAGCACGTAGTAGAGATAGTGGTTGTCGGAATCGACCACGATAGAGCCCGGCGACTCCTTGCGGTGGTACTCGACGATGGCGCGGCGGAACGGCTCCGCAACCGGGGTATTTTCATACCGTACCTTGGCGAGGAGTTCCTTGTCCTTCTGCTTGAAGGCCTTGGTATCGGTCGCCTCAAAATGTGTGGCCTGCATGCAGCCCGACAGCATCAGGCCAGCGGCCAAAATACCCAGCGTAACTTTCAGCGACGACATGATTTGGTTCCAATCGACAACGACAAGCTTTCGTGGGCCGAGCCAGGCCCAAAAACCACGACTCCGTTGAGGCTATTATCGTTGAAATCTGCCACAATTCCAGCGTTTCGGACCCTTTCCCGCGCTGCGAGACCCAAGCTGTGGTTTTTTTGCCGCAAGTTTTGCGGCCTTGGGCTGGTTTTTGGGCAAAGAATGCTGAACTGTCGATTCCGTGCCACGGTGCCGCCAAAAATGCAGGCGCGTCGCTGATGCGCTTGTCATCATGAACTTGCCAGAATCGCGCTAAGGGCTGTCACTCTGCCGCAGGCCCCCTCCTGGAGTTGTGCATGTTTTCTGTCTTCCTTCCCTTCGAGGGCTCCCTCAAGAAGGCGGTTATCGACGATCTCGGGGCCCTGCCGGAGCATGCGGTCTGGATCGACCTGGTCAACCCGACCGCGGCCGAGGACAAGGCGGTGGAGCGGCTGGCGGGCATCGCCATCCCGACCCGGGAAGACATGCAGGAGATCGAGATCTCCAGCCGCCTCTATATCGAGAACAGCGCGCGCTACATGACCGCGACGCTGATGTGCCACTCCGATACCGACATGCCCCGGACCACGGCGGTAACCTTCATCCTCGGCGACCACCGCCTGGTGACGGTGCGCTACGACCTGCCGAAGCCGTTCGCCCTGGTCGAGGCCAAGCTCGCCCGCTCCTGCACGCCGTCCATTACCGGCGAGATGGTGCTGATGGAACTGCTGGACGCCGTGATCGACCGCTGCGCCGACATTCTGGAGCGCTGCGGTGCCGAGATCGACCAGGTCTCGCACGACATCTTCGAGCCCGAGAGCGAGCGCCATGGCCACGCCAAGCAGTATTCGCAGATCCTGATCTCAATTGGCCGCAAGGGCGATTTGACCTCGAAGGTTCGCGAGAGCCTGGTCTCGATCGGCCGCGTCGTCACCTTCCTCTCCGCTGTGGTAGAGGGCGTGAAGTGGTCGAAGGACATGCGCGAGCAGCTCAAGACCATGCAGCGCGACGTCGCCTCGCTGACCGACCATGCCTCCTATCTCTCCAACAAGATTACCTTCGTGCTCGACGCCATGCTCGGTGTCGTCAACCTCGAGCAGAACAACATCATCAAGCTGTTTTCGGTTATGGCTGTTGTCCTGATGCCGCCGACGCTGATCGCCTCGATCTACGGCATGAACTTCAAGGTGATGCCGGAACTCGAATGGGTCCACGGCTATCCGATGGCGCTGGTGATGATGCTGACCGCCGCCGTCGTCCCGTACTGGATCTTCAAGTGGAAGAAGTGGCTGTAGAGCATGATCCGGACCCGGAGGGCCGCGTTAGCGTAAAGTGCGAAGCGGTTTTCCCTCGCGACAAACTGAGAACGCGTTTGCGCGGAGATCATGCTTAGAACGACAGCCTGACGCTCGTGACGATCCATGCCACTCTAGCAAGATACCTACCGAGACCTTACGCCGGTCGCAGAGACATGGTGGTTGGTGTCGCAGAATAGAGCGGGATTGAGGCCGCGCGGTGATGCGGGCGCTTCGCCCCAATTGCTCCGGTAAAATTTGAGCGGTGGGCTGAACTTTTGCGCGAAACTTGTCTGCGATAAGCAGCGGGTTAGCCGCGAGGAACAACCATGGTTGAAAAACACATAACGACGCCCCGCAACGTCATCGATCTGACGAGCTATCGTCAGGTCCTGGCGAGCGGCAAGGCGCCGTCGTTGTCGGCGCGGATGTGCCGGCACTGTGGTGCTCCGCTGCTCGATGGCGAGAACGACGACGACTGCTCGACTGCAATCAACGTGGCCGCTCCACGGCTGCGCGAACGGTCGCGTCGGATTCGAGTCGATTGAGGAACGGAAGGAAGGGCGGGCGATCCAGGTCTTGCGGCGGCGTTGTCTGGATCGCCTTGCTTCCGCTCTTCGGCAAATCAACTAGCGTTTCACGATCTGCGCCGTCGAGACAATGGTCTCGGCGATGACGCCATCGCGGCTGAACGAAGCCAGGTGCGCTTCGACATCACGCAGCATCGCCTCGACGTTGTCGCCCAATGCATCCGGCGAGGACGACGAGTAGGTGAGTGTGCGCTGCGCCAGGTCCTGCACGCTGACCAGATGGCTGGTCTCGACTGTGACGAGCTCCATGAGCTGAAACGAGCTGCAGCGAAAGAACGCGGGAAGGTCGCGATGGGTCCGCGTGCCCTTGCCGGCCTCCTCCCAGAGCTTGGCCGGCGACCAGCGGCGGCGGACTTCATTGTAACCATCGAGCCACGGGTTGCGGCCGTCGGTGCCGGAGAACGAGGCGCAGATCACGATCGCGCCGTCGCGTGCGACCAGCCGATCGAACAGCGCGATCGTCAGGTCGCGATCCATCCAGTGCAGTGCTCGCCCGATCGTCACAACGTCGAAGGTGCCGATGTCGAGGGCAAGCGTCTCGGCCTTGCCCTCGATCAGCGTGAGCGCATGGCCTGCAGATGCAGCCGCGCGGCGCGCGGCCTCGAGCATTGCGGGTTCAGGGTCGACGCCTACGATGCGGCCGACATAGCCGGCGAAGCCCAGCGCCAGCAGTCCGGGTCCGGTGCCGAGGTCGATCAAGGCGCTTCGCTTGGAGAGGCCGAGCTTTTGCGCGGCGCTACGGAAAAATTCTGGCGGATAAGGCGGCCGCAAGTGCTCGTAGAGTGACGCTGTGCTCGCGAACCGGCCCATCCTCCGCCTTACGTCTTCTGCCTACACGTGCTGGCCGCCGTTGATGTGGATCTCCGCGCCGTTGACGTAGGACGAGGTGTCCGTGCACAGCACGTAGATGATCTTGGCGACTTCGTCGGGCGTGCCGAGCCGGTGCATCGGGATCTGCTGGTCGACGATCTTCTCGGTGCCCGGCGACAGGATCGAGGTGTCGATCTCACCCGGCGCGATCGCGTTGACGCGCACGCCGACGCGGCCGAAGTCGGAGGCCATCTCGCGTGTCAGCGCGGCGAGCGCGGCTTTCGAGGTGGCGTAGGCGGCGCCCGCGAAGGGATGCACGCGCGAGCCCGCGATCGAGGTGACGTTCACGACCGATCCCTTGGCCGCCTTCAGCTCCTCGATCAGCCCGCGCGCCATCATGATAGGCGCAAAGAAGTTGACGTGGAAGACGTGTGTCCAGGTGTCGAGGTCGGTGTCGACGGAGCCGAGCCGCGCGCCGCCCGGTCCCTTCGGCGATATCGCGGCGTTGTTGACCAGCGCATGCAGCGTGCCGCCTGCGAGCCGGCGGCGGATCTCGGTGATCGCGCGCGCAGTGTCCGCGGGATCGCCGAGGTCGACCTGGATATGGTCCTCAGGGCCAGCGTCCCACGGGCAGTCCTCCGGAAAGGGATGCCGCGAGCAGGTGAGGACGCGCCAGCCCGCCGAGGAAAAGCGGATCACGGTAGCGTGGCCGATGCCGCGGCTGGCTCCGGTCAGAAGGAGCGTGCGACGTGGCACGTTGGACGAATGCGGCATGGACATCTTTCAGGTCGGCCCAAGGTTCAAAGAAAGGCTCAAGGGTACATCCGCGTCTTGGACCACGGCTGGCCGGCCGCGTCACGACGAAATTCGATGCGATCGTGCAGGCGGAATGCGCGGTCGTGCCAGAACTCGATGCGCACCGGCGTGATACGCCAGCCACTCCAGCCCGGCGGCCGCGGCACCTCGCCGATGACGTATCTGGCGGCGACCTTGGCGATCGCCTGCTCGAAGGCGAAGCGGCTCTCCAGCGCCTCGGACTGCTTGCTCGCCCAGGCGCCGATCTGCGCTTGCTTGGGGCGGGTAGCGAAATAGGCATCGGCTTCGGCATCGGTCACCGGCGTCACGTTGCCGCGGATGCGAACCTGACGGCGCAGCGACTTCCAGTGAAAAAGTAACGCCGCCTTAGGGTTTGCGGCGAGTTCGCGGCCCTTCTGGCTGGCGATGTGGCTGTAGAAGACGAAACCCTCGGTATCGAAGCCTTTCATCAGCACCATGCGCACATCCGGCAGCCCGTCCGGATCGACGGTTGCGAGCGCCATGGCGTTCGGATCGTTCGGCTCGCTCTTGATCGCTTCGTTCAGCCAGGCCTCGAACAGCGCAAATGGCTCGTCGGCGGCGGTGAAATCACCGGATGTTAAGGGTGTCTGGTGTTTCATCGAGGTCGTGTCGCTCATGTCTGGAGTCCGAGTTGCGTCCCGCGGCCCAAAACGCGTTGTTGTCCGCTACCGCCCTATATAGGGCATGGGGACGCGTTGGCCTATCGGCGATCCGGTCCTCCGGCTTTATCATGACGATGATTCTGATCGGGTTAGGCACCGGCGGCTGCAGCGTTTCCCGCAACGACGCCAGTGCCTATGCCAAGGCCGATGACAGTGACCTCACCGGCTCGATCGCGCGGCCGACGAAGAACGCCCCGCCGACCGAGACCGATCTCGCCTTCGCCCGCAACGCCGCCTCCGACGTCCTCAGCAAGGGCGACAAGGATTCCAGCCAGCACTGGGAGAATCCGGAAACCGGGGCGCGGGGCTCGGTCACCCCGATCGCGCAATCCTATGCCGCCGAGGACGGCCGCAAGTGCCGCGACTTCCTGGCGAGCTATGTCAATGGCAGCACCGAAAGCTGGCTCCAGGGCGCCGGTTGCCAAAGCAGCCGTGGCCGTTGGGAGATTCATACGCTAAAGCCGTGGCGGAGCTAGGAATCGCTTCACCCGACTAGTTGCAAAAATGCCACTCGCCCCCCCACATGAGACGCTGGTGGGGCGGGGAGCCCTTTGAACATACCGATTTCCCAAGAGGAGACGTGACGGATGCGCGACCCCTATGAGGTCTTGGGGGTGCCGCGGAGCGCCAGCGCTGCCGCGATCAAGAGCGCCTATCGCAAGCTTGCCAAGAAGCATCATCCCGACAGCAACAAGGATGATCCCAAGGCCGCCGAGCGCTTCTCCGAGATCAATTCGGCTAACGAGATTATCGGCGACGAGGACAAGCGCAAGCAGTTCGACCGGGGCGAGATCGACGCCGAAGGCAAGCCGCGCTTCCAGGGCTTTCCGGGTGGCGGCGGGCCGCGCGGGCGCGCGGGTCCCGGCGGGTTCGAGAGCTACACGTTCCGCAGCGGGGGCGCAGGCCCCGGCCAGGGCGCCGGCGCGTTCGAGGACATCCTCAACAGCATGTTCGGCGGCGGAATGCGCGGCGCGCGGCCCGGGGCCGGCGGCGGTGCCCAGTTCGAATTCGATACCGGCGGGATCGGGCTCGATCTCGACGTCAACGTCGCCATGTCCGTCTCCCTGGAGGAGTCGGTCAAGGGTGGCGAGAAGCGGGTCCGGCTGCCGAACGGCAAGGAGCTCAACGTCAAGATCCCGGCCGGCGTCACCGAGGGTCAGCAGATTCGGCTGCGGGGGCAGGGCGAGAGCGCGCAGGGCCATCCGCCCGGCGATCTCCTGATCACCATCAGCATCGCGCCGCACCCGTTCTTCAAGGTCGAGGGCGCCGACCTGCGGATCGACCTGCCGGTCACGCTCTACGAGGCGGTGCTCGGCGGCAAGGTCCGCGTGCCCACGCTCGGCAATGCCGTGGAGCTATCGGTTCCGAAAAATACCTCCAGCGGCCGGACCTTCCGCCTCAAGGGCAAAGGCCTGCCGAAAGCTGGCGGAACCGGCGATCTCTTCGTCATCATCAGGATCATGCTACCGGACGGGAACGACGCCGAGCTTGAGGCGTTGATGGAAAAGTGGCGGGACCAACACCCCTACAATCCACGTAGCGGGCTTGGTTAGGGCGAGATCGCAATCCGAAGGGGTCTCCGAAGGTCGAGGTCTAGAGCATTCTCCCAGCAGATGATGCTCATCACACGCCTGAAGCGTAATAGCGCTTCTCGGCTCATGTGCTCGACGTATCGGCTGTCCGGCGGGGCAGCCGATAATAAGGTGCGGCCTCGAGAGGGGGACCAGCGCGGTACCAAAAACCCCAATCGAGGCCGCCCGCGTCGATCGGCGGATCGAACGCGGCTCATCTTCGCGTGATCATGCGGTGCGATAATGAGACGCACCCATGTCTTGATTCCAAATTTTCAATGTCGGAATCGAGGCGCCGCGCTCACGTGGTTGTCTAGCCGCCATTCTTCTCCGTTTGGTCGTAGACGGCCTGTGCGACCTTGGTCAGCCGGTCACGGTCATTGCCACCAGTGACGACATAGCCGACGCCGCGATCGGCCCAGAACAGCGATCCGTCCCTGTCCGCCTTGGCATAGCGCATCTGGGTCGCACCGCTCTCGGTCTTGGCGGTGTAGATCGTGAAGCGCTCGCCCGAGGGTCCCTCATACATCAGGAACGACGCCGGGCCGCTCGGCCCCGGCAGCAGCCGGCCGCCAACGAGCTTGAGCCCGCTCGCTTCCAGGTTCGGTGCGAACACGGTCCAGCCGCAGCGCTTGGTCAGCCAGGCCTGGAGATGGTCGCGCTCATTGCCGGGCACCTCGACGGGGTGGCGGACCTCGACGACATAGAGGCGGTGCGCGTCGAGTGCATCCTCAGTGAAGCTCTGGAAGGTCGATGGCACGGCCTTCGCGCCGTGCGCGACCCAGCCGACCGTGCTGCCGGCGAGGAAGGCAACCAGCACAGCCGCGGCGGCGCCATAGAGCCATTGCCGGGGGCGGCGCTCCAGCCGTTCGAGCTCCAGCCGGGCCGGCACCGATTCCTGGGCGACAGCGTCGTAGCGGGCATGCAGCATCTCGGCCATGGCGCGCCAGGACTGCACGCGCTCGGCATCGTCGGGGTGGACGGCAAGCCACGCCTCGACATCGGCGCGGCGCTCGGCCGGCAGCTCGCCGTCGACATAGGCGTGCAGTTCGTCCTCGGTCACTGAAATCCTGTGGTCGTTCATATCGATCGTCTCTGGCTCTGCGGCCCAAAATATCTTACGCGGTTCAACTGCGCTGTTTCCCTCTGCATGCCGGGGGGCGCGACGCGATGCATCAATCCTGTCATCATTTCACCCGCCTGAGCGCGGGGCGCTCGCCCTCCAGCGATGCTTTAACGTGGGCGCGGGCGCGCGCCAGACGGGACATTACGGTGCCGATCGGCACGCCCTGGATGTCGGCGACCTCGCGGTAGCTCATGCCTTCCAGCATCACCAGCAGCAGCACCGAACGCTGCTCCTCGACCAGCGTCGCCAGTGCCTTCTCGATGTCGCGCCCTTCGGCTTCCGTCCCGCTGGCATCCGGGTTGTTTTCCGTGAGCTGCATGAATTGCGGCCGCCTTGCCAGCGAGCGCCGCCGGTTCTTGTTGAGGTTGGTGAGGATGGTGTAGAGCCAGCTCCTGACGTCACCTCCGAGGAACAGGCGCTCCGAACGCAGCGCCCGCACCAATGTATCCTGCACCAGGTCGTCGGCCGCATCCGCATCGCGCGTGAGCGCGCGGGCGTAGCGGCGCAACGCCGGGATCATGGCTTCCACACTCTGGCGAAACGCACTCATGCCGTCTTTGATGTCCTGCCGTTCGGCGCGAGCGCCACTACCATCATAACACCCGAATGGAACGGCTATTCCGGTCCTCGAAACAGCGTTAACGCCGCGTATTAGGACTGTACCGCGAAGGAGGGCTGGTGTACCTCCAGACCTCAACGAGAGCTCGACGGGACGTTAGCAAAATGGCGCAGAATTCAGGTCTGATGCAGGGCAAGCGTGGGGTGATCCTCGGCGTTGCCAACAACCGCTCGATCGCCTGGGGCATCGCTAAGGCATGCCACGCAGCCGGCGCCGAGCTCGCCTTCACCTATCAGGGCGATGCGCTGAAGAAGCGCGTCGAGCCGCTCGCCGCCGAGATCGGCGGGCTCGTGCTCGGCCATTGCGACGTCACCGACGCTGCGACCATCGACGCGGCCTTCGCGGTGCTGAAGGAGAAGTGGGGCAAGATCGACTTCCTGGTGCACGCGATCGCCTATGGCGAGCAGCTCGACGGCCGCTACGTCGACACCACGCAGGAGAACTTCACCAAATCGATGCTGATCTCCTGCTATTCGTTCACGGCGGTGGCGCAGCGCGCCGAGAAGCTGATGACCGACGGCGGCTCGCTCATCACGCTCAGCTATTACGGCGCCGAGAAGTGGATGCCGCATTACAACGTGATGGGCGTGGCGAAGGCGGCGCTGGAAGCCAGCGTACGTTATCTCGCCGCCGATCTCGGTGAGAAGAACATCCGCGTCAACGCCATCTCGGCGGGGCCGATCAAGACGCTCGCCGCCTCCGGCATCGGCGACTTCCGCTATATCCTGAAGTGGAACGAGTACAACGCGCCGATGCGCCGCAACGTGTCCACGGAGGACGTCGGCGGTAGCGCGCTGTATTTCCTTTCCGACCTGTCGCGCGGCGTCACCGGCGAGGTGCATCACGTCGATTCCGGCTATCACGTGCTGGGCATGAAGCGCCCGGACGCGCCGGACATCTCTCTCGGCGGCAAGGACTAATCTTTATCTGCAATGCCCGTGCCCACGATCTACTTCCTTCGCCACGGCGAGACCGAGTGGAATGCGCTCGGGCGGCTCCAGGGCACCAAGGACATCCCGCTGAATGTGCGCGGCCGCGGCCAGGCCGTGCAGGCTGCCGGCATTCTGGCCGATCTGTTCAGGCGCGACGGCAAGGACAAGGCGGCGCTGCCCTACGTGTCGAGCCCGCTGGGGCGCGCGCGCCAGACCATGGAACTCGCACGCCGCAAGCTCGAATTGCCGGTCGCCGACTATTCGCTCGACGATCGCCTGCGCGAGATCGGCTACGGCGTCTGGGAGGGGCTGACGCTCGCCGAAAGCGAGGCCTCCGATCCCGAGGTCTATGCCAGGCGCCTCGCCGACAAATGGACGGTCGCGCCCGCGGGCGGGGAGACCTACGCCGCCGTGCAGTTGCGCATGCGCGATTGGTACGAGTCGCGTCTGGTCGATACCGTCGCGGTCGCGCATGGCGGCACCTGCCGGGCCCTGATGGTGGCCCTTGGCATCGAGACCCCTGCCAGTGCCGCCGAGCTCTATATCGAGCAGGGCGCCGTCTACGTGTTCGGCGACGGCCGGCTGGAGAAGCATAGCTAACCCCGCCTGCAGTCATTCCGGGGCGGCCGACGGGCGAGCTATGGTGCGCAATTGCGCACCTGAGAATCTCGAAATTCCGGGCTCGATGCTTCGCACCGCCCCGGAATGACGGGAACAGGGTTGAATGCGGTGTTTCCGGGCGCTACCACAAGTCAGAACTGACTTACGAGAGACGGATGTCCTTCAACACCTTCGGCCATATGTTCCGCGTCACCACCTTTGGCGAGAGCCATGGGGTGGCAATAGGCTGCGTGGTCGATGGCTGTCCGCCCCTGATCCCGCTCACCGAGGCCGACATCCAGCAGGACCTCGATCGTCGCCGGCCGGGCCAGTCGCGGTTCACGACGCAGCGTCAGGAGCCGGACCAGGTGAAGATCCTCTCCGGCGTGATGGCGCATCCGGAGACCGGCGTGCAGGTGACGACGGGCACCCCGATCGGGCTCCTGATCGAAAACACCGACCAGCGCTCCAAGGACTATTCGGAGATCAAGGACAAGTTTCGCCCCGGCCACGCCGACTTCACCTATGAAGCGAAGTACGGCCTGCGCGACTATCGCGGCGGCGGACGCTCCTCGGCGCGCGAGACGGCGATGCGCGTTGCTGCCGGTGCGATCGCGCGCAAGGTGGTGCCCGACGTCAGGGTGCGCGGTGCGCTGGTGCAGATAGGTCCGCACAAGATCGACCGCGAGAAGTGGGACTGGGACGAGATCGCCAAGAATCCGTTCTTCTGTCCGGACAAGGACAAGGCAGCGTTCTTCGAGACCTATCTCGACGGCATCCGCAAGAGCGGCTCCTCGATCGGCGCGGTGATCGAGGTAGTCGCCGAGGGCGTGCCGGCCGGCCTGGGTGCGCCGATCTACGCAAAGCTCGATTCCGATTTGGCGGCTGCGATGATGACCATCAACGCGGTCAAGGGCGTGGAGATCGGCGCCGGCTTCGGCGCGGCCGAACTGACCGGCGAAGAGAACGCCGACGAGATGCGCACGGGCAATGACGGTACGCGCTTTCTGTCCAACCATGCCGGCGGCGTCCTGGGCGGCATCTCCACGGGACAGCCGGTGGTGGTGCGCTTCGCGGTGAAGCCGACCTCGTCGATCCTCCAGCCACGTCTCACTGTTGATCGTAAAGGCTCCGACACCGAGATCTTTACCAAGGGCCGCCACGACCCCTGCGTCGGCATCCGCGCCGTCCCCGTCGGCGAAGCCATGATGGCCTGTGTGCTGGCCGATCACTTCCTGCGCGACCGCGGGCAGGTAGGACGCTAGTGCTCCGCGCAACTTGACGATCCCACAACTTCGTCCGCAAATGCGGGCATGGAAACCTCCGAGCTCCAGCGCGTCACCAACTGGCTGATCGACGGCGCGAGGTCGTCGGCGAGCCCGGCCGAGATGATCGCGGACATCTGCAAACATCTGGTCGCCGCCGGCCTGCCGCTGTGGCGGTTCGGAATGTTCATCCGCACACTGCATCCGGAAATCTTTGGCCGTAACTTCATCTGGCGGCCGGGCAAGGAGGTCGAGATCGGCAGCGTCGATTTCGAGATCCTGCACACGCCCGAATTCGCCCGGAGCCCGCTTCGCATCGTGTTCCAGCAGGGCCTGGAGGTTCGGGGCCGCATCGACGATCCCGACAGCAAGCGGTTTCCGTTTCTTGACGACATGCGCGCCGAAGGCGTGACCGATTACATCGCGGTGCCGTTGCCGTTTCTCGATGGCTCAATCCATGCCACGAGCTGGACCACGCGGCATCCCGGCGGCTTCAGCGACGACGACATCGCGGCGATCAGGTCCATCGTGGCGCCGCTCGCGCGCGTCAGCGAGATTGTCAGCCTGCGCCGCACCGCCGCGATGCTGCTCGACACCTATGTCGGCAACCGCGCCGGCGAGCGCATCCTCGGCGGCCAGATCCGTCGCGGCCACAACGACACCATGCAGGCCGCGATCTGGCTCTCGGATCTGCGCGGCTTCACCGCCCTGTCGGACCGGTTGCCGGCCGAGACCGTGGTCGAGATCCTCAACCATTATTTCGACTGCCAGGTCACCGCGATCCGGGGCCACGGCGGCGAGGTGCTGAAATTCATGGGCGACGGCCTGCTCGCGGTGTTCCCGATCGACGAATATGTCGGCGATGCCGCGCATGTCTGCACGCGCGTGCTGGAGGCCGCGCGCGAATCCCGCGCCAGCGTCGAGGCGCTCGCCTTTCCGGTCGGCGACGTCATCGAGCGCTTCCGCTTCGGCGTCGCGCTGCATGTCGGCAACATCCTCTACGGCAATATCGGCGGCGGCAACCGCCTCGACTTCACCTGTATCGGCCCCGCAGTCAATCTCGCGGCGCGGCTGGAGAAGATCGCAGGCCGGTTGGGACGAACCGTCGTGGTCTCGGAAGTCTTCGCCAACGCCTGCCGCCACGGCTGGCGCGAACTCGGCGAATTTCCGATCGCGGGTTTCTCTCAGGCGCAGCGCGTGTATGGGCTGACCGAGGAGACGCCGGTGGTAATGGCCTGACGCACGACGGATTCAAGATCGCTCGTCGTTGCAGGATGAAGGCCTATTCCTCCGGCTCGGTCGTGAACAGCAGCGGATAGCCCTTGGCGCGGCCGGCGTCGGTGGCGCGGGTGGCCTTGGTTTCGGCGACGTCCTTGGTGAACACGGCGACCACGCAGGCGCCCAGCTTGTGGGCGGTGATCATCACCTTGTAGGCCTGATCCTCGGTCATGCGGAACTCAGCCTTGAGGATCATCGTGACGAATTCGCGCGGCGTATAGTCGTCGTTGATCAGGATGACCTTGTGCAGCCGCGGCCGCTCGACCTTGGTCTTGGTCCGCGTCTTCGGCGTCGTGACGGTGTCGTTCATTCCGCCTCCTGGACACGGCGGGCGCGGGTTCCCTGCCGGAGCGATCAGCTCGCGGCCTTCGCACCATATTGCAGGACCTGCACCTTCTCCAAGGTGATCAGCCCGCTCGACATCATGCCATCCAGGATGGGCAGGAATGCGTTGATGTTGTCCTCGCTATCGACGATCTCGATCAGGAGCGGCAGGTCTTCCGACAGTCGCAGGATTTTCGAGGTGTGCAGGCGGCTCGACTTGCCGAAGCCCATCGGCCCGCGCAGCACGGTGGCGCCGGCGAGGTGCCGTTCGCGCGCCTTCATCACGATCGCTTCATAAAGCGGTTTGCCGTCGAAATGGTCGCTCTCGCCGATGAAGATCCGGAGCGAAACTGCCTGATTGGGGATTTGCATGGTCAGCTCCTTGCCAAGCGGTTGTAGCGGCTCGCCATCATATGGCCGAGCCACACCGACACCAGCCAGCAGACGACGGACGCCGCGATATAGGCGAGCGCCGTGTATTTCATGCCGCCATGGAACAGGCGGAAGGTCTCGAGGCTGAAGGTCGAGAAGGTGGTGTAGCCGCCGCAGAACCCGGTCATGACGAACTGCCGGTGCTCGGGCCGCGCCAGCATGCGGCCGTCAGGGCCGGTGAGCGTCGCATAGAAGCCGATGATCAGCGAACCGGTCGCGTTGATGAACAGCGTCGCGAAAGGAAAGCCCGGCCCGGTGTCGAGCGCGAGCCCGACTAGGTAGCGCGCCAGGCCGCCGATGATGCTGCCAGCGGCAACCCAGGCATAAAGCATCGCAACGCGCCGGCGCTCGGCGGAGGAGGGGGAGTTCATCTGCCTCTACCCCCCAAGCCTGTCCGCGAGGAGGAAGCCGCAAGTGACGGCAGTGAGGCACAGCGTGACCGAGAACACCACGTTGCCCAGCGCGTGCATCGGCTCGCCGCCGCGCGCAAGCGTCAGCGTTTGCAGGCTGAAGGAGGAGACGGTGGTGTAGCAGCCGAGGAATCCGGTCACCGCGAACAGCCAAGGAGTGGGCGAGGCGAACATCGAGCCGGGGTGGGTCGCCAGCGCGCCAAAAATGCCGATCAGGAAGGCGCCGCTGACGTTGATGGTCATGGTGCCCCAGGGAAAGGTCTCGCCCAGCCGCCGGGCGACCGCGCCGGAGACGAAATAGCGGGCACAGCCGCCCAGCACGCTGCCGACCACGATTGCGATCGCTCCGCTCAGCACGATGAATAGTCCCCCCGTCATCACTTGTTCTCCGCAGCCAACCCGTTGCCGACAGCGAGCAGCCCCACAAGCGCGACCAGCGCGAAGCCGAGACCCGTCAGGAACGTGTCTGCCGGACCAGAGGCGTCCCACAGCGCACCGGCGATCACGCTCGCGGCCAGCGATGCGAGCCCGGTGAACAGGTTGAAATAGCCGAACGCGGTGCCGCGCAGGCTCGGCGGCGCGGCGTCGGCGACGAGGGCCGAGAGCAATCCTTGCGTCAATCCCATATGCAGCCCCCACAGCGCGACGCCGAGCGCCAGCCCCGCAAGGCTCGGCAGCAACGCGAGCGCAAGATCGGCGCCGGCGAGGAAGACGAGGCCGAGCGCGAGCAGGCCGGTCCGGTTGATCCGGTCCGACAGCACGCCGGCGGGATAGGCTGAGAGTGCATAGACGATGTTCATCAGCACCAGCACCGCCGGCACCCACATCGCATTGAGCCCGATGTTTTGGGCGCGCAGGATCAGGAAGGCCTCGCTGAAGCGGGCGAGCGTGAAGACCACGCCGACCGCCACGACCAGCCAGTATACGGATCCGAGTTGCCGCATCGCGGCGAGATTGAGCGGATTCTTGGCAGGCTCTCGGTTCGGGTCTGGCTCCGGCTCGCTCACGGCAAACGCAATCAGTCCGAAGGACAGGAAGGCTGGGAGCACCGCCACCCAGAACACGGCGGCAAAATTGTCCGCCGTCCACCACATCAGGCCGATTGCCGCGAGCGGTCCGACGAAAGCGCCAGTGGTGTCTAGCGATTGCCGCAGGCCGAAGCTCGCGCCGCGCAGACCCGCTGGCGAGATATCGGCAATCAGCGCATCGCGCGGCGCGCCGCGAATGCCCTTGCCGACGCGGTCGATGAACCGCGCCGCCACCAGCCATCCGACGCTCGGCGCAAGCGGGAACAGCGGCTTGGTGAAGGCGGCCAGACCATAGCCGAGCGCGGCGAGCAGCTTGCGGTGGCCGAGCCAGTCCGACAGCGCACCGGAGAAGATCTTCGTGATCGAGGCCGTCGCCTCCGCAATGCCTTCGATGAAGCCGACGGTCAGCGTCGAGGCACCGAGCACGGTGACGAGATAGACCGGCAGCAGCGCGTGGATCATCTCCGAGGAGACGTCCATCAGCATCGAGACGAAGCCGAGCACCCAGATCCCCCTGGGCAGCCCGGCGCGCGTAGCATTCGGTGTCGTCGTCGTCACGTCCCGACCTTCTCCTTGGTCTTCTTCAGGCAACAAAAAACCCGCCATCGGCGGGTTCGGCCATGCTCCGCCAAAGGCAGAGGCTCAAAAGAATTGCCCCACCTCAAGCAGGAGTCATCAGCCCAATACAGTCTCGACCACCGGGCGGTTGTCGGGGGACTCCATCCCCATCTGGGTGTCCAGCCTAGCATGGAAATCGCGCGGAACAAGTGGGCGGGGGACGCCATCCCACGAGTTGTCTCTCTGTTGAGTTGCCTCTCTCTGACGTGCAATTTGCGTATCTGGGTTCTCGCTTCGCGAGCCCCGGAATGACAGAGTGCGTGTGATCGCTCTTGTTCCAGCGGCGCGACGGTGGCGACACCGCGGCATCTTTGCGCAAGCGCGCAAATTCCTAACTCGAATGTGAAGCACGGGCGATCTTCGCACTTTGCGGCAAGGCGATTGCATGTCACCATCGCGTCATACGACGGGAGGCTGCGATGCGCTTGCTGTTCTCGATCGGGGCTGTGCTGGCGGCCGGCATGTTCGTCGGAGGGGACGTCGCGGGCATCGCGGCACCAGGGCCCAAATTCGAATCGCCCAGATATCAGCCGCTGCCAGCAGCCGACAAGGATGCGCAGACGGTCGACGTCGAGCTGATCCTCGCGGTTGACGTCTCCTACTCCATGGACATGGACGAGCTCGCGATCCAGCGCGAAGGTTATGCGCAGGCGATCCAGTCGAACGAGTTCCTGCAAGCGCTGAAGCTCGGGCCCAACGGCCGGATCGCGGTGACCTATTTCGAATGGGCGGCCTCCAGCGACCAGAAGATCATCATTCCCTGGCGGCTGATCGACGGACCGGAGACCGCGGATGCGGTCGCAGCCGAAATCATGAAGACGCCGATCCGGCGCGCCTCGCGCACCTCGATCTCCGGCGCGATCACTTTCGCGATGCCGCTGTTCGACGAGGATCCCTATCGCGGCTTGCGCCGCGTGATCGACATTTCCGGTGATGGTCCCAATAACAATGGCGGCCCGGTCACGGTGGCGCGCGACGCCGCGCTCGAGAAGGGCATCGTCATCAACGGCCTGCCGATCATGGTCAAGGAGCCGTCCTATTCGACGATGGATATCGACAATCTCGACTATTACTATGAGGACTGCGTCGCCGGCGGTCCCGGCTCCTTCGTCATCTCGATCAAGGATCGCGACAAGTTCAAGGAAGCGATCCGCACAAAACTCCTGATGGAGGTTGCGGGCCGCGCGCCGGAGCGCTCCGTGATGCGGGTTGCCGACAAGGAGCCGCGCGTCAATTGCATGATCGGCGAGAAGATCTGGTCCGACCGCTGGGGACGCTGAGACGCGCTTTTCGCCCGCGAAATGAGCGGATCACCACAAGTCCTTCAGGGTAGCTGCTTACGGCCGCGTCCCGCCTGATTGCGTCAGCCCTTTCAACTGCCGGTCGATCTCGCGCAGGACATCGCAGGCGGGCGCAAAGGCGCCATCGCCGATTAACCGCCAGACCTCCTTTGCTTGCTCGTCCAAATGCGGAATCGTCAGTGGCAGCTGCGCTGCTTCGAATAGCGCGCCCTTTTCGTTGATGTGATAGCGCTCGTTCAGCGCGAACGGCACCTGCGCAACACAGGCGAGCGACCGGTAAGCGCATCCAGCGATATGGGTCTGTTCGCCCCGCGTGATGGCAAGCTCGGCAATCTCGATGCCGAACAGGACCTCCCATTGGAAGCGACGGATCAGAGCATCGCGCAGCGGCCGCGGATATGGCTGCGCAATCGACTTCAGTCTGGCGATGAGGGCCTGCGGATCGTGCAGCGGCTGGCAATAGGCGATCTCGCCCATCCAGATCGCCGAGCAGAAGCCGTGCGGATGGCCGGGTTGGTAGTCCATGGTGACGATGCCAGCGCGGCAGGATTCCATCACAGCTTCGACCGCGTCGGCGCTGCGGTAGAGCAAATCGACCTTGCGGCCCTCTACCGACAGCCATGCACCGCCGACGATCCATGGTCCCCATTCGCCGACCGGAGTTACGGCCGTGGCGGCAGGATTGTCGGCGATCTCTTTTGCGGCGGCCAGCAGCCGCTCGGTATCCAGTGGAATCGCGGCCTTGAAGTAAAGGCCGATATCGTAGTCGGACGCCGAATGTGCGTTGCCTCGCGCACGCGAGCCGCCGAGCACGATGGCCCCAACGCCAGGCACCTCGGCAAAGGCGGATTTCAAGGCAGCGCGAATCCACCGACATGGCGCCGGGCGAGGCTGCGGCGGCATGGCCGCATGCCGCGTCCACGCGCCCGGCGTGATGGAGGTCAGATCCGTGCCTCCAGGATCAGGTTGAACGGTGTTTCGGCGGCGCGGCGGAAGCGCGTCAGACCACCCTCGCTCGCAACCTTGCGCAGCCGTGCCTCGCCGGCTTGCGCGCCGAGCGCGAGGCCGACCTCCTGATCGAGCGATGCCGGCGTGCAGATCATGGTCGATGCCGCGTAATAGACGCGCCCGACCGGGTTGAGATTGTCTTCGAGGCGGTCGCCTGCGAACGGCTCGACCAGCATGCAGGTGCCGTCCTTCGCCATGGTTTGCCGCACATGGCTGATGGCGCCGACGGGATCGCCCATATCGTGCAGGCAATCGAAGAAGCAGACGAGATCGTAGTCCTCGGCCGGATATGTCTTGGCCGTGTGAACCGCGAAGCTGACGCGATCGCCCAGCTTTGCCTCGGCGGCTGCCTTTCGCGCCGCCTCGATCGAGCCCTCGTGATAGTCGAAACCATAGAAGCGGGAATTGGGGAAGGCCTCCGCCATCAACCGCGTCGAGACGCCGTGTCCGCAGCCGACATCGGCGACCCTGGCTCCACGCCTGAGCTTGTCCACGACGCCGTCGAGCGCGGGCAGCCACTCCTGCACCAGATGATGCATGTAGCCGGTGCGGAAGAAGCGGGCCGTGCCACAGAACAGGCACTCGCTGCGCCGGTTCCAGCCGACACCCTTGCCGGACTTGAATGCGTCCGAAATCTTCGGCTCGTCGAGAAACGTCGATGCGATGACGTTGCCGAACGCTCCGAGGAAAACCGGGCTGTCCTCGTCGGCGAGCGCCATCGCCTGCTCCGGCAGCATCGAGAATTTGCCCGAAGCGGAATCGTATTCGATGTAACCGGACGCCGCCTGGCTCGCGAGCCATTCGCGGACATAGCGCTCCGTCGTTCCGGTGGCGCTCGCGAGCTCGGAGGAGCTCATCGGTCCTTTTGTAGCAAGGGCGCGGTAGAGACCGAGCTTGTCTCCAAGCAGCACCAGCGATGCATTCATCGCCGCACCGAACTCGGTGACCATCTTGCCCATAAAGGCATTCAACCTGTCGGAATTGACCTCCATGACAGCCTCCATGCAATGTCGGGCATTTTCAAAAATCTGCGCAATTGCGCACTGCGGGACCGCGCCGGTCGATCACAAACGAAGTGACGGCTCGAGCTTGCGCGTCCTCTATGTGGGTCGATCCCGGGTGCGGGAGGTTCAACGCGTCAGGATCAGGTGATCCTGGAACTCGATGCCGGATGGCCGGCGCCGCGTCGCTGGCATTTGCGCTGTCCAAAGCGTATAATTTCTGCGGTTTTTGATGGTCACCTGAATGTCCAGCCTTGCAAGTTCTTGCGGTCTCGCAACTTTTTTTCGCCGTGCTTTGCCTCGGCGGAGCGTCGGCTCATTCGCAGGTGGCACCCCTGAGGTATTGGATTCCGGGCGGGCCTTTCGGCTTTGGCGGCAGCGTCAGCCAGAGCTCCGACAGCTACGGCAACTTTCCGAGCTTCAATGCCGGCGATGCAGACGGAAGCTACAATTTTCGCCCCGGTTTCTTCGTCGGTAGCGAGCGCGGAAATTTTGGTCTGAGCGGCTTCGGCCAGACCGCGCCGGCCGGCAATTTCAGCGCGCTCTCTTATGACAGCACGCAGTTCGGCTACAACTACAAGACTGCGGGCGGCATGCCCGTCACGTTCTTTGCCGGCTTCGACACGCTGAAATATGGCAATGGCATTGGCAGCTCGCTCGCGCCGCTCACCTCCGGCGCCGCACCCGGCTATGGCGCGTTCGCGGGTGTCGAGTTCAAGCCGACCTCCAACCTCAGCCTGTCGTTCGGCGCAGGTTTCACCCAGCAGCAATCCGGGCGCATGGACAGCGACATCAACTCGTCGATGCTGCCCGGCGAGTCGCCGGCGCTCAGCGGCCTTCGGCGTTAGAGCTGCGTCACCAATTCCGGGGGACGCCGCAGCGATTTCGGCAGATTCGGGCCGGCTCCGAAACGTATCACGATATCGGGACGCCGTTCGCCGAGTCCAAGTGAGGTCGCGAATTGCGGCCGCAGTGCCGCCACCTCGACCGGCTGGTTGACGAAAGAATATTTGAGCCCCAGCGCGGTCGCCTGCAAACCGAAACGCTGGCAGGCGCGGCCGACCGAGATCCAGTGCGATTTGTCGCTGCGATCGGCTGCAAGCACGACGACGCCCGCCGAGCTGTCGAGCTCCTCGCGGTATTTTCTATTCTCCCCGCCTTCGGTGAAGAAGAACCTCAAGAGCGGCCGCGCGACCCATGCAGGGAGGGACGGATTTCCCGAGGCAGGCGAGAACAGCCCGTCCATGGTCGCGAGCGCCTCGGGCTCGTTGAAACGGATCCAGCTTACGAGCTCGCGCATGAAGGCCTTGTCGCGCATCTGCGCTGAATTGCCTTCGAGCACATAGTCGGTGACCTTCGCGATCGCGGCGCGTTCGGTCATCAGGATCGCCGCGACGTTCGGTTCGCGGCAGGCGCTCTCGAGCTGGCGCAAGATCTCGGGCGCGGCCGGCCTGCCGTCGAAGACCGCACGGGTGCATTGCCTGACGGGAATTGCGCGGGCCAGCGCCGATTCTGCCGGCGGGGCTTCCTCGAGGGTGATCACGATCCGGTCGTCGTCGATGACCGGGTTGGCGCGCCAGCCCAGCGTGGACGCTGCGAGGATGAGGTTTTCGGCGGCGCAGCCGAGACTGACGAAGAGGTGATGATCGTCGGGATCGACGGCCGGACAGCGGCGCGCGAAGTCGGGCGCAATCGTGATTTCGTTGCCGCGGGCGAAGAAAATCCACGGCTGGGTGTTGTGGCTGTTGGCCGCGAGCGTCGCAAAACGCACGAGCTCGCGATCTCGCGGCGCAGCTTGCAGCGGAGCCCGTGACGTATTCACCGCCTCGTCGTAGGTCATCGTCGTCGCTGCGGCACGGAGGCCGCTGATGGCAGAAGCGGAAAACCCGAGCGCGGTCGCAATGAACTGTCGCCGGTCAACCACAAGCTTCCGCTCCACACCTCATTGCCCTGGACGCTTTTAGCGCGACCGGACGCCGGCGCGATTGACCGGAATCAAGGTTGGATGGCGCCGCCGGCTCAATTCGGAATTCGCGACCGGGTCGTCCCGGGGGACGCTGAGGGCCTACCGCGTAAACCGTGCGACCAGCTCGACATGCGGCGTGTGCCGGAACTGGTCTACCGGCACTACTGTGTCGATCCTGTAGCCGCCATCGATCAAGAGCCGCGCGTCGCGGGCGAAGGTTGCGACGTTGCAGGAGACCGCGATCACGACCGGCACCTTGCTCGCGGCAAGCTTCAGTGCCTGCGCCTGCGCGCCCTGGCGCGGGGGATCGAACACCACGGCGTCGACATCGCGCAACTCCTGCGGCACCAGGGGACGGCGGAACAGGTCGCGCGGCTCGGCCTTGATCGGCTTGAGTCCCGGCGTACGCGCTGCCTTCGCGAGCGCGGCGACCGCACCGGCGTCGCTGTCATAGGCGGTGACGCGGGCCTTCTCGGCGAGCCGGAGCGCGAACGGGCCGACGCCGCAGAAGAGATCGGCGACTTCCTTGGCCTTGCCGACGCGCTCAGCGACGAGAGACGCAAGCGTCTCTTCGCCCGCCATGGTCGCCTGCAGGAACGATCCCGGCGGCAGCGTCACTTCGGCGCGGCCCATCTGCACCGTCGGCGCCAGGCGTTGCAGCACCAGCTCGCCATGCCGCGTCAGCCGCGCCAGGCGATGCTGTTCGGCGACGCGCGACAGCGCCGTGACCAGCGGCGTCGGCAGCGGACCGGAGCCGCGCACGTCGACGTCGAGGCCGTTGGCGGTGGCGGTGACCTGGATGTCCAGCGGTTTCGTCACCGGCATCCTGGACGTCAGCGGCTCGGCAAGCGCCCAGGCGGCATCGATCGCACCCTCGAGCGCGGGATCGAGGATGGGGCAGCGATGGATCGGGATGACGTCGTGCGAACTCGTCGCCGAGAAGCCGACCTTGAGGACGTTATGCGTGCCGAACCGGCCGTGCAGCGTGACGCGCCGGCGCCCCATACCATGGGCATCGACCAGCGGCGCGACCTCGCAATCGACGCCGGCCTGCGCCAGCGTCTCGACCACGATGCCGCGCTTCCAGGCGCGATACGGCTCGGCCGCCCAGTGCTGGATCGCGCAGCCGCCACAGACGCCGAAGTGCGGGCAGAACGGCTCGACGCGCTCGGGACTTGCGACGTCGACTGCGAGCAGCTTGCGGCGATCAGGATGATTGCCCGCGACATGGTCGACCTCGACGGTTTCGCCGCCGAGCGCATAGGGCACGTAGATCGCATCACCCGTAGCGAGCGAGACGCCGTCGCCGCGATGGCCGACATGATCGATCTTCAGGCGCTCAACCACGGCGTGCGCCCAGGAAGAATTCGACGTTGCCGTCGCCGCCCGTGATCGGGGAGGGGAACACTTCGATGTCAGTGCAGCCGAGCGAGGCCGCGAAAGCCGCGATGTCGCCGCAGATCTCCTGGTGGACGGCGGCGTCGCGGATGATCCCCTTCTTGTTGTGCTTCCGCTCGGCCTCGAATTGTGGCTTGATCAGCGCCAGCAGGCTCATCGGCGCCGCGGCAAGCGAGAGCGCGACCGGCAGCACGATCTTCAGCGAGATGAAGCTGACATCGATCACGACGACATCGGGCCGCGCCGGCAGGCGCTTGCCGTCATAGCTGCGGATGTCGGTTTCCTCCATCGACACGATCTTGGGGTGACCGCGCAGCGATGGATGCAACTGGCTGGTGCCGACATCGACCGCGAACACCAGGCTCGCGCCGTTCGCCAGCAGTACCTCGGTGAAGCCGCCAGTGGAAGCGCCGACGTCGAGGCAGACATGATCCTCGATCTCGATCGGATAGCGCTCCAGCGCGCCCGCGAGCTTGACGCCACCGCGGGAGACATAGGGGTGCGCAGGTTCGGCATGGATCACCGCATCCTCGGCGATCGTCTCCGATGGCTTTGAAACCAGCTTGTCATCGGCCGTGACGAGGCCGGCTTCGATCGCCGCGCGCGCTCGCGCCCGGCTCTCGAACAGGCCGCGCTCGACCAGCAGAATATCCGCGCGCTTGCGGGAAGGGGACATCACGCTCTCATGGGATGACCGATACGCTTATGTAACCATCAATCGCGCGGCCGCCATCCGGACGCAAGCCTCGAACGCGGCCAGGTCATGCCAGACGTCAACCGGCATCGTGGCCGGCGTCACCAGCGGGCAGCCATGCAGCTCCAGCGCATGGATCATCATGAGGTTGTCGACAAGGCCAAAGTCCTCGACGGTCAGCCCCTGCGGGTCGACTAGCCGCCCGTCTTCGGACGTGACATTCACCAAGCGGCCAAGGCGGTCAGCGTAGTTGCTGCCGTCGTTGGAATAGGCCAGGCAGACCTTTCGGCGACCGGCCATGTAGCCGAGCTCGTAGACGGTGCCGGGATCCGCGCCGGCCCCGCGGAACGGGGTGAGATTGGCGATGATGGCATCGGCCTCATCCATCATTGCCTCGTTGCCGCAGAAGATCTGATGCGAGGCGTCAGGCGCGGTGAGGTCGATCTCATTGTCGAGGGGATAGAGGCCGGTGAGCCCGTGCGCAGCGCAGATCGCGGCCTTGCGCCGGCCGACAGCAACTGCATCCGGCAGGAACACGTCGGGGCCTGCCAGATAGATTTTCATGAGAGCACCGATCGAGAGGGTGTCGAGTTACCACGGCATCGGCGGTGCGAAACCTCTCCCGGAGGGAGAGGTGGGATTCAGCGTCTGCTTCGCCGTCAGGCGAGCTTGACCGTCTCGGTCTTCGCGTCCTTGCCGAGGGCTTCGAACACCTTGGCGACGATGCCCTTGGCGTCGAGGCCGGCGCCGGCGTACATCGCGTTCGGCGTGTCGTGGTCCTGGAACACGTCGGGGAGCACCATCGAGCGGAACTTGACCATTCCGCTGTCGAGCACGCCCTGATCGGTCAGGAACTGCGCGACATGCGAGCCGAAGCCGCCGACCGAGCCTTCCTCGATCGTGATCAGGATCTCGTGGTCGCGGGCGAGCTTGAGCACCAGCTCGGTGTCCAGCGGCTTCATGAAGCGCGCATCCGCGATCGTGGTCGAAAGGCCATGGGCTGCGAGCTCGTCGGCCGCCTTCTCGCATTCGGCAAGGCGCGTGCCGAAGGAGAGCAGGGCGATCTTGTTGCCCTGGCGGATCATGCGGCCCTTGCCGATCTCGAGGGGAATGCCGACTTCGGGCATCTCGACGCCGCGGCCTTCGCCGCGCGGATAGCGCAGCGAGCTCGGACGGTCGTCGATCGCGACCTGGGTCGCCACCATGTGCACCAGCTCGGCTTCGTCGGCCGCCGCCATGATGACCATGTTCGGCAGACAGCCGAGATAGGCGTTGTCGAACGAGCCGGCATGGGTCGCGCCGTCGGCGCCGACGAGGCCGGCGCGGTCGATGGCGAAGCGGACCGGCAGGTTCTGGATCGCGACGTCATGCACGATCTGGTCGTAGCCGCGTTGCAGGAAGGTCGAGTAGATCGCGCAGAACGGCTTGTAGCCTTCGGTCGCAAGACCGGCGGCGAACGTCACCGCGTGCTGCTCGGCGATGCCGACGTCGAAGGTGCGGTCCGGGAACGCCTTGTTGAAGATGTCGACGCCGGTGCCGGACGGCATCGCCGCGGTAATGGCGACGATCTTGTCGTCCTTCTGAGCTTCCTTGACGAGGCTCTGGCCGAACACGTTCTGGTAGGCCGGCGCATTCGGCTTGGCCTTGGCCTGGGTGCCGGTCGCGACGTCGAACTTGACGACTGCATGGTACTTGTCGGCGGAAGCTTCCGCCGGGCCGTAGCCCTTGCCCTTCTGCGTCACGACGTGGACGAGGATCGGGCCGGTCTCCATGTCGCGCACGTTCTTCAGCACCGGCAGCAGATGGTCGAGGTTATGGCCGTCGATCGGGCCGACGTAATAGAAGCCAAGCTCCTCGAACAGCGTGCCGCCGTCCATCATGAAGCCGCGGGAATATTCCTCGACGCGGTTGGCGCGGTTGGCGATGATCTTGGGCAGACGCTTGTTGATCTGCTTGGCCGCATCGCGCAGCGTGCGATAGGTCTTGCCGGAGTAGAGGCGCGACAGATACGCGCTCATCGCGCCGACCGGCGGCGCAATCGACATGTCGTTGTCGTTGAGGATGACGATCAGGCGCGAGTTCATGGCGCCTGCGTTGTTCATGGCCTCATAGGCCATGCCTGCCGACATCGCGCCGTCACCGATCACCGCGATAACGTTGTTCTTGCCGCCGGAGAGGTCGCGCGCCACGGCCATACCGAGGCCGGCCGAGATCGAGGTCGAGGAATGCGCCGCGCCGAACGGATCGTAATCGCTCTCGCTGCGCTTGGTGAAGCCGGACAGGCCGCCGCCGGTGCGCAGCGTGCGGATGCGGTCGCGCCGGCCGGTGAGGATCTTGTGCGGATAGGCCTGGTGGCCGACGTCCCAGATCAGCCGGTCGCGCGGCGTGTCGAAGACGTAATGGATCGCGGTGGTGAGCTCGACCACGCCGAGACCTGCCCCGAAGTGACCGCCGGTCACCGAGACGGCATCGATGGTCTCCTGCCGCAACTCGTCGGCGACCTGGCGAACCTGCTCGATCTTGAGCTTGCGCAGGTCATCCGGCGTCTGGATGGTGTCGAGAAGCGGCGTTTTACTGTATGCGTTCACGGCGATTTCCAATTTGTCAGCGCCGGAAGGTCGTTCCGGTGCGCGATGGGTTTGCACAATATCGGCGCAGCGCGAGTCCTTAAACCGTCGGAGCCACCTGCATGGGGCAAAGCCCCGTCTTCAAGCTTAGGTGAGCTTAAGTACGCTCCGGTTCAGTCTCTGTGATCCCTGTCACTTAGATCGGCTTCGTCCGTCCCAGCCAATTTCATTAGCAGTTTGAAGCGCTTGTCGTCGGTAGTCTCTGCCCACGCAAGGCTTACAAAAAGCCACACTCCGCGCAGCTTTACACCAAAGCTTCGCCCAAAGCCAACCCGCCGGACCGATAACGGGCATGCAGCTGCAACCAGCGGGCCAGATTGGTTAATCGTGGCGTCGCCGGAAGGGTTCCAGTCTTGCCCGGTTCCTCTGCAGGGTTTTGGGCGAGAGGGAGGCCGTTTTGGCCGGATTCGTGAGGCTGAAAGGCCGCCACACGGAAATTCTACGATTTTCGCGCCCGGTCCCCCGGCCCCGCTGAACGGAACAGCGGCGTGCGCTTATGAAAAATTGCAGGCTGCCGATGCCCGAAACGGGCGGCTTTGAAGGGCCGGCCCTTACTGCACGTCGAGCGGCGCGGTTCCGGCGGCCTGGCCGCTGGCATCGGTGGTGATCTTGTCGACGCGCGCCTCGGCCTGGCGCAGCAGTTCCTCGCAGCGGCGCTTCAGGGCTTCGCCGCGCTCGTAGATCGTCACGGACTCTTCGAGCGGCACCTTGCCGTCCTCGAGCCGCTTCACGATCGTCTCGAGTTCCTCGATCGCGCGCTCGAAGGTGAGCCTGGAGACGTCGACTTGGGTATTTTCGGCCATATCCGTTTCCGATTGCCCGGTTCGCTTTCCTCAACGAGAAAACAGAGTTTTGCGGGCGTAATGTGGCGGGTGTCTAGAGCATGATCCGGAAAAATGTGCAGCGGTTTTTCCGATAAGATCATGCTCAAACAATAACCTAAAGCGCGATTGCGATTTATCCCAATCTCATCGCGCTTTAGGCGCCCATCAGGGCGCCGACATGCGCCGTAACAGATTCTTTCAGTCCTTGCAGGTCATAGCCGCCCTCGAGCACCGAAACAACGCGACCCCCGGCGGTGTTGTCGGCAAGATCCATCAGCTTGCGCGTCACCCAGGCGTAGTCCTCCGCGCGCAGGTTCAGCGAGGCCAGCGGATCGCGGTAATGCGCATCGAAGCCTGCGGAGATGATGACAAGCTCGGGGCTGAACTTCGTCAGTTGCGGCAGGATCAGGTCCTCGAACGCGGAGCGGAATTCCGGCCCGCCGTCCTCGGAGGCGAGCGGCGCGTTGACGATGGTGTCGTGGTCGCCGCGCTCGCCGCGTGCGCCGGTGCCTGGAAACAGCGGCATCTGATGGGTCGAGCAGTACATCACCGTCGGGTCCGACCAGAAGATGTCCTGCGTGCCGTTGCCGTGATGCACGTCGAAATCGACGATCGCCGCACGCTTGATGCCGTATTTGCGCTGCGCGTGGCGCGCGGCGATCGCGACATTGTCGAAGAAGCAGAAGCCCATTGGCTTGCCGATCTCGGCGTGATGGCCGGGCGGGCGCACCGCGACGAAGGCGTTGCGATGCTCGCCCGCCATCACTGCCTCGGTCGCCGCGACCGCGCCGCCGACGCCGCGCATCACTGCTTCCCACGTGCCCGGCGACATCGAGGTGTCGCCGTCGATATAGATCTGTCCGCTGGTCGGCGCGATGTGACGCAGCTCGGTGACGTAATGCTCGTTGTGGCACAGCGTGACGAGATCGAGATCGCCCTCCGGCGCCTGGTCGCGCACCAGATACTGGAAACGCTCATGCGACAGCGCTTCTTCCACCGCACGCAGGCGATCCGGTCGCTCGGGGTGTCCCGGCGGCGTGACGTGGTCGAGGCAGGCCTTGTGGGAGAGGAGAAGCGTGCTCATCAGGTCGGCCTCACAGGGAACGGGCTCTTGACGTCGCTTGGCGCATCCGGCGCCAAAACGCAAACCCAATCTATGCGCTTGGATGGGAATGGCAAAGGGCTGTCCCGTTCCGCCCCCGTTTGATCCGGATCAATTCACGCGCAGGATGCGGCTCGGTGGCAGCGGACCGATCGGCCCGTGCGCCCGGAAGAACGCGAACAGCGCGTCCGCGTCGTAGCCACCATATTGCGGCGCCGTGCCCTGTTTGGCGACCGTGAAACCGTCGCCGCCGACCGCGAGGTAATCGTTGAGGGTGACGCGGTAGCCGCTTCCAGGCTCGAGCGGCCTGCCGTTGAGCGTCATCCTGTCGGCGATGACGCGTTCGCCGAACGGCTTCGACGCGTCCCAGGTATAGCTGAACCCGTTCGACACCTGGAGGATCCGCGGCCGCTTCGGGTCGAGCCATTGCTGCTCCAGCATGTCCTTGAGCTGGCTGCCTGTGAGCGTCATTGTGACGAGGCGGTTGCGGAACGGCTGGCTCGCGAACACGTCGCCGAAGGACACCGCACCGTTCTCCTTCGGAACGATATCGGTGCGGATGCCGCCGGGATTGGTGAGTGCGATGACGGCGCTGCCGTCCCTGGCGTCCTTCGTCGCAGCAAGCTGCGCGTCCGCAATGACGTCGCCGAGCGCGCTTTCGCCCGCTTCGTTCGGGACGCGCGACAGCGTCTGCGTCACCGATCCGGCCGGTCGGCTGGCAATCGGCGCGGAGACCTTGTCGTAGGCCTCGATCAGCGCGGTCTGCTCGGGGTCCTTCGCCAGCGAGGCGTTGGCGACGATGACGTTCTCGCCCCTGGCGCTGACGATGTCGCGCGTTGCCGGGTCGAGCTCGAGATCGATCGCCGTGACCAGCGTGCCGTATTTGTCGCCGCTGGTGACGAGCCGCCCGTCGATGTCGCAGACATAGGCGCGATGGGTGTGGCCGCTGACGACGACGTCAACGGCGCGGTCGAATTTCTTGACGATGTCGACGATGGGTCCCGTAATGCCCGGGCATTCATTGTAGTCGCCGGTCGGCTCACCACCCTGATGGATCAGCACGACGATCGCTTCCACGCCGCGCGCCTTCAGGTGCGGCACCAGCGCGTTCACCGTCTCGGCTTCGTCGCGGAATTCGAGCCCCGCAATGCCGGCGGGCGAGACGATGCCGGCGGTCTCCTTCAAGGTCAGCCCGATGAAGGCGACTGGGATGCCGCCGAATTCCCGGATTTCATAGGGCGGCAGCACGCTCTTGCCGGTCGCCGTCTCGATGGTGGAAGCAGCGAGATAATGGAATTTGGCACCGGTGAAGGGATGCGGTCCCTGGCAGCCGTCGACCGGATGGCAGCCGCCATTCTGCATTCTCAGCAGCTCGGTCTTGCCCTCGTCGAATTCGTGATTGCCGACTGAAGTGATCGCAAGCCCCATCATCGAGAGCGACTCGATCGAGGGCTCGTCGTGAAACATCGCCGACTGAAACGGGCTCGCCCCGATCAGGTCGCCGGCGGCAACGAAGATCGTGTTCTTGTGCCCCTCGCGCAGCTGCTTCACCAGCGTCGCCATGTACTCGGCCCCGCCAGCCGCCACCGCCACCTTTTTGGCCTTGTCCTCGGGATCGCCGATCCGGATACCGCCCGGCGGCGGGCGCAGATTGCCGTGGAAATCGTTGATCGCGAGGATGCGGAGCTCGACGGGAGCGGCCGTCTGGGCAGAGGCGGGGAGGGCGGCGAGTGCCAGGGTGAAGGCGGTCAGGCGGAGAAGATGTCGCATGGAACAAGATTAGTCGTTCCGCGCGAAGATTTCACGAAGCTTGTTTCCGTATCCGTCATTCCGGGGCGCGACGAAGTCGCGAACCCGAAATCCATCGGGCCACAGGTTTGGTGGATGAATGGATTCTCAGATGCGCAATTGCGCATCATAGTTCGC
Source organism: Bradyrhizobium sp. AS23.2 (assembly GCF_001908185.1). Lineage (GTDB taxonomy): Bacteria > Pseudomonadota > Alphaproteobacteria > Rhizobiales > Xanthobacteraceae > Bradyrhizobium. The sequence continues at coordinate 34,197 of NZ_LGHM01000032.1, forward strand.
GCGTCGGGCGCCCCGGAATGACGGCGGTGGACTGACGCTGCCTAGCGCATCACCGTTTCTTCCTGTTTGCAAATGCGTTGAACGCGGCGATGGCTTCGTCCGACTTCAGCCGCTCGCCGAACAGATGGCCCTCCTGGTCGATCCGGCGGGTCAGCTCCTCGGGCGGCGCGCGCAGCAGTTTGCGCGAGGTTGCGACCGCCTCTGCAGGCAGCCGGCAGATATCGCGTGCCACCTTGCGCGCCTCGACCTCGGTATGTCCCGGCGAGACCACGGTGTTGACGAAGCCTGCCGCGTGCGCCTCCGCGGCGGTGAAGGTCCGTCCCATCACCAGCATCGCAAAGGCGCGCTGGTAGCCCATCGTGTTCGGCATCAAGAGGCTGGCGGCGCCGACCGGCACGAGGCCGAGATGGATATAGGGCGCGGAGAAGGTCGCAGCGTTCGAGGCCAGCACGTAGTCGCAGTGGAACAGCATCACGGTGCCGATGCCGATTGACGCGCCATCGACGGCCGCGATGATCGGCTTGACGTTGAGGGCGAGCGAATAGAGAAACTTGGCGCCGTCCGACAATGTCTCGGGGCGGGATGTGTCGGCGTGCATGAAATCTTCGATGTCGTCGCCGGCGGTGAACACGCCGGAGCCGCCAGTGATGATCATGCAACGGATGTCGGGGTTGTTCTGCGCGGTGTCGATCGCGCGGCTCATCTCCCGATACATGTCCTGCGTGATCGCGTTCTTTTTGCTCGGACGGCGCAGGGTGATCACGCGCGTTCCGCGCTCTTCGGTGACGACGACATTGCCATTCGGCATAAGGGCCCCCTGCGTTCGCCGCGACGCTTGCCGTGGGCGAGTCTCGCAAGGCAGAGCCTACATGATCTTGCAGGCGTGCCAATCCGCTCGCTCCTCCGTTTCGACGACGATGCCCCTGATCCCGGCGCATGGCACCCCCGCCACGGCTGTATTCTGTTCGTTCTTGTTCAGAGCACGAGCCCGCTCCAGCGCGAGATCGGCAGCACGGCCTTCGCCACCGCGATGGGGTTGGGCACGTCAATCAGCGGCATCGTCAGCGCCTTCGGCCCCGGCATCGTGCGCAGCCTGACCGGCAACTGCACGACGGCGTTTGCCCCTCTGCGTCGCGCTCGATCTCGCGGCGGCAGGGATCGTGCTGTGGCGGCCGCGGAGCAGGGCTCGAGAGTCGCACAATCTATCACCGTCACCCTGAGGTGCCGGAGCGAAGCGGAGGCCTCGAAGGGCGACGGCCCGGGTGCACCGGGGCCGTTCACCCCTCGAGGCTCTCCATGGGACGCGCTGCGTCCTATGGCTCGCACCTCAGGATGACGGGTCGGTGGGAAGCTAGCTACCCCAGCAACACCGCATCCGCCGCCGCGACCGACTCCGCGCTCTCCGTCACGGTGCGCTCGAGCGCGCCGGCCTGCACCGTGATGTTCTCGGCGAAGAAGCGCGCGAGCGAGACATAGCGCGAGGCGTCCGTGTTGCCGTCGGCCTTGGCGGCCAGCGCTTCGGAGGCCAGCATGCAGCCGCCGAGCGTGGCGCCGAACTGCTGGAGATATGGCGTCGCGCCTGCAAGCGCCTCGTTCGGCGCAGAGGCGACGCGCTCCAAAAGCCACTTGCTGGTGCGCGTCAACGCCTCCAGCGCCTCGCGCAGCTTTGTGCCCGTGGTGCCGAAGGCGGGGTCGTTGGAAGTTTCGACCTGCTTGACCGTGACCGAGAGCTCGTCGAGCAGGGCCCACACCGCGGCGCCGCCGTTGGCCGCGAGCTTGCGCGTGACGAGGTCGATCGCCTGGATGCCGTTGGTGCCCTCGTAGATCGCGGTGATGCGCGCGTCGCGATAGTGCTGCGCAGCGCCGGTCTCCTCGATGAAGCCCATGCCACCATGCACCTGCACGCCGAGATAGGCGACCTCGTTGCCGACATCGGTGGAATAGGCTTTTGCCATCGGCGTCAGCAGCGCGGCTCGCGCGGCAGCATCGGCACGGACCTTGGGGTCCTTGGCGCGCATGGAGACGTCGAGCGCGACGGCGGTCGCATAGCATATGGTGCGCGCGGCCGCGGTCTGCGCCCGCATCCGCATCAGCATGCGCTTGACGTCGGGATGGGCGAAGATCGCGTCCGAGCCGTCGCCCTTCTTGCCGACGGCGCGGCCCTGCTTGCGCTCCTGTGCATAGGCGAGGGCCTGCTGATAGGCGCGATCGGCGACGCCGACGCCTTCGAGGCCGACGCCGAGGCGGGCCTGGTTCATCATCGTGAACATGCAACGCATGCCCTGGTTCTCTTCGCCGATCAGAAAGCCGATGGCGCCGCCATGATCGCCCATGGTCATGGTGCAGGTGGGGGAGGCATGCATGCCGAGCTTGTGCTCGACGCCGCTCGCGAAGATGTCGTTGCGTGCGCCGAGCGAGCCGTCGGCATTGACCATGAATTTGGGAACTAGAAAGAGAGAAATTCCCTTGGTGCCGGCGGGCGCATCCGGAAGACGCGCGAGCACGAAATGCACGATGTTGTCGGTCATGTCGTGCTCGCCATAGGTGATGAAGATCTTCGTCCCCTTGATGCGGTAGGTGCCGTCGGCCTGCCGCTCGGCGCGGGTGCGCAGCGCGCCAACGTCGGAGCCGGCCTGCGGCTCTGTGAGTTGCATCGTGCCGGTCCACTCGCCGGAGACGAGCTTCTCGAGATAGATCGTCTTCAGCTCGTCGCTGCCATGCGCGTCCAGCGCCTCGATCGCGGAGGCCGTCAGCAGCGGGCAGAGGCCGAAGGCGACGTTTGAGGCGCTCCAGATCTCGGTGCAGGCGGCGTTGATCGCGAGCGGCAGGCCCTGGCCGCCAAAATCCTCGGGACCGGAGACCGCGTTCCAGCCGCCCTCGGTCCAGCGCTTGTAGGCGTCGGGCCAGCCCGGCGCGGTCGTGACCCTGCCGCCGTCGAGCTTGATGCCGTGCTCGTCGCCGACGTGATTGAGCGGCGCCAGCACGTCGGTCGCGAACCTGCCGGCTTCCTCGAGCACAGCGCTGGCGATGTCGGCGTCGAAATCGCCGTAATGGCCGGCCTCCACGGCGGCCTTCAGGCCGGCGCCATGGTTGAGCGACAGCAGCATGTCAGAGATCGGCGCGCGATAGGTCATGGCTCACTCCCGTGGACAGGTATCGGCGCCCTAATCCCATGAAACGGGGGAGGTCTCAATGGGCGGGACGCCAGGACGGCGCCGGCCCGGAATGGGGCCATCGCCGGGCCCGTCATCATATAATAGAGTGTGGCGCGGCCGATCCCGAGACCGTGGTATTTTGCCCCTCCAGGCGGTTGAAATGCCGCTTCTCTCCCTATAGACCGGCTGCGACCAAGGGAATCTGCGGTAGCCAGTTCTTCCGCCGTTCCGTCGGTCGCCTGTTGGGGCGTAGCCAAGCGGTAAGGCAGCGGATTTTGATTCCGCCATTCGGAGGTTCGATCCCTCCCGCCCCAGCCAGAGCCAATGCGCTGATTTTGTTATGAAAACAGCCCTGTTCAAAGCAGAATTTCCAGCGCATTTGGAAATTCCGTTTGCCTCGCATTTGGAAATTCTGTGCTGGTTTCGTTTTTGGTCGAAGGCAGATGAAAGTCGTCGCGCGTTGAACGCCGCTCAACTTATCAAAATACGAATTGAGCGGATGAGCGCCGTCTGCGCGTTGCAAGCTTCCCACCGTAGCCGTTGACGTCGCCTGCGGGATCCAATTGCAGAACCCCGCTGGCCTTGTGCAACGTCAACGAAGCGCGAAGTCTATCCTTGAGATCGGACGCCAGTCTTCGAAATTGGGGAGGTCTGCGCTTGGTCTCGAGGTGATGCGGCTCCATCAGCATTCTGCTGATCGAGCTCCTTCTGTGCCAAGAGATGTGCATGGCGCTTACGGGTCGCAGCCAACGCTCGCATCATCGTCTCCTTTGCATAGCCGCGATAGGCCTGTGCGGTCTTGTGGCCCGAGAGCGCACGACCTTGGCCGTCTGTCAGCTCCGCTTCTTCGAGTTCGGTCATGCCACCGTGTCGACAGGAATCAAGCGTGAACAGCTTTGACACGCCGTCGATCTTCTTGCGCATCTGCTGTACTACTTTTTCCATGCCAGGGTAGGACCACACTTTGGCATCGCCCTTGCGTTCACCCCTTTGGATCCGACGCATGATCATCGGGACGCCAAGCTTGGGCAGATGACTCAAAACGTCCTCCGCTTCGGCATAAAACTTGACGGTCTCTCCATCGAGAGTCTCTTCGAGCGGATGCCAGACCAGCGCCTTATTCTTGTGGTGCTCGATGCGTACAGCGTTTGGCCAGTTCTTGCTGCGGTAGTCCGGCCACGTCAAAAACCCGGCCACTACGTTCTCCGGCCGTTGCAGCCATTCAAAGCAGATCACCGCGACGGCTGCGGGTTCAGGCCGCCCTTCTTTGATGCAGCCCCACGCAAATTTATAGACCTCTTCTCGAGTGACCGCGTGCTTCTTGGTCTTGGTGCGGCTCTTGAGGGTGAAATCGTCCCAAGGGTTCGGATGCTTCTTATCGAACAACTCCGGGTGTAGACGACGCATGATCCGCCACACCTTTCGGCAGAGGCCGACAACCTTTTCTCCCTGCCGCAGCCTGATGCCGTTCGGCCCGTTGATGATTTTGTCGTAGATCTTATCGGCAGCTCGTGGCGTAACCTCCATGATCTGCCGTTCACCAATCCGCCGTCCGTTCTTGTCGACCGTGTCGCAGATCATTTGCATGATCCGTTCGTAATCGGGGCGGGACCGAGGTGAGACCTTCTCGGTATAGGCCTTCTCCGTCTTGTATTGCCGGAATAGCCAATCGATCGTGCCATAGCGCGCGATCTTTCCCTGTTCACCGGGCTCCCCTCTGCGGTGATTGTTCCATTCATCGAAGAGGGCATTGAGCGTGGCGGCGCGTCCGCCTTTTCCCTCTTGACCGCATGCGGCTTCGTAGCTCGTCCCAAGTGGTTCATTCGCCATCTCGCAGCCGAGACTGCGGTAATAGGTGGGGATCCGGAAATAGAACGCGACCGAACCGCGGGCAAGCCGACGCACCTCCACAAAGCGTGGAAGCGGCCGCTCCAAGGTCACAAATCCTCGGCGAGGTCGCCCGGCACCATGTCCGGCGCGATAGCCCGGTCCAGATCGTCCTTCAACCACAGCTGACGCCTTCCTTCTTTCACACGCGGTCGAGGATACTCCTTACCGACTCGTTTGAGAAAGGCTTCCACGGTCGATTCTCCGCAATACGCTGCTGCGGTTCCAGCAGACATACGGCGCGGCCAAGAACCCGCTGGAATGATGGCAGGACGTGTCATTGCATATGCGTGAGCTGCTGAAATTCGCTCTTTGCTCGTCTTGGCCATCATGATGATCACCAGCAGGATTGAAACTGCGAGGACGACCGGATCGCACAGGAGCGTAGTGCAGCGCCTGAAAAGGACACTTCGGAATTACATGCCTCGGGCGCGAGAGCGCGCCGCGGAAGGTCTTTGCGAAGGACGTGACTGTGACCCAGCAGGGGACGATGGGATCAATTGGAGACGGCGACTACCGCAGAGGTGCGAAGACTCGGCAACGAGGCCAGTGGACCGGAACGTGACGCGGCGGAGACAGTCCGCCCAGTAAGCCGGGACGTAGTCGCTGGCGCAGCTCGCAAACCTCGGAGGGACAAGGCACCAGGAGGAGACACACACCACCTGTCGCCTTCATAGCTCCTCTGGTTCATCGGCCATTCGTGCCGGTATTGCCAACTCCTAGCAGGGGTGTAGAGTTCTACTGATTTTTAACACGCTTTAATTTGACGCTGCCGCCATTGCGTTATGGTAATTTTTTCTTGTGGGGGTTCTCATGTTCGATTCCGTGACCACCGCACTTTTGCGCGCGGTCCTAGATGAGGTCTGCGAAAACGTTTCGCGGAGCGAGACGGGCGCCCGTGCCCACGTGGCCTCGAAAATCCTGGAAGCCGCGACCAAGGGTGACACCTCTCCGGATAGCCTCAAGCAGATCGGGCGCCAAGCTCTCTCGCAGGCGCCGACCATGTGGCGCTGACCGGAGGCGGGGGTGAATTTCCAGGTCACGGTACTGAAGATCCTGGTGAGCTATCCGGATGGTTTTGCCGCGATGGTCGATCTCAAGCGCGACATGGCGATCCTGGCGACCAGCGGCCGGGACTGGGCCGACCGCACAAAGCGGCTGGCTGCGCGCGTACCGGACCTCGATATCTTTTCGCAACATCTCGTCGAGCGCGAAAACGGCGGCTGGAAGATCACCGTCAAGGGACGGACAGTGCTAGAGTTCATGGAGGCGCGCACCGCCGTCGAGCCGCCAACAAAGACACTGCCAGCCGAGAACAGCGATGCGCCCATACCACCGCTTCCGCAGCCGCCGGAGCGCGCTAGGCGACGACGCGAACGTCGCGAGCGGCGTCGTGAAGGTCGAGAACGGGCGCGGGCCAACGCTTCCTAATCCTGCGGACGCAGGGCCGCCTTCGAAGGAGGATGCCGGATCCAAGCGTAGTTCATAGAAGCGACGAGGCAGAGCAGCAGCTTCAAGCCGCCGAAGATCGCGATGGTCCTGAACTCCTAATCAGCGGGTCACAGGTTCAGTGCGCCCACCTATAAATCAAGACTTAAGCGAGAGAATTCATTTGAGAGCGCCGAACCAAAACGGTTTTTCAAGCGGGTGTATTCGCGGTCTTCAAACCGGCTTTATGGAAATGTCGGGGGCAGGACGGCCGAAGTGATGCCGCAGAGATAGGCCGCCGGACGTTGAACGGTCATTCAATTTTCGCGATCGGCGGCCAGGTTGTAACGCAGAACAGGCTCGCGTGGCGTTTGGCTGCATGATAGTGTCGAGGATCGATGGGTGGTGTAGCGGTATCCTTCGGTACGCTAGATCTAAGATCGTTGGCCTGCACCACACCGTAATCATTTGCCGGCTACGCGATGACCTTCCAGCCTGTTTACCCCCCTAGCAAAGCTCCAAAACACCGCACCGGCTTGCACGCTGGCGGGCTCCCACTAGGCTATCTTATCCGGAAGAAACAATCGTTCAAACGGCGCGGCGCTCATTCATTGTGTAAATGTGGTTCACGGCCATAGAGGACGCGAAAGCATGTCGATGATGTTCGAAAAGGACGATGAGAACGAGATCGTACCGGTGATCCGCCTGGCGTACCGTCCGGAAACGCCGGAGGAGCTCGGCCGCCTACAGATGACGCGCAACTGGGAACGGGCGCTCGTCGCGCCGGAGGATACGTCGGCGGCCCTGTTGGCCACGCTTGTTACGATGAACAACATGGACTTGGTCATCACCATAGATCCTTCTGACAAGGTGAGCGGTGTCCTGACCGCAGAAGACCTCGCGCGTTTCGGCCAGCAGGTGAGAGGCCGCATCTTCGCGGGTTTGCCGCCGATGCTGGATGGCGTACCCGTACTAGACGACGATAATTTCACGATCCGCGGCCGTCGGCCTCAGCTCTATTGGTGTGAAGCCGGCAAGCACGACACAACGGACAATCCCTGCAAGCAGCATCCGCCCAAATGATGGGGGCGGCTAGTGCTTGCGTCCATCTTCGGAAAGGTCACGGCGTCCCTTGGCAAGACCTACGTCTTTAGCGGCCTGCTGCCGGCGGGCATTTTTCTCTTAGCGATCGGCACGTTTTACACGTCCTTCGCCGGGTTGCTGCAGTTCGGTCAGCAGCGGCTGTCAGTAACGGAGGCATGGAAATCCCTCTCGGCGGCGGGCGCGGCCTGGATCGCCTTGGGGTTTGTGCTCTACGCGGTCCGGACGTGGTTCTTTGGACTGTTTGAGATCATTCCCGTCTCCGGGTTTGGCCGCGCCTTATTGTTTCGCCGCCTGGCCAAGCGTGGGCGTGCAGACCGCGAGCTAGAAAGGCACGAGCGGACAGTAACCGCTTGCAACTGGATCCTGGAATGGAAGTTCAATCCCGAGAAGGTGGGCGGTCTGCCGGAGTGGCTCCGCTTGGAGAGCCCGTCCCTTGAGGCGTTGCTGGCGGCTTCACAATTGGGCCGCGAAACGGTTCGAACGGTCGAGCGCACCGTGGGCGGCGCGCTCAGCATACGCACGCGGCAAGTTGACGTCATTGTCTCAGGAATCTTTGCGCTCTACCGGCTGGTGAGCGATCCCCGATGGGGTGTTGCGCATCCAGCTGCCGCGGCCGAGGTTGAGGCGTGGCAACAAGTGAGTGACGGCGAAGCGGCCCAAGGTATTCTCGAGATTGCTCGCGACGATGTCTTACGCCGCGTCGATAAGGCTTTCGCGGCGCGTGGCACGTTCGGCGACAAACATTACGTTTTCCCGACCGCGCTCGGCGATTTGTTCTCGGCGCTGGATGACTACGGTGAGAACCGCTACGGGATCGATACGTCGACCCTCTGGGACCGGGTCTGGTGGATTTTGCCGAGGGAGGTCAAGGCCGACGTCAGCGATGCGCGGCTGAGTGTCGAGACGCTGATCAACCTAATCGTTGCCCTGCTTCTCGTCGGCGGGGTGGTCGGAGCAAGCCAAATCGCAAGCTGTGGTTTTGGCTACGACGGGATGGGTGCTTGCGTTCCGATTCGTGCTGGCGGGTGGATCGCCGCTTGCTGGGTGCTCGTGTTGTTGGCCTACCGGGGCGCGTGTTTTGCGATGGAGGTGCTGGCCACAAAGATCGCTTCGCTTGTTGACTGTTATCGCCTGGCCGCGCTTTCGCAACTTGGCTTCTCGCCCAAGACGGTGGGTGATGAGCGGGATTTGCTCGAGCAGCTGAGGGCATTCTTCACGCAAGCAAAGCCGCTGAAGATGGAGCTCGCGATCGCCGCGGCCAAATCAGAAGGCAAATCCGAAAAATCGGACAAGGACGAAGCGTCGGAAAAATCCGACAAGGACAAAGACGACAAGGACGGCAAAGAGAACAGGGAAGCTAAAGGCGAAAAGGAAGGTAAGGAGGTAATGGAGCATAAGGGCGGTGATAAAGAGAACAACGGTAAAGAGGATCAGAAGGATGACAAGGTCGAAAAAGTCGCGCCCGCCGATCCCATCGACGAGCCGCCTGCGCCGAAGCCCTCGGAAGGAGAAGAGCAACCGGTCGCTGTGTAACACCATGATCGCGTCGACTGAGCGCTAGCCGGTGGGCAAGCCAACACCCTGCAAGGTCGAGCAGAAAAAAGGCGCACGTAGCGGAGGGCGATCAGGCGGCATCGCTATTCGGCACGCTGGGGGTACAGTCTGTCCGGTGATGGATTGGAGCGAAAGTTTAAGTTTTTCAAGTGGTTAGAGGGCGGCGTGTGCACGACGTGTGCACCGGGAGATCAAGAAAAATCTATCGTCAGCAAGCGTGGGCAGTGGCTCTTTGGAGTGATGCGGTTGTTTAGGGCGGGCTTGCGCGCGACTTAAGGGTTAACAATGCTCGTCACGAGCCGAGATCTCTGTTCGGCTCACCATCGATGTCGCGGCCATTTGCAGTGAGAAAAAAAAATGGCGTCGGGGGTTCGAGTCGCTCCCCCGCTACCATCTTTCCCCACACTCCTTTGACTTGATTTGGATAGGCCTTTTCCCCAAGCAGGGCGTTTAGCCGGCCTGCTATCTCGACGGCTACACCACCTGGGCGTCCCGGATCGCGGAACACAGTGACCGTCTCGACCAAGTCTCTGATTGCTTCTGCGGCCTCTCCGTCGCCCGCACTGATACCTTTACCCAGTGCTTCTTCAAGCCGACCGAGTTGCTCCTCATATCGTTGCAGGATGGCCGGATGCAGCGCAATTTCCTTCGGGGAGGGCGGTTCGCTCTGCAACTCCTCAGATATCCGCTTTCGTTCGGCATCTAAAGCAGTCGATCGCGGTCCGAGAACGGATGGATCGCCATGTCCTTTCGCGATCGCATCCACCAGTCGTTCGATTTCCCGCTTTAATTGCCCAAGCTGCTGCTCAAGGGTAAGCGTCGTTCTCAGGCCACGGCTTTGAGGGATTGAGTGCGGTAGGCCCAGGGCAGTAGCTGGTCGATGTCGCGATTTGGATGACCGTTGACGATGCTGGTGAGCGCGTCGGTCAGGTAAGCAAGCGGATCGGTGTCAATCAGCTTACAAGTTTCGACCAGGGAGGCGATGATGGCCCAGTGCTCGGCACCGCCGTCGGAGCCTGCGAACAGCGCATTTTTCCGGTTGAGCGTGATCGGACGGATCGAACGTTCGACGACGTTGTTGTCGAGCTCGATACGGCCATCATCGATGAAGCGCGTCAGACCCTCCCAGCGTGAGAGCGCATAGCGGATGGCGTCGGCGAGCTTGCCCTTCTGGCTGATCAGGGCGAGTTTTGCGTGTAGCCATTCCTGGAAGGTATCGGCAAGCGGCCGGCTTTTCTGCTGCCGCACGAGGCGACGCTCCTCGGCGCTGCGGCCGCGGATGTCCTTCTCAATCGCGTAGAACTCGGCGATGTGCTTGAGCGCCTCGCTCGCGATGGGTGCCGGGCCAGGTGTTGCGAGCTCATAGAAGTTGCGGCGCATGTGCGCCCAACAGAAAGCAAGCTCAACGGCGCCCCGCTCGGCGAGTTTGGCGTAGCCGGCATAGCCGTCGACCTGCAGGATCCCCTTGAAGCCTGCGAGATGAACGATCGGTCGATCGGCTTTGCGATCTGGGGCATAGACATAGGCGACGCCCGGCGGATCGACGCCGCCCCATGGTCGGTCGTCTGCCGCATAGGCCCAGAGCTGACCGGTCTTCGTGCGCCCGCGGCCGGGATCAAGCACCGGCATTGTCGTCTCGTCGGCGAACAGCTTTGGCCGTTGCCTGAGCTTGCCGAGGAGGCGCTCATGCAGCGGACGCAGGTGGAAGGCTGCTTGTCCCACCCAGTCCGCCAACGTTGAACGATCGAGCTCAATGCCCTGACGGGCATAAATCTGCGCCTGCCGGTAGAGCGGCAGGTGATCGGCATATTTGGAGACCAGCACCTGGGCGACGGTAGCCTCGGTCGGCAATCCGCCCTCGATCAGCCTAGCCGGGACTGGCGCCTGTATGACCCCATCCTCGCAGGCCCGGCAGGCGTATTTGGGCCGCCGGGTCACGAGGATCCGGAACTGCGCCGGGACCAGGTCCAGCCGCTCGCTTCTGTCCTCACCGATCCGGTGCAACTCGCCTTGGCAGCAGGGACAGGTCTTGTCCTCGATGTCGACGATGACCTCGATCCGCGGCAGGTGCGCCGGCAACGCGCCACGGTTGCCGCGGCGCTTGCGAGCTCGCGCATCGCGGCCTTCAGGTGCACTGACGTTCTGTGCCGTCTCGCCGTACGCGGCGACTTGCTCGACGTCTTCCAGGCCCAGCAGCATCTGATCTTCGGGTAGCGTCTCCGCCCGCCGGCCAAACCGGTGTCGCTGCATTTCCTTGATGATCTGACGCAGCCGTTCGCTCTCGCACCGCTCGGCAAGCAGCATCGCTTTCAGCGTCTCGAGATCGTCAGGCAGGGCGTCGCTCACACCCAAATCAGAGCATATTCGCCGCCATCTGGCGACGCGTTCGGCGCTCCTGATTCACTTCGCCGCAGCACTGCCAACAGCTATCCGGGCTGCGCTGGCGCCGGCGTCTCCCGTGCCTCATGCACAAGCCGCCAGTCGAGTCCTTCCAGCAGCGCCGACAATTGCCCGGCTGACAGGCGCATCACACCGTCCTCGATCTTCGGCCAGCGGAAGATCCCATCCTCAAGCCTCTTGGCGAACAGGCACAGGCCCGTTCCATCCCAGAACACCAGCTTGATCCGGTCCGCACAGCTCGTTTCATTGTACGTCCCTTTGTCAGATCCCAGGCAGGCGGATCAATCTATCGTACTGATAATCAATGTAGTTTTTCGGCCGACGTTCGATC
>NZ_LGHM01000320.1 GCF_001908185.1 Bradyrhizobium sp. AS23.2
GGAGATGGAGAAAAGGTCTCGCCAGCGCGTTCGTGATCAGGTGGCCCTTCTGGCCTTCGGGGCCGAGACGCGAATGAGATCGAGCGCGCGCGGATATCCATGATGGCCAGGAACGCAACAGTTCCGCTCACGGGCCGGATACAGAAGCGCAAGACCAATCATCTCCCGATCCTCATTTTTGGCTTGCAACGCGCGGCCGGTCCATACAGAAGGGCCACAAGCGGACGTCGCGCCAAGCGTCTTTCTCTCAATCGGATCGGCAGGTCGTTGTGGGTTCAAATGCTGCTTTGCGCGACCGGACCTTGAGTTCTACGGCTTTCCGGGCAGTGTCCCATGGCACTGCAAATGTGCCCGTCATCCGATCAATTGTAAGTTTGCCGTCGAACTGAATATCGCGCGTTTTACCTTCGTCCCAGTCAATCGAAACTGAGAAAGATAATCGGCCGGACCCTCGATCATAGTCAGTGACTTTAGCGGCGACGGGCTGCTTCAGTGCGCCTTCAGACCAACTCAGCCTGATCACCGGGAATGGCTTACCATCCGAGACGATGACAACATAGCCGCCGACGTCGCCGCTTTCCTGTTCCACGCAACTGTCAGCGTAATAGACGGTCTTGTCAGCAGATGCAGGCGAGCAAGTCGCTCCAATAATAACCCCTGCCACGGCTGCAAACCTGCACAAGTCGCCTCTGAAGCCTCTGGTCAGCACAGTCGATCTCCTAAACCGTCGCGCTACCACACAGACTGGATGCTGTCAGTGGCTATAGTGATGTGGATGTGTCGAAATGACCGGTTTGGGTCAAAATGCGAATATCTCAATGTGAGCAAATCTAGTCCGCCATGCTCCACTGAGCAGACCTCAACAAGGCGCGCCGCTACGTCGCATTCGGGCCATGAACCGGACCTGATGCAACAACCGCACCGCTACTCGATAATTCTGTCAACCCGCATCAGAGCGGAAGGCGGTACCTGGATCCCAAGCGCTTTGGCGGTCTTGAGGTTCAGTATCGCTTCGAATGCCGTAGGCTGCTCAACGGGAATGGTCGACGGATCGACACCATCCACGATCCGCTCAACAATTGCGAGGGTTCTTCGGACTATGTCTTCGGGCTTTGCTGAGTAGGATGCGAGTCCGCCCGATCTGACAAATGACGCTGTTGGAGAAAAGGCGCCCATTTTATATTTGAGG
>NZ_LGHM01000321.1 GCF_001908185.1 Bradyrhizobium sp. AS23.2
GCGATGAGTCTCTTTCCGGTCGAGTTAATTTGTCGATTGAAGATAGGTCGCTTGCGTTTGCGAGATCGATCCGCGATCTCGGTCTATCGTTAGCCTCTCCGGATAGCGATATCGACATCGCGATAAGCTCTGTCGCGAACCGCCTATTCGTAGGATTCGGGGGGCACACATGTGCCCTTGCATGAAGGTACCCGCATCGTCGAGCAGTAATCTTCGTCTCGTTCCGGACTGGACGAAGCATTCCTATTGCTGGATGGCGTGGGCATTTCACCCCGAATGGGGTTCACTTCTGCGCTCCGCCAAACAGGAGCTGCATAACTTAATTCTAATGATCTCTCGCTACGAACCCGTGCGCTTGCTTACGCCGGCGCACGCGCTCGGCGAAGCAAAATCGTACTTTGCTGGTCGCAACGTTGAGTTAGTCATCGCTCCCGTCGACGACATATGGATGAGGGATATTGCGCCGATTTACGCCATGCAAGGCACCCATGCTGTGCCAATCGATCTTAACTTCAACAGCTGGGGCAACAGCGAATATCGGGAGCCCCGGCCGGGTGATCGGCTAGCAAGTGTTGCCAGCCACTTGTTTGGGGAGCGCTTTTACGCTGCGCCTTTCATTGCGGAGGGAGGGGCATTCGTAATTGACGGTGCCGGTGTTGTATACACCACCAAGAGCTGTTTGCTTCACGAGAAGCGGAATCCAAACGTCTGCCAGACTGAGATCGAGCGGGCTTTGCTCAAGCTCGGTGCTTCCAAGGTCGTCTGGCTGAATGGTGACGAAGACGAGGCCATCACAAGCGGGCATGTGGACGGGTATGTCCTTCCAACCGAGTCCGGTGACGTTCTCATTCAAACCGCCGATCATGAGGATAATGCGTCCGCAAGATCAACAGACATTGGTTCGATCCGATCCGCTCTGCTTCAAACAAACCCAAAGGGGAACGTGGTCCTGATCTCGCCGCCTCGTCATCCCAAGACAGTCAACTCGATGTTTGCTGGAAGCTATTTGAATGTATACACGCCGAATGGCTCGGTCGTCGTGCCGGCCTTTGGTGACGAAACAAGGGACTTCGAAGCTCAGCAGGCCATACGTCAGGCATTTCCAGGGCGAGAGATAGTTGTCGTGGGCATCACTTCCCTGGCGAGCGGCGGCGGCGGCGTTCGCTGCCTCGTGCAACCGGTACCGATCAGCGCCTAGCGCTTACTACAATCCGTGTCGTTCAAGATTAGGTGACTAAATTGATCTCGCCCTCTCCGATACCAAACTTTGCAGGCATCACGACCTTCGAAGACATTCAAAGCCGATTTATTGAAGCAGCTCGGTCTATCTTGCTCGGTCACCACCTTGAGTACGATGGGCGGCATCGATGGCCCATTACGACTGTGGAGTTGTATCTCCATCACCCCACTAAATGGCCGGACCCAACAGCGCACGCAGTCAGATTTCCCAAGGCAGCCGCAGCTCGCCAGCTCGAATCAGGAACTTGGTATGTGCACCGCGCAATGCATCCTGCTCCCGATCCGATGCAATCGAGCGGATTCGGATTGGGACCGGATCGTTCAGGGATAGACATCACAGCCGGCATCCCGGCGGAAAGCATCTTTGTCGGCATCCTGATCGCTGGAATCGGAGACAAGGATGGGTCCGCTACTGCTCTGAAACAGATAGTAAGAGCTGATGCTCAAGATCGCATGGGCGAAACCAAGTGGTCAGCCGCAGACAAAGCGATCCTTGCAAAGATCAACGGGACGAGAGTTGAGACTGGACCGCTTAGGCTCGTGGCAGGCGACATGTCGGACAGCCCTTTGTGGATTGGTGCCCGCAAGGGACTTCCTGCGACCCTTGACGAGCCATTTAAGGGCGCCTTGCTTCGACTCACAACACGGGAAAGGTCGCCTGTTCTAATGAAGCGCCTCGTATGAGGGAGAGGGCGCGACCTATACGGCTCCGTCAAACATAAACGCTGGTTTAGGCTTTACGTATCAGCGTCGTCCGTCGAAGAAGCTATGACGTAACTGTGTGAAGCCCGCTTGCTATTCACCCTCCTCGTCTGACGCATCAGATTCAGTTGCTACAACTGCTGGCGCGAAGCCAGGGGGCACGAACGGCATTCGAACCGGAGCAGTTTCCCACATAAGTTGCACATCCTCGGGTGTAAGCCCGTACGCTTCATTGACTAGTTCCGAAATCCTCTGCTCGGATGACCGGATTGACGTGATAGCGGCTCTCGCGGGTTCGATCAGATTTCCATGCTCTTCAACAAGTCTCTCGATGTCCGAGCTAGAAAGCTTACGCTTCTTCGGAAGCGCCGCTCTGATTTGTCCAACAAACGCATCTGGATCGAGGGAAAGAAGTCCAGAACTACTCCGGCTAAGCTTTCCAAGCTGCCATTCGTGCAAAAGCCAAGTACTCAATCTGGCTTTGGCGGCGGCGACAATTGAACGATCCTCAAGGATGCGATTGACCAACGCATGAGTAGCTGCTGAGGCCTCGCCGCGAATTTCCGCAATCGGAATTGTTTCCATCTTATAACCCATGGGCGATAGCGCCTCATCCTTCAGATGAGTCAGATGTCTCCAATTGAACCACCACATTAGCGGCGAGTTCAACACCGCGAGCAGCTTGCGATCGCCACTCGGGAGGAAAAAGATCTTATCGTTCCCTAGACGGCCATTCTCATCGATCGAATATCGCGGGTGATACTGAATGACTTGATACATGATTTTCGGGCGATCAAACGCATCATAATAGGCGCACGATCGCAGCTCCCACCACCAGCGTCCTTGGTCCTCGCGATGTCGCAAGCCTTTCAGGGCTCCCGATTTCTTGTCCCTGTATTCTTCGAATCCTTTAAAGTGCTGGTGAAGGATCGGGTAAGTTTCTTTGAAGATCTTTTCAGCTTTAGCCTCATCCGGGGCATTCGCCCAAGGCCAAGGATAGTCTCCGCTGGACTTCATCACTACCATGTAGAGGTCGCTAGCAGGACTTGACCATCGCTGAATGTCTTGACCGCGAAGGTACGGTCTTATGATCTCTTCTGCCCCAGGTTCTTCAGCAATGATCCTAGCGCGCGTCTCCGCGTTGATCATGAACGCTTCGTTGAGCCCCGTTTTCAAGCCGTACATCGGCTCGACAGATGCAAACTCCTTGAGGTTTACTCCATTGCGCTTTATTTTCTCTAGTAAAGCAACCACGTTTGGCGGTTCTAGCGTCCAGTTTTCTTTCGTGAAGTTCGCGCGCGGCAAAGAGTAAGTTGCACGTGTAACTGCTTCACTTAATCCTTTCTCTGGCACTGCATCGCGTGGGATGACGCAAACTTGGGTGTCAGCGGGTCCGCCGCTCGCGTTTGGCTTCCTCAATATGATCACCGATGGAAATACATCAGCGTCTGGGAAAAATTTCTTTGCGTGACCGAAATCGGCGACGAATTCAACCCATGCCTGATTGCTAAACAGTTCGCGCAATCCTTCGGCGTAGCCCGCCTTCATCCACTTATTGGTTACGACGTACGACAGTCGGCCCCCGGGTCGAAGAAGCTTCAACCCGAGTTCGTAGAAGTAGACATACAAATCGGCATATCCGTCATAGATGTGCGGATATTCGCGCTTTAGAGCGGGCTTGATCGCTCCTAACAATTCCTGACGTACGTAAGGTGGATTACCCACGACGGCATCGAAGCCGCCGGAAACGTGCTCATCCTCCCAATTTCGCCAAACGCCGGGGTAAGCGATCTGCCAATGAAAGAAATTGTGTGACAAGGCAGCTCGGATGTTGGGAAGCCATTCTTTCATCCGAACTGCCGTTTGAAACTCTGAGAATACCTGTTTCTTCGTAATCTCTCTTTTTCGTTTTTCCAGCTCCAGTTGCTTCGCCGATTCCAAACTAGCCGATTGGGTCGGCACACGAACTTCATCGGTGCCCAAAACCAAGGCCGTTGGGTTTCCGAACTTGCCTTTCATCAATTCTTGCAAGGCTGCTTTGTCGAGCTTACTGCGAGATCCTTGCCACTCCACGGCGTCAACGATGGAGAGCAAGCCTTTCAATTCAGCTGTCATCGACTCAATGCCGCCGAAGAGCTGCTTTGACTGATGCACCTCCGCAATATCGGCATCAGTCAGGCGCTCGATCATTTGCATTCCGGCGGCTGCGCCAAGGGCTCTCTTCAGCGGTTCATGTATTAGAAGTGGGCTTCCCCAGTCCTTTAGTTGGTCCATCGCGGGGCGAACCCATGAGCCGAATACCGAGTTGCCACATCGAAGATGATGATCAAGAAACGATAGCGGTGCACCGACCGTAAAAGTATGCAGCCATAGCGCCACCTTGGCCAATTCTACTGCCATTGGATTGCTATCGACGCCGTAAATGCAGCGCTTAAGGATCATGCGTCGAACGAGGTGACGATCCTCTAACTGCTCTGCGACGATCGGCCAACCGTGCTGCTCCGCGTGCCTTACAATTTC
This sequence comes from Bradyrhizobium sp. AS23.2, assembly GCF_001908185.1. Taxonomy (GTDB): domain Bacteria; phylum Pseudomonadota; class Alphaproteobacteria; order Rhizobiales; family Xanthobacteraceae; genus Bradyrhizobium. Next base: position 4,462 of record NZ_LGHM01000321.1, read on the forward strand.
GGTGCGTACGCGAACGATTTCATGCGCTAGTGGCGATTGGTATTTGTTATCCGCCCAATCAACCGTTATTTCCGATTCAGCCATCACCGCAAGGACCTTGTCGGCCAGCCAATCGACCAAACTGACAAGGAAATGACCCGACCCCATCGCCGGATCGCAGATCTTCAGATCCAATATGCGAGCGGCCGGATCGACGCCACTGAGCTCTGCTAATCTCTGATTTAGTGTGCGTTCATCGTCGGCAAGGGCGTCCGACTTCTTTATGAATTCCTCACGCCGTTCGTTGATCAGAGGTGCCACGGCTCTCTCAATGATCAACATCACAAGGCTATCTGGCGTGTAATAGCTACCCGACTCGTGACGAGCGGCGTCGTCGGCATCGACTATAATTTGGTTATCGTCGACTTTTAGGCCAAACTGAAGAATGCGCTCATAGATTGATCCTAGCTGC
>NZ_LGHM01000322.1 GCF_001908185.1 Bradyrhizobium sp. AS23.2
CGGCCACCGCGCCGATCCCGTACAGAAGCAGGTTCCCGGCGAGTGGATGACGCAAAAAGGGATTGACTAACTCAGGCCCGTTACAGAAGCCCGGATGGAGCGAAGCGAGATCCGGGACCGCCCGGTCCCGCATTCCGCGTCGCTCTATGCGGGCTACATGCTGCGACGTTGGGAATAAAGGATTCCATGATGGACGAGCAGACAAGCGAACCAGGCCGACACACCCGCTCGCCCTTCCGCGCCATTCGTGCGATCGACTACACCGTCATCTTTGTGCGCGACATGGCCGCGATGCGGCGCTTCTATGAGGACGTTCTCGTGTTTCCGCTGCTGCGCGAACTTTCGCCGAACTGGATCGAGTACGGGGTCGGCAGCAACACGCTCGCCCTGGCGAGACCGAGCCGAACTGCGGCGGATGCCCCGACGCCGACGGGGAGCGCCTCGCTGCAAATGGCCTTCAAGGTGTCCGCAGCCGAGGTCGATCAATGCGCTGACGAGCTCGCGCGGCAGGGCGTGGCGCCGTTGTCGCCGCCAGCGAACCAGTCGTTTGGACATAGGACGCTGTTCTTCCGCGACCCCGACGGCAATCTCCTGGAGGTGTACGCGGAGATTTGAGCGGTATAATTGGCGGAGAGGCGAAACGATGCCCAAAAAGTTCCTTCAGGAATCCGCGACTTATTCACGCCGGGGTGAAACTTAGGCCCAAGTTCCGGCTTTCAGTTCGCGGGAGAGTTATCGTGAAGCGAATCCTGAAACCCGTTGCTTACATCCTGGCTGCCATCTACTTCCTGGTGGATGCGGTCTTCATGGCCGTGACGGGGCCGATATCGCGCTGGATTGGGCGCCATTTCGAATTCAAGCGATTGCGGGCCTGGATCAGATCGCTGCCGCCTTATCCGTCGCTCGCCTTGTTTTCCATTCCCGTGATCATCCTGGAGCCGATCAAGCCGGTGGCTGCTTACCTCGCCGCAACCGGTCAGGTCCTGAGCGGCGCGGCGACTCTCCTCGTCGGCGAGCTGCTCAAGCTCGTGCTGGTCGAACGGCTGTTCCATCTCACGCGCGACAAGCTGATGCGGATTCCAGCTTTCGCCTGGGCGCACGGTAAGTTCGCCGAGGTGAGGGCATGGCTACGAGCAACCGAAGCCTGGCGCGTCGTCCGCGCCTTCAGCCGCACGGCGAGAGACTATGTTGCGCGCGCAAGAGCATGGCTGGTCGGCAGCTTCAGCAAGCTGGTGACCTCCAGGGATTAGCAGGGCTATCGCATATGACCGTTGAGAGGGGGCCGACCGTGCGCGGCCTGCATTGTTCTCGCGGCGATGCGAAGCATCGTCCGCTACGCCCGCTTCGGCGGGCTCCTCACCATGAGGGTTTGATATCTCGCCGCGAAACGTGACCTCATCCTGAGGGCCCGCCGTAGGC
>NZ_LGHM01000323.1 GCF_001908185.1 Bradyrhizobium sp. AS23.2
ATTCGTCCACGACCTTCTTAGCCCCCAAACTCGCAAGCGCGACCAACTTAAAGCACGAAATGAAGAATGTAATTCTCGCCGCGTTTCGATCTTTCGTGTTTCTACACAGCCAGGGTCACAAGCCGACGTGGCCCCCTCGTCCGCTCCATCCCTGAAAGCGGACGCCGGTCACCCCGACCAATCATGTCGGCTAAGGGGCCAGAAGCGGAAGCTGTCATCCCGCCTCAGCGGATCACCGCGAGAGCGTCACGGCACGACAACTACAACCGTTTCTTCGATGTCCTTAAGGTGTCCACCGTCGCACGTCGGGATGGACGAAAAATAGTTGGGAAACGACCGAGGCTGTGTGAAAACGCCTTGGTTTGGTATAGCGAGGCGCCGCGCCTGCAGCGCGAGTCGCTAAACTTGTTCACTCAGTCCAGCAGTAGGGCACCACCATGAGCATTCGCGTCGGCATTGTCGGGATCAGCGGTTTTGGCGGCGGCGAGGCGATGCGCCTGGTCGCGAGCCACCCGTCTTTCGAGCTAATCTACGCCGCGGGCGAGGGCAGCGCCGGCAGCCGGTTGGTGGACCGCTTCCCTGGTGTGCCGGCCAAGCTGGCCGAGTTGGTGATCGAGAAGTGGGACCCTGTGACCCTGCCGAAGCTCGACGTGCTGTTCGCGTCGCTGCCCACGGGCGCCTCGGCCGAGGCGCTGGCGCGCGTCCCCAAGGACGTGAAGATCGTCGACATCGGCGGCGACCATCGCTACGTCGAGGGTTGGGCGTACGGCCTGGCCGACGTCTGGCCAGCCCAGATCGAGGGGCAGACCCGCGTTGCCAACCCCGGCTGCTTCCCCGCGGCGACGCTGAACGCGCTGGCGCCGCTGCTGGTCAACAAGCTGATCGAGCCTGGCAACATCGTGATCGACGCTAAGACTGGCATCTCCGGTGCCGGTCGGGGCGGCGCCGACAGCAAGTTCGGCTACGCCGAGAGCAACGAGAACTTGGTGCCCTACGGTCTGCTGAAGCACGTCCACATGCCCGAGATGGCCAAGACGATCGAGCGGCTGACTGGCAGCAGCGCGGCCGGGCTGGTGTTCACGCCACACTTGGTGCCGATGACCCGCGGCGTTCTCGTCACCATGTACTGCCGCGGCCGCGCCACCACGAGCCAGTGCTTGGACGCGGCCCGGTGCTTCTACGAGGGGCGGGCGTTCGTCCGCGTGACCGACAAGCCGCCGCAGACCAAATGGGCTACCGGCTCGAACCTCGCGTTCGTCAGCTATGCGGCCGATCCAGAGCGCAACTTGGTGATCGCGATGGGCGTGGTCGACAATCTCGGCAAGGGAGCGGCCGGTCAGGCGGTGCAGAATGCGAACCTGATCTGCGGCCTGCCAGAAACCGCAGGGCTGGACGGCGTACCTGTTTGGCCGTGAGATCTTTTGCGAAAATCTGATGTCTGCTTTTCCCCGAAAGCGACCTACTTACTGCGCGGCAACGAAATGACGCGAAGGGCCAATTCCGGAAGTAGAGGACCATCGGTAAGCCTTGTTGCCCACTCTAGCCCGTCGGCATGTTATTCCAGATGTCGCGATGCGCGTGCCACTGGCCATCCCGACTTCGGAGCCAAACGAGAAGATACTTTACCTTCGCCTGCCCGGAGCTGAGTTTC
>NZ_LGHM01000324.1 GCF_001908185.1 Bradyrhizobium sp. AS23.2
TCGCCAGGCAGCTCAATGAAAGGCCACGAAAGACCTTGCTCTTTCAAACCCCGGCTGAGAAGTTCGCAAAATGTGTTGCGGCGATCCGTTGAACCCGCCCCCGATAGCGACCAAATTCCGCGTCGCTGCGAAATGACGCGATGGCCAGAAGCGGGCATTTCAGGTCAGCGGTGTAGTCAAGGGCTAGGCATATGCTTTCAGGCATTCAGCTTCGGCCCACTTCACTGCAGCTTCGGCTGGCATGCCTTGCACGGCCTTCGCGAACATATCCACGATGATGTGCTTGGTCAGCACCTCCGCAGCCTGACGGCTGGATGGCCCCGCATAGCCCATTAGCCGCCCAGTCCGTGCCGCCGACCGGAACGGAAGCATGACCGGATCCTTGTCCCACAGCGGATGCTTCTCCCAATCAGTCGTGGGGCCGACACTGAAGCCCTGTAGCGTAACGAAGTACTTTTCAAAGATCGGTTTGGAACTCATCCAGCGGATGAACTCTTTGGCCGGCTTCTGATTGTTCGAATAACGCAGAACGATGTTAGACGTAGGGATATGGAAGCTGAACTGCCCAGCTGGACCTGCCGGTAGCGGGGCGTGAAGGATGTCGTCCTTGATCGGGTCGCCGGCCTCGGTCTGATACGCATCCGGTTTGCGTAAAGCTTCAAGGTAAATGGAAGCGCCGTTATTGGTCGCGCAGATTGTGCCAGCCAAGAAGGCGCGGTTGTTGCTCGTGTCGTCCCAGGCAAGTCCGCCTTCCTCGTGGGCGTCCTTCCAGAACGCCGCCATGAACTTGACAGCCTCGACCGTCTCCCTGCTATTGAGCACGATCGTCTTGCCGTCCGGCTCGACCTCCTTGCCACCCCAAGACCAGAGATATGGATAGAAAAAATTCGGCGCGTCAGCGAAGGTGTGACCGAGCGTCTGACCAATGGGACGGCCCTTAGCCTTGAGCTTTTTGCCGGCTTCGCGATACTGCTCCCACGTTTCTGGGAATTTCGCATAACCGGCCTCGGTAAACCACGATTTCCGGTAGGCTATTTGAATGCCGGTGATGTTGAAAGGAACGGCGAGCCAGCGCTTACCGTCGTATGCAGCTAAGCGAGAGGTCTCGTAAAAGCCGCCTTGAGAGTTGCCAAGTTCCTCCGCCACGTCGTCGACTTCGGCCAAGCTCTCGGAATACAAATGCGCCCAATTATTAACGACGTTTACTATGTCGGGGCCCGATCTTGACTGGATCGAGGAAGTGATGCGCGCCTGGATGTCATTCGGGTTGATCGTTTCGACTGTGAGTTTGATCCCAAGCGCCTTCTGACATTCTCTCGTGATTTCACCTTTTAAAAGAACGTCCGACGCCGGCACGAAACTGGATCCACGAAGCCAATGGATGGTCGTCGCCTGCGCGTAGGCGGGCGCGCCTCCCGAAGCTAGGATCGCTGCGAGGCCGCCGAACCTAGCCTCCATAAGACCAGCGCCGGAAACCTTGAATAGTCCTCGCCGACTGATGCCCGCCACGACGCTCTCCTCTCTGCCCGATAGACTAGGTCGCCTCCGCCTCCGGTAAGCGGTCGTAATAGCCTTCTGCCCAACGCCATTCTATGATGACATTCTGATTTTCGAGGTGGCGGACTTCCATCAGGACCTTGACGAAATGCATCATCAGAATGCGTGCTTTCCCCACGCTAAAGCTACGCACACCGATCACTGGCATAGGTTGCTGCGCCCGCGCGGTCACTGGCCAAGTGATGGTCCGCCGTCCGATTGTGGCTGGCATGTGCCTCTCCCGAGAGAGCTGCCTACCAGTGGGAATGATACCACGCTGCAGCCATACTGTCCCCGGTCTTCCACTGGGGCATTGCTTCAGGGGCCGCGCAGTGTCACCTCTTGGTCCTTCGCGACCGATTTGGGCCAGCGGCAAATCCGAGCATAGTGCGCCATGTCGCCGGAAGCGTAAGTAAGCTATCCAGAACGAACTCGGCTCCCGGGAGAGCACGGCATAAGCCGTCAAACCACTGCGCAGGGAAGGCCGTGTGTTGGGCTTCACCTGTATGCTGCT
>NZ_LGHM01000325.1 GCF_001908185.1 Bradyrhizobium sp. AS23.2
TCATGCGCCTTCAGCAGCCGATAGACTGACGCTTCCGAGACGAAGTACTTCCGCTCGTCGGTGAGCCGCACGGCCAGTTCGCGCGGAGACAGCTCCGGCAGCTCCAGCGCCAGGTCGATCCTTGTGGCGCAGGGCTCATCAGTCAAAGCGCGCAGAGCGCACTAAGGAAATAAAGGTGTAATGCTAAGCCGGCTTTGGAGTGCCTGTCGATCAGCGACGAGGTTGTCGAGGTGCAACGGCTCGTGTTCGGGTCGCTCTCCTTGCGCCAATCGTCGGACCAGCGCTCGCGTGCCGTCCACGACAAAGACGCCGCAATCGTAGGTGTTCTGCTGCTGGGCCATGTCGGCTGCCTTTAGGCTGAGGCTCAGCCGTTTCGCGAGCTTTGCTGCGCGGTTGTCGTTGTATCCCCGGACGGAATCGTAGTGATAGGCGACCGGCCGCTGCCTGTCGCTGCGATCAACGAATAGCAACGACCAATGCTCGCCGAGCTCATTAAGACGATCGGCATCGTTCATTGGCAGAAACAGGAAGTCGGCTGTATCATTACCATTCCGATCGATGAGGAGCTGGAGTGTGCGTCGCGCGTCGCTATCGGTAGCGGCCAAGCGCAGCTGATAATGGGCAACCATGGGATCCACGAACTGCGTTCGGGCGGCGAGATCCGGACGGTTCCGCTGCAACAGCTGCTCCAGCAGCTCGTAATCCCTATGGATATGCTCATCACCCAGCCATTCATCGTCTCCAAGCACTAGCCCGCCGTCCCGGGACGAGGCTGTCGCCCCGCTCTGAGCCTCCGAGTAGGTGGTCGGAGCCGCCCTCACGGAATCAACCTCATCTAACCCAGACGGCGTCGGCGTTGTCAGATCAACCAAAGGAAAACCGCGGTAGATGCCGGTTGGAGCCCTGGCAGAGGGCGAGGGCGCGGAGTGATCATCATCGCGCAGTTCGGACGGCGTCGGCGCACTCAGCTCAACAAATGACGCAAGACCCCCGGAGGTGTCCGCACGCGCTCTGGCAGAGGGCGCGGGCCCAAAGTGCGTATCATCGCGCAATTCGGACGGCGTCGGCGCATTCAGATCAACAAATGACGCAAGACCCCCAAAGGTGTCCGCACGCGCTCTGGCAGAGGGCGCGGGCGCGAAGTGAGCATCATCGCGCAGTTCGGACGGCGTCGGCGCATTCAGATCAACAAATGACGCAAGACCCCCAAAGGTGTCCGCACGCGCTCTGGCAGAGGGCGCGGGCGCRAAGTGAGCATCA
>NZ_LGHM01000326.1 GCF_001908185.1 Bradyrhizobium sp. AS23.2
CTTCCGTTCCTGGCCCTTCGCGACATATTGCGGTGCCACGCCGTTTCGGTCGCAAGTGGGACGAAGCGGACATCGGATGTCGGTCATGATCGGTGGGGTTCGTCGCGAATGACCCCTTGCGGACATTCTGAAGGTGTAGAGTTCGATCCCCGCGGTTCGCTCCAGCTTCCCTCGCAGAAGTAGCGGAACTCGAGAGGTTAGAACTCGTTCAGAATAGACCTGGCTCACCAGCGGAGGTTCGCCATGCCGGCAACCGAATGAAGGATCACGTTTATACGATTCTAGAACTCGTAGGATATTCCGAAAAAAGTATAGAAGATGCTATTCAAAATGCCATCACCCGCGCATCAAAGACCATTCGCGAGATGAAATGGTTCGAAGTCGTGCAAACGAGAGGCCATATCGAAAATGGGTCTGTCCAATATTACCAGGTCACTTTGCGAGTTGGATTCACACTAGAGCAGTAGTGTTCGATCGCGGAAAGCGGAAGTGAGTCTGAGATCGTTAAACAGGCGCGAATGACCTTGATCCCTGGAGAGCGGTCATCTCCATGCAGCTATCACGTCGCCGAGATGGACGTGTAGCTAAGCTAATGCAGAAAGGCCCGGCACACTGCCAGGCCCTTCTTTCTTTTGAGCGCTGAATGGTTGGACTTAGAAGTCCATACCACCCATGCCGCCACCGCCCGGAGGCATGCCGCCGCCTGCGCTCCTCTTCGGAACTTCGGCCACCATGGCTTCGGTGGTAATCAAGAGAGCCGCGACCGAGGCCGCGTTCTGGATCGCCACGCGAACCACCTTGGTCGGGTCGATGATGCCCTTGGAGACGAGGTTGCCGTACTCGCCGGTCTGGGAGTCGAAGCCGTAGGAGTACTGATCTTTCTCGAGGATCTTGCCGACGATCACCGAGCCGTCCTCGCCCGCGTTGATCGCGATCTGGCGGGCCGGCGCGGATAGCGCCTTGCGCACGATGTCGACGCCGGTCTTCTGGTCGTCGTTTTTGGTGCGCAGCCCCTTGAGATGCTCGGAGGCACGGAGCAGGGCGACGCCGCCGCCCGGCACGATGCCTTCTTCCACCGCCGCACGGGTCGCATGCATCGCGTCATCCACGCGATCCTTACGCTCCCTCACCTCGACTTCAGTCGCGCCACCGACGCGGATCACCGCGACGCCGCCCGCGAGCTTGGCCAGACGCTCCTGCAGCTTTTCGCGGTCGTAGTCCGAGGTGGTCTCCTCGATCTGCGCCTTGATCTGATTGACCCGCGCCTCGATGTCGGCCTTCTTGCCGGCGCCGTTGACGATCGTGGTGGTCTCCTTGTCGATCATCACCTTCTTGGCGCGGCCGAGCATGTTGAGCGTGACGTTCTCGAGCTTGATGCCGAGGTCTTCCGAGATCGCCTGGCCACCGGTCAGGATCGCGATGTCCTGCAGCATGGCCTTGCGGCGATCGCCGAAGCCCGGCGCCTTGACGGCCGCGACCTTCAACCCGCCGCGCAGGCGGTTGACGACCAAGGTCGCAAGCGCTTCGCCTTCGACGTCTTCCGCGATGATGACCAGCGGCTTGCCGGTCTGCACCACGGCCTCGAGCAGCGGCAGCAGTTCGTTCAAGGAGGAGAGCTTCTTCTCGTTGATGAGGATGTAGGCATCGTCGAACTCAACACGCATCTTGTCGGCGTTGGTGACGAAGTAGGGTGAGATATAGCCGCGGTCGAACTGCATGCCCTCGACGACCTCCAGCTCGGTCTCGAGCGACTTGGCTTCCTCAGCCGTGATGACGCCCTCGTTGCCAACCTTCTTCATTGCATCGGCAATGCGATCTCGGCGTCGCCATTGGCCGAAATCGTGCCGACCTGGGCGATTTCCTCGTTCGAGGTGACCTTCTTGGAGTTCTTTACGAGGTCGGCGACCACGGCGTCCACAGCCAGATCGATACCGCGCTTGAGGTCCATCGGGTTCATGCCGGCGGCAACCGACTTGGCGCCCTCCCGCACGATGGCCGCGGCCAGCACAGTTGCGGTGGTGGTGCCGTCGCCGGCCGCATCGGCCGCCTTAGAGGCCACTTCGCGCACCATCTGCGCGCCCATGTTCTCGAACTTGTCCTCGAGCTCGATCTCCTTGGCGACGGTGACGCCGTCCTTGGTGATGCGAGGCGCGCCGAAGGATTTATCGAGCACGACGTTGCGGCCCTTGGGGCCGAGCGTCACCTTGACGGCGTTGTTGAGAATGTCGACGCCGCGCAGCATCCTGTCGCGGGCATCAACGCTGAATTTAACTTCTTTGGCTGACACAATGATCTCCGTTTTCAACTGGTCACATCCCAAAGACCGCGCGACTGCGCGACTTCTTGAGGGACGAGAGGCGGTTGCGGGCCTCATCCTTCGAGACCGCCGGCTACGCCGACTCCTCAAGATAAGGAAAACTGGCTAGCCGCTTACGCGGCTTTCTTTTTTGCGACGGTGTCGATCTGCATCAGCTCCACTTGATTGCGCGCGAGTAGCGGACTCGTGAACATTTCGGAGGCCCGTGCGAGTGCATGCCAAACCACAAGCTGGATTGGAATCAGTCGGGGCGCAAGTCCAGCTTGGTGCGCAGGTAGGAATGCGCGGCGGCTCCCCTGATCAGCGCCGGACGGACGCTGCAATTTCGCTCATCATCCGATGAGCCATCGCCCTTTGTGGATATCGAACTTCACCAAGCCTTCGTCTCGCATTTTCAATAGGAGGGATTGGCAAGCTTCCTCATTCACGACATTGGCGCGTTTCATGACTTCGTAGACTTTGAGTGGCTTTTCGCGGAGCGCCCTCAGGATATTTTCTCGATCATTCAGCACGACTAGACTCCTACCGTCACCAAGCGCGCTAGATCACTGAGAATACGAAAGCTGATCTTCCGTAACGACGCGCTCGATATTCTCCG
>NZ_LGHM01000327.1 GCF_001908185.1 Bradyrhizobium sp. AS23.2
ATAGTTTCGAAGAGTTCCTGACGCGGCGCGACCCTAACATCGTGCACAAGGTCACGATAAATATGATCATGCGCGGCATCGAGATCATCGAGCTAGGAACACATATCAACGGTATGAAGTGGAAGGTCTTCGACCTACCCCAATCGAAGCACGAGTTTATCACGTCAGACCGTCCGACCCACTATTGGAGAATAAGAGAGCGCGATGGCTTCATTTCTCTTCCAGTTGGTCCAAGGAAGCTCTTCGTGGCCGCTAACAGTACTCACGTCTTCCAAAGCTTGATGGCGACCGATCAGACGAGGGTTGTGACGGAAGTGAACAAGAAAGTCGTCAGCCAGGCCCGACGCTTCGCTTACACCAGATATCGATCATCGAACCAGCCACTGATTGAGCGCTACTTTGGGGCAGCGCAGGAGCCGAGCCCCCTATTCCCATTCGAGGATTAGCTCTGCTAGTCCCTCCGGCCGCACGGGAAAGCTGCGCCGAAGGCTTCAGCCGCAAGATTTGCAGCCAGCAGATGTCGCCTCTCAGGGTGATCTCGCAAGTAGGATCTGAACACGTCTACCACTTGGTTCATATCGACATTGGCCGGTATGCAGGCTCTGCGCCCGCCGATAGCGACCCCTGACATCTGGATGTTCGCGATCGAAGTCAGATATCCCAAGCAGGTCCCACCCTTCATTGCCCAATCGCCTGTGCGTTCTTGCTTGATGTTCGCATTGCACAGGCTCAGAAGCGTGTTGCCGTCAACGCTCACCATCTGTGCCTCAACCGGGGCCGAAAAGTTCGTAAGCATCCAACCGGCCAACACCAGGCCGAAAATTCGATTTATTTCGATTTTCCGTGTCATTTTTCGACCTATGAAAACAGGCAGATTCAGCATTATCGGCACAAAATAATTCGTTCTTTTATGGGATGAGTAAGTTCGTCCGATTTTCCCATCCGCATCGGCTATGAAAAGGGCTCTTTTGACGCTCGCAAGTGGGCGGGCCGGGGCCCCAAAAGGGTGGGGGTACTTTCCAATAAAAAATCAGCGCTTCCGCTTCTTCATCCTCACGCCAGCTCCGCGCCCGTTCATCCGGGATGAACGCGACGCCGGTAGCCTCGAGGGCTCGGCCAATCGAGTTCTGATGCGGACCGGGGCGCGTTGCCACGTTCATGCCGGCAGAGCGATCGGCTGACAAGCCGAACGGACGGCTGACTATTCTGCCTTTCTGATCTTCTTTTCGAGGTGCCCGTTTTTCTGGTCGTGAACCAGCTGGCCTAGCGATGTCT
>NZ_LGHM01000328.1 GCF_001908185.1 Bradyrhizobium sp. AS23.2
CACGCGCGGCAGCGCCGCGCTGCCGCCCCCTCGCGCGCGATCGCCCGCGTGCGCAGGAAACAGTGGCCGCAGGTGACGACATAGAGCACCGCGATCACGCTGGAAATGTAGGTGCGGTCCGAGGTCAGCATCAAATGGATCAGGCCGAAGCGCCAGAGCAGCACGACCGCGAAGATCGAAAGCCCGGTGAAAATCATCCAGAACAGGAGCGCACTGCGCTCGGATGGGTCGGTCGCGGTCTCCGCGATCGGTCCAATCGTCATCGAACTCATGCTGCACTGCTCCTGGCCTGCAACGATGCCCCGCTGATTAGATCAAAGCCGCAGCGCCCGGTCCAAAGAGCCATGCCCAATCCGGCTTGGGAAATTTGCCCGAGCTGCAATCCTGCCGTTCCCCGCAATTGGCAAGGCGCGGCGGCATTGTTAGGCTGACTTTACCAAACGTCGGGGATGACCGCATGCGCCTCGTGCTTCAGCTTGTCGCCCGCCTGCTTCTCATCGTCGTGCTCTGCCTTGGAGCCGCGACCGTGTGGGCCACTTTTGACGCCTATCGCAGCGTCGACCGGGCGACTGCGGCCTCGGCACAGCGGGTCGCGCAGGCGCTTCAGGCGTTGTACTGGCACGAGTTCCTGTTGCGCAGCAGCAGAACGCGCGAGCATCTCCTGCCGGTTCCGGACTGGCGCACGCTGGAGACGATGAAGCTGATCTCGCCGGGCGTCTGCGTCGAGTTCCAGCCCGCAACAGCATTCGAGAAGCCGCTCTGCGGCCAGAGCGAGGGACTAGGCAAGACTCCGCCGCGCTGGTTCGCCGCCATCGTGCCGACTTTCCTCGGCAACCACGCCGAAGTGATACGGCCGGTCAGTCCGCGCGCCGCGGCCGCCGGTACGGTCGTCGCCACGCCGGATGCGGCGGCCGCCATCTCGCTGGCCTGGGAGTATATCCTCAACGTGATCGACGTCGCGCTGCTGATGGCGGCGGCGATCGCGCTGCTCGCTTCGCTCGCGATCGCGCATGCGCTGGCGCCGGC
>NZ_LGHM01000329.1 GCF_001908185.1 Bradyrhizobium sp. AS23.2
CTTGCCTACTTAACCGACGCGCTCACCAGGATCGTCAATGGCCATCCGAATAGCGACATCGATCAGTTGCTGCCGTGGGCATATTGCCGCCACGACCTCAAAGCTGTGGCCTGAAAACAGCGCTTACCCCCTACGGGTGGGCACGCGTGTTGGTTTCGTTGCACTGCAAAAAGAAGGCGCGGCGCACGGCATCCTGTGCGCGGGGGCTTAACCCAACCAACGGCATGTTTTGCTGTGACGCATCCACGCTAGCCGCGCCGGAAGATCTGGCCCCTCTCAGCCGCGAGAGCGAGTTCTGTCCACTCGCTGGCAAGCTTCGACCAACCATCTCGATCGACTTGGTTGAGGCTGCGAGCCGCCTCCGCGCGGCAGTCTGCCGCCTCCTTATAAAATTGCTGAGCAGACGAGGTTATCTTGGAATAGTGCGAGAGCTCACCGGGTGCCTTGGTCTTCATCGTTGCCTCGGCGCTTAGGACGCGCCCCTCTGCGGAGCCGCACAGGCAACGCGATCCCAAAGTCACCGTTCCTATTTGCGGCTCAGGCCCTTGAACGAGCTCGCTCGAAGCAAACCTTCGGAGGTAATGTCGCGGTACTCGATATCGGCGTAACCGGATCGCCCCGCGATTGAGCGGCTGAACCTGGCGTTCGTCTGCAAGCTGTCTCGGCATTTATTCCGGTCTAACGCTTGAGTGAGCACAGGTGGTCACCAACAGCATGATCCGGCTGCATTGCCAATCGGATCCCAACATTGGTTCATAGACTCCATGAGGAGTACCGATGGCCATTGTCCCTGTCGGAAACCTAATCCAGCTGGCCCGTGAGGCCGAATCGCGCAATGCTTCTGTCTCATGAGAGAAGCCTACAGCCTGGTCTGGTC
>NZ_LGHM01000033.1 GCF_001908185.1 Bradyrhizobium sp. AS23.2
CAGTCAACGACGCGTTGTTTGGGATGCTGACGCGGGAGGAATTCAAAGTGTTGTCCCAGCTGCTGTCTCGACTTGCTTCGAATGCCGACAGCGCATTGAAGCTCGCCGAACATGTCAAGGCGACGCTCAAGCCTCAGCCGGATCAGCGGGTTTCCCCAACCAATTTGCCGGAATCCCGCAAAAGGCGACGTACGACGCTTCGCAATACTCGGGAACGCCAGGGACGCGGAAGCTGAGGAGCGCGCCAGTTTCGCACCAGAAACGACCACACGCGAATTCAGCGCATCGCTCTCCAGAAGGGGCGTGCGGACCACATGGTCCTTTATGCGGCGATACGCCTTCTCAATATCGGCGAGCGAAAGGGCTAGCTGGTCTTGGCCTGCAACGATCACGTTGGTACCTCGCAGAAAAATTGGTCCGGCGTACGCGAGCAACGCCGGACCAAGTCTGAGGGAGGAGCCCTTCGTGAGGGGCTCTCGCCGAGCTACCGCTCGGGAGCTTTGAACGATGAGCCTTACCGCCGGTCGGCAGCACCTCGCTCGATCCACGTCGATCGATTGCGACGCTCTCGTATTCCAGGAAGTGTCAGCTGATGTTGGTCAGCTTCTTCGACCAAGAACCTTCTTCCGCCAGGGGCGAACGGACTGGATATGCGCTTGCACGCGCTCGTAGCCGATATGCTCGTTGAACGCTGCCTGATCTTTGTAGATTTCGAAGAAGAAGAACTCGAACGGATCGTCGTTGGTCTGAGCAACGTTGAAAAGAATACGTGTGGTGGGACGAATCCAGCGGACTGAGCCGGATAACGGCTATTGCCGACAGCCGGGCTGCGTTCGAGAAAAAGAAGCACGAATGGGTGCCGTTTACCGAGCTGACGGTGAAGCTTTTCGCGATTCCTCTGCGGTGCCGTGAACTTGAAAAGAGCCGCGATACTCAACGCGGTGGGGTTTGGACCAACCCCTATCACGTCACTCAAATCGGCATTGCTTTCGCCGGCTATTGTTTCGAGGCGTTGACCATCATAGCCCTTGTCGAGAAGTGCATGGGCAGCTTGGCCACGATGGGGTCCGCCACCCTTCCCGAACCAGAGATGACCGCCAATTTCGTCGAGGCGATGGCCGATCGGCACCCGAAAACGCACACAAGGACGGATACCCAGTCCTTCCAGTTCCTGATTTTTGGCTTCTGGCCCGAGACCAAGTCGCCATGGCTGGCCGAGCTGTCTTACTGGAAGGGGGACCAAGACGAAAAAGGCATTTCACGCCTCCTTCGGAGGTGAAGGCGAGCTGTTCGCGATCGGGGATGGCGACATCTGCCATGAAATCGAGGGCAACCGCATCTTGCGTCGTATCCGCCGTCGTGCCGCCGCTCTGACAGAGGGCGTCGGCTCGGACGCCAAATTCGAACACGACCGGGAGCAAGGGCGAATGAAGGTCGCCGAAAAGAAGGCGATCGAAGACATGGTACTCGAGAAGATCAATTCTGTGCACGCCAAGACTGTCGGCGGATCCATCCAAAAACTCGAACTTCACATGGATGGCGATTCTGCCGTTTCGTCATACACAGACGATCGCAATCTCGATTTCGCCGGCAGCCTTCCGCAGCTCAACCGTAGCGGCTTGGGATACATGCCCATAGGCGAACAAATGGGTCGAGGTCAATCAGATCGGTGACGTGAACACCATGGTCGGAAACCAGTCGAATTATACAGGTCACCCATAAGTCCGCTGATGTAGCGGATCCCACTTTCGACGTGGTCGGGGCGGAGTGCTCGAAATCCTGAATTCGCTATGCGAGAGAAGGCCGCAGCCAGCGGCCATGCCTAGATCAGTGACTGAGACATGCAGGTGCTTGTCACTCCGGTAGCCCCGCTTGACGCAAGCCGTTTTCGAACAGGGCGATATGCTCCGGTCGCTGGATCGGGATCCAGCCTTGGAGGCTGGAGATACGAAACGTGGAATCCAGCTTGCGGATATGGTCGACCGCTTTCCCCGCCCGCTCCGTTCGACCAGCGAGCGCATGACTGGCGGCGAAGATGGCCACCAGAAGCAAAAAAACCGGCAATTGTCTGAAAGATTGCTCGGCCCATAATGTGGCGATGTCGAAGCGCTCAGCAAACAAATGCGACAGCGCCATGCCCGCGTGGATCCGGAACATCTCCGGGTCCAAAGGACTGAGTCGCATCGCGCGCAGCAAAAATTCGATCCCGGCGTCGGGGTCGCCGCTCTCCGTTTTGAGAAAGCCGCCCAAGAACCAGGCCGCCGCCAGGTTCGGGTTGAGAACGAGCGCTTTGTCGATGAGCGCGATGCCGCCGTCCAAGTCGCCGGCGAGATGGGCAAGCGCAGTTGCACTTCTTGTCAGCGCAACGGCGTCGTCCTTACCCAATTCCACCGCAAGGCGCGCCAATCGAACGCCTTCCGCGAATTCCTGCTCCCGATCGGTCATCCAGCCGTTTATCTTCCGCCAGACATGGCACCAGGCGCCCATCGCATGCGCAGAGGCAAACTCAGGGTCGAGCTGCATGGCCTTGTAGAACAGCGGCAGAGCTAGGTCGATCGCTTCGCGCGTTCCCCGATGCAAATGCGGCATCGCGCGCAGGTAGTTATCGTAGGCACTGAGGCTACCAGTCGGCTTCCGCTTTGCGCGCTCGATCTCGGCCCGCTCGAGCTGAGAGGCGATCGCCCCGACGATGCTGTTCGCGATCTGATCCTGAAGCTCGAAGATATCGTCTAACCTTCCTTCGAATCTATCGGCCCAAAGGTGGGTGCCGGCCAACGCATCGACGAGCTGTCCCGTGATCCGGATCCGGCTCTCGGACTGGCGAACACTGCCCTCGCCGACATACCGTACCCCGAGCTCGCGTCCCACCTGCTTCTCGTCCACCGACTTGCCCTTGTAGGTGAAACTGGAGTTGCGGGCGATCACGAACAGCCAGCGAATATGCGATAACGCGGTGATGATGTCCTCGACGACACCGTCGGCAAAATAATCCTGTTCGACGTTGCCACTCAGATTCCGGAAGGGCAGCACCGCGATCGACGGTGAATCCGGTAAGGTCAGAACGAGTTTTCCGATCGCGGTACTTTCGTTCGTGACCGAGCCGTCCGCGGTCGATTCTGCCTCAACGATCTTGCCGACGAACCGGATGCCTTTGCTGAAGACCGTCCGGATCAGGCGCTGCTCCCTCCCAGTGTCGCCAATCGCGTTTCGAGCCGCGTTGATGTGGCTCGTCAGCGTGGATTCGGACACGATCCGCCCCTCCCACACGGCCTGCAGGAGATCATCTCTTGTCACAACCTGTTCGCGGTTCCGAACCAGGAAAAGCAACAAATCGAACACCTTAGGTCCGACAGGGATCAGTGCGGAGCCGCGCCTCAGTTCGCGCCGGTCAGCGTCGAGGCAATAATCTTCGAACAGAAATGACACTTCCATCCCCCGTTGGACAAGAAGCCAAGGAAGATTCAACCGCAATTCAAGCCGGCTGCAAGGCTTTTCCGCTCAAAACATCGCACTCTCCACCCGCAGCGGCCAAGACAAGGCCGTTGAAGGCCTCGAAAACGAGAGAGAATTATGAAGATTGTCGTAATTGGCGGCACCGGCCTCATCGGGACCAAGCTTGTAGGAAAGCTCAGTCAGAGGGGCCACGAGGTGGTCCCAGCGGCTCCCCGTACGGGCGTCAACACGGTGACGGGCGAGGGCCTCGCCAAGGCCCTTTCGGGCGCCGATATTGTCATCGACGTCTCGAACTCGCCCTCCTTCGAGGACCGGGCGGTATTATCATTCTTCGAAACGTCGAGCCTCAATCTTCTTTCTGACGAGGCGGACGCCAAAGTGCGGCACCACATCGCATTATCCGTTGTCGGCGCGGACCGGCTTCCGGAAAACGGGTACTTCCGCGCCAAGATGGCGCAGGAAAACTTGATCAGGGCCTCGAAGATTCCCTACACAATCGTGCGGGCCACCCAGTTCTTCGAGTTTGTCGGCGGGATCGTCGACGGCTCTTCCGATGGACAAATCGTCCGGCTGTCGCCCGCCCTATTTCAACCGGTGGCTTCGGACGATGTCGCCACAGTGCTCGCCGATGTTGCGATCGGCGCTCCTTTCAATGGCGTCATCGAATTGGCCGGGCCGGAAAAGTTCAGCCTTGACGAATTCGCTCGAAGATACCTCGTCGCGATGGAGGATCATCGCAAGGTCGTCGCCGACGTCCACGCTCGTTATTTCGGTGCAGAGCTCGATGATAGATCTCTTACGCCGGGAAGCGGCCCTCGGCTCGGCGCCATGCACTTCGAGGACTGGCTGACCCGGCTCTGCGAGTAAGGAGCTTTGCTGGTACCGGTCGACATCACGTACGGCGGTTTGGTTTCGTACAGCGTCATGCTTCACCAATGCGAGGACAAATCCATGAGCAAGCTCATCTCGCACGATCGTCCGCAAGAAGATTCTCCGTCTGCGGTTGACGGCCACAAGAATACTTCATCCGTTGCCGAGCGGCCTCACGCCGATGTGGAAATGATGCGCGTGCTCAAGACGGCGCCGCTGCACATGGCTTCAGATCCATCGAACGGTGTGATCACCTTCTGGAAGCATGACCCCTTGCACGACGTGGTCAGGCCCATGGCCGACCACGTCGTCATGACTTTCCCCGGCGAGCCCGTTCGGTTCGAGCGCCGCGACGGCAAGGCCCACGCAAATGGAATGACGCGGCCCGGGACCGTGACGGTCATTCCGGCGGGCTCGACTTCACGGTGGGACATCTACCAGCCTTTGAGTGTCCTTCAGCTCTATATTCCGCAGACAACGCTCAATCGCGTCGCCGAGGAAGCCGGCACATCCCTTCCCGGCGATCTTGTGGAGCGAACTGCGCATCCCGACGCCATTACATCCCGATTGCTGATGAGCGCGGCCGACGTCCTGGAAGGCTGCGCGGCCCTGGATGGGCTGTTCAGGCACCAACTGACGGATCTTCTGGCGACG
Organism: Bradyrhizobium sp. AS23.2; assembly: GCF_001908185.1. Classification (GTDB taxonomy): domain Bacteria; phylum Pseudomonadota; class Alphaproteobacteria; order Rhizobiales; family Xanthobacteraceae; genus Bradyrhizobium. The sequence continues at coordinate 4,978 of NZ_LGHM01000033.1, forward strand.
CGCCTGCTGGCGGCGCATTCCGGATCACCCGCAACGTTCCGGCCCATCATGGGTGGCTGCCGCCGAAGGTGCTGGGGCGCGCCATCGAACGTCTGCGTTCGGACAGTGATGCGGACGTATCGCTCGCTGCGCTAGCCGCCGATGCGGGCCTGTCGCGCTTCCACTTCTGCCGGGCCTTCAAGGAAAGCACAGGGCTCTCGCCTCACGCCTGGTTACGCCAGCACCAGCTCGAACAGGCCATGAAGATGCTGCGCGAGACGGATGACTCGATCGCGTTGATCGCAGCAGCGCTTGGGTATTCCTCGCAGACAGCCTTCGCTGCCGCGTTCAGAAAGATGACCGGCGAAAGTCCGAGCGATTGGCGGCGACGCATGCGGTGGACGTCTTAGTCGGCGACTCCGACTCTGTGAATGGCAGGTGCGAGGTTCGTCAAAATTGCCGCAAATGACACGACCATCGGCTCGCAGTGACGAGAAACGAGAATGATGCGACCGAAGTCCCGCTACCGATCCTCAAGGCATCCAACTCGAAAGGAAACGTGAGATGAAAACATTTCTCAGCATCGGAGCGGGCCCGGGAATCGGGTTCGCGACCGCAGAACGCTTTGCCAGAGAGGGTTTCCAAGTGATCTTGTCCGCTCGGACCGCCCCTAGGACTCGATATCTGGCTGAAAGGCTGTCGAAGAACGGGTACAACGCCGATGTACGCGAGGTGGACTCGGGTGATCCGAACAGTATCGCTGAACTCGTCGCGGATGTTCAGAAGCAGCACGGCGCAATCGACGTCCTGCACTACAATGCCGCGTCGATGCGGAAGGCGACCATCTCCGAGCAGCCGCGCGACAGTTTCAACGCCGATCTCGCCGTCAACATCGGCGGCGCGCTAGTCGCCGCCCAAGCGGTCGCTCCGACGATGGAAAGGCAAAACTCCGGTGCGGTCTTGTTGACCGGCGGCGGTTTCGCACTTGCTCCGAGCGCGGACTATCTCTCGGTCAGCATCGGCAAGGCCGGCATCCGCGCTCTGGCTCACGGACTGTTCGAGCCGTTTCGGGACAAGGGGATTCACGTCGCGACAGTGACCGTCTGCACCTTCGTTGTCCCGGACTCGAAGGAGGCCACATCGGTCGCCGACCAATTCTGGCATCTCTACAACCAGCCGAGGGACGCTTGGACTGTCGAGGTGAACTTTCCCTGAACGGGAAAAATGCGATTCCGCGCGATATGGCGGCTGCATCGGCAGCAATCGCTCGATAGGTACGGCAATCACTCTGGCGCAGTAGCAAGCGAGATCGAGTAGATCATCTCAGTGCCCACGATCATCGACGGGGACCGACAATGATCCGGAAAACCTTCGTCAGCCGCCTCGCAATCGCTACACGACGACGCGGTCTTGCCACAGCTACCATCTACGGCCTCTCGCTGGCTGTCCGCTTCACCTCGGCGGCGGGTGAGGAGGTGGAAATCCCGCCGCAGTTCGTTCAGAGGCCCCATCCCCTGGTTTCCATCATGACCGGGGATAACGCTTCGCTTCCCTACCAAGACTGGGCCCGGAGCCCGTCTCTACCGCACCTGCTTCGTCAGGGCTGGCGGGTGAACTCGTCACCACCAGGATGCATCGCGCCGTAGCTCCTCCGCACGATCCGGGCACGTGACCGAGACGACCAGCCTCCTCTGAGGACTTTTCACGCGGATCGGGCCGCGCTTCCTTCGGAAAAGCGCGGCCCGATCGTTTCCGTCGCCTCCAACGGCAAGGACCGGACTCACGTCCGAGAGCCCTCGCCGCACGAAGTTATTGTGCCGGCAGAACCGCGGGGGCGCCCTTGTCCTTGATCAAGACCACCAGGAATTTCGCCGGCTGGGTGGCGCTGGCGTTGCGGTCGACGACATGAACATCGGCAGGGCCTTCATAAAAGCTCTGTCCCGGCGTCAGCGTCACCTCCGGCCCGCCCTTCAACTGCATCACGACCGAGCCCTCCAGCACATAGACAAACGCATGAGCGTTGTGCCGGTGACTGGCGCTCGACCCGCCGGGCGCATGTTCTACCGTGATCATCACGGCTTCCTTGCCGGGGCTCTCCGGAAGATCCTTGGCCGTCAGCAATGTGACCTTGGGCCCCTCGGCCGTTGCCGTGCCGGACATGAGGCACAGAAAGGTCAACGCAGCGAGTGCAGTTTTCATGGTCGAGTCCTCCTCGTTACCGGGATCCGCCGATGCAGATTCACGCGGCCGCCCTCGAGCGGCGGAGCCATTCGTCGAGGCCGATGCGACCGAGGCGCGCCTCGCCTAGCGGCACCAGCGAGTGCTGTTCGACCCGCCCGCCCCAATAGCGGGCCTCGGGATCGCTCACGACCTCGCGCGGGTCGCCGATTGCCTTCAGATAGCGGGCGACGATGTCGGTCAACGGCGCGCGTTCGGGGCCGGCGATCTCGACGATGCCGTTCCGCGGCGCTGCCATCGCCGCATCGGCGACCATGGCGGCGACGTCGTCCGACGCGATCGGCTGGAACAAGATCGGCGCGAGTCTGACCTTGTTTCCGTCCTGGCTTGAATCGGCGATGCCGCCAAGGAATTCCATGAACTGGGTCGCGCGGACGATGGTGTACGGAACGCGGGAGGCCTGGATCAGTTTCTCCTGCGCGACCTTGGCGCGGAAGTAGCCGTTGTCGGTACGATCGATGGCGACGATCGACAATGCGACATGGTACCGAACACCCGCTGCGGCCTCCGCTGCGAGAAGGTTGCGGCCCGAGGTCTGGAAGAAGTCCAGCACCGCCTTGTCTTCGAACGAGGGCGAATTGGCGAGATCGATGACCATCTGCGTGCCCGCCATGACCTCCTTCAGCCCCTCGCCCGTCATCGTATTGACCCCGCTTTTGGGCGAGGCGGCAACCACCTCGTGGCCGGCCTGGCGAAGAATGGCGACTGTCTTGGAGCCGATCAGGCCGGTGCCCCCGATGACTACGATTCTCATGGTGATCCTCCGTTGTCCTTGCGCGTTGAACTTTTGGAATGCGTTGTAGCTCCTCATAGTCGCGCGATCAGCGCTGTTCGATTGATGCTGCGCCATGGAGCGTGACAAGGTCGCCTCTGTGCGCAATTGACGATACCATGCGCCCAGGCGGCATCAGAGCTCCGTGGATTGGTCAGCCAGACTGATCGATTTGTAAGCGGGGCTCAGCTTCCGAGTTGGTTCGGTAGTTTGAATTGGCTGATATCACCGCATCACGCCGATGATCGCGACCACGAAGAACACCAGCACGATGCCTTGGACAATGGCAAACGGCAGTTCGGCCGGCGGCACGCTTGGCGCCAGCGCATGCAATGTCGGTACCTTCAGGAAGGACTGGACCACCAGCACGAACACGTTGAGATAGAGCGAGACCAACGCGGTCAGCACGTAAATCCAGCGCCAGGCGCCGCCGAGATTCATGCCGTAACGCGCAAAGCAGGCGATCGCCAGCAGCACCAAAGACAGAATGCCGATCAGGATCCCCGGCGTGATTCCGTTGAACGGAAACATGAACCCGGTCACGCTGGTCAGCAGGGTGAGCGTCAGGAAGCTCGCGGTCAGGCCCGGCATCCGCCTGGAGCCGAACATGCCGAACATCACGATCAGGCCCGCCACGATTGCAGTCAGGCTGATGATCACATGGACCATCGTGAACGCGGCCAAGCTCATACCCAGCATCATGATCGCCTCCAGGGAAAGCTAATTCTTGGATGCCAGACTGCTACCAGATCCGAAGTGCAGCAGCCCCAGAGCGATTGTCACGATTGTAGAGCGATTGCTCTTAACGTGCGCGCCGTCGCCAATTGCACGGGGTTTCGTTCGTCAACCGCCTGAACGCCGCGGCGAAGGCTGACTGCGAGGCATAACCCAGCGCTGCTGCAATCGACACAACCGATTCGTCCGTTTCACGCAACATCTTCATTGCCCGCTCGAGCTGGTGTTGGCGGAGCCAGGCATGAGGTGAAAGCCCGGTGCTTTCCTTGAAGGCGCGGCAGAAGTGGAAGCGCGACAGGCCGGCATCGGAAGCCAGGGCGGCCAGGGAGACGTCTGCTTCGTTGGCTGAGCGCAAGCGTTGGATGGCGCGCCGTAAGCCCGTCGGTGACAGCCCACCCGCGGCCGGCTGAAAGATGGCTGACGAACTCACGTGTGCAGCCAGCAGACGTGTCGCCAGGAGATCGATGAGCTGCTGCCTGAACAAGGCATCCAGAGGCTCGCGACCGTCCAGGAAATCCGCCGCACTCATTAGCAGGCGGGATGTCATGGAGTCGGGATGTGCGGTCCGCTCAAGCAGATCGCCCGGTGCGACTTTGTCGGCATCTCCTGAAACGCGCAGCAGTGTTGCCCTCGGAAGATAGAGTTGAATCACCTTCATGGGCTCATGAATGTCCCACCGGGAGGTTGAGCCGGCAGGAATGACCGTCACCACACCGGGTCGCGCCGTTCCGACCGCAACTGATTTTCCAGTGCGCCGCTCCAGCCGCTGAAAGCCGGCCGGGTAAACCATGACGACGTGCTCGGCCATCGGCTCGATCACATCGTGGAGAGCTCCATGCTCCCAGTAGGTGATGGCACCACTCGGCGGGTCAGCGGCCATGCGCAGCGGTGTAGCCTTGAGAACGCGTGCCATCTCCACATCGGCAGGGCGCCGGTCAGCGATCGGAAACTCGTCTCGGCGAACCGGGACCGGCAGAGCCTCCGCGCGTTCACGCAACATCAGGTTACTCATAGGCGTGAGCCCGGCTGCGACCGCGCCGCTGAGGCTTTCGTGAATGCGAGCGTGTGTGACCCCGAGACAGGTTCGGCCCAGCAAATCTCTTTGTAGTTGAAGCCGCCCGCGAGCATTGGCTTCACCACCATGAAGTAGGGCGACATATCGAAGTCGCCGGGCACGTAAAGGGATGGGTGACGGATCTCGGCGATCTCACCTGGCACCGTCCGGTTGCGCGTGATCATCGGCAGAATCGGGTAACGCACGGCGTTAAATGCTTGCGCGATCAGCGACGAACAGATGATACGGCTGGCATCACCGGAGCCGAGCGCTTCCGTTCGGCGGTATCCGGGCCTCGTCACAGGCCAAGGTAATAGATAGCGCATCAGGTCGATGACGTTCTTGAAATCGTAGCCGAGTCCTATGCGATCCGAGGCGTAGCGGCAGACCTCTCGGCAGTCCGCTTCGCTCAGGTTCACCGGGCGGCAGATGCGCGTTTGACAATGCAGGTATTTAGACAGCGGCGCTGATACGACACCTTCGTCGATATTGGCTTCAATCAGGACGTGGGGCTCGTTGCCGGTTGTGTCGCCCGCCATCGGCCCGACGTACAACGCTGAATGCGACCAGGTCGAATGAGTGAGGCATTTGATGATGCCGGAGATGCGACCTTTGCCCTCGACCAGCAAAACGTCGCCCGGTTGAAGGGTGTCGCGTAAGGCGGCCAAATAGTCAGAAGCGAGCGGCTCACAGTCGCTGTCCGGCTTCTGCAGCCGGGCAACCAAACGTCCGACATGATCGAACATCCGGCCCATGACGCGTTCCTTCTTTTTTGGCGTTTTCCGCAGACAGGGGTACGCTGCTACGCCGCGTCATTCCTTTGAGCAGTGCTGAGAAATTCTGAGAATGCCTATGGGTCGAGGTGCGACGTGCCTGAGCAGCAGCGTCTGAAGCCGGTGTATGTCTGCCAGGGTTGGGAGATTGATCTCGCGCGACGGGAACTACGGTTGCGTGGCGCTCCGGTCTCCATAGGCAGCCGCGCCTTTGAGATCATTGCAGTTTTGGTTGAAGCCGCAGGCGACACAATCGACAAATACGACCTGATGGGCCGTGTCTGGCCGGGGGCCGTTGTCGAGGAAAATACCCTGCAGTTCCACATATCTGCGATCCGGAAGGCCTTCGGGCCGGACCGGGAGATGCTGAAGACTGCGTTTGGACACGGTTATCGTCTCCTTGGTAAATGGACGATCGAGGAAGAGAGCGCGCCGGCCCTTTCGAGTGCACTCGAACAGCATCGTACAGCCGGTCAACCGCTTCTCAGCGCGGCCGGCGAAGCCTTTTTGGCGCTGCCCGACAAGCCGTCCATCGCGGTATTGCCGTTCCAGAATATGAGCGGCGATCCAGACCAGGAATATTTCGCCGACGGCATCGTAGAGGACATCATCACCGCGCTGACACGCTTCAAGTCGCTGTTTGTCATCGCCCGCAACTCATCCTTCACTTACAAGGGCAAGCCGGTCGACATCAAGCAAGTCGGCCGCCAACTTGGCGTGCGCTACGTTCTGGAAGGGAGCGTGCGAAAGGCCGGCAACCGGGTTCGAATAACCGGGCAACTCATCGACGCGGCGACCAGTAACCATCTTTGGGCTGAAAAATTCGACGGGGGGATCGAAGATATATTTAGCTTGCAGGACCAGGTAACGGCGGCTGTCGTTGCATTCATTGCTCCCGCTGTCGAGCGGGCCGAGATCGAGCGAACTAAGCGAAAACCCACAGATCGACTGGACAGCTATGATCTATATCTGCGTGGAGTGGCGCTTCAGCGAAGGGGCTCTTTCGAAGAAGCTCGCGCGTGGCTCAGAAAAGCTATCGAAAAGGATCCTGAGAACGCCCGGGCCTATGCCAATCTGGCGCTGACGTACAACACCCAGCAGGCGGTCAGCGGAATGGCACTTTCTGCAGAGGAGCGCGATGAAGCAATCAGGCTTGCCAACTCTGCAGCAAATCTCGCGGCCGACGACGCTGTTCCGTTGGCACAAGCGGGACACGTCCTCACCTATATCGGGCGCAACTATGATCGCGGATCATCAATAACAACAGAGGCCGTGGCTCTCAACGCCAACCACGCCTTTGTCTGGCTTTCGCGCGGCTGGGTAGCGTTCATGAGCGACGACCCCGAAAGGGCGATAGAGAGCTTTGATCGGCTATCTAGACTGGATCCCCTCGATCCAAACCGCAGATGGGCATGGATCGGAAGAGCATTCGCGCTGTTTTGCCTGGAGCGCTATTTGGAAGGGTATGAGTGGGCAGCGAAGGCGGTTCAGCTCCACGCTGAAGCGCAGTCGCTCGGAGCTCTGATCATCAACAGCATTGGCGCGGGCCGGACCGATGACGCGCGTGACGCGGTGGCGCAGCTTTTGAAGCTCCATCCCGACTTTCGTGTATCTCACTCCGTTGAAGCATTCCGTACGCGTTCAGCCGCGACGCAGGATCGGATATTGAAAGCGCTTCAGGACGCCGGTCTACCGCCCTAGACGCCCGAGCGGTATCAAGGACGACTTCATCCTGTACACCTGTCGGACTCGAGAATCGACTGATGGCGTGGCGCAACCTGCGCAGGGCCCAGCGCGACAGGCCGACGCCGAAAGTTAACAGCAATCGCTCTACAAGTACGGCAATCGTTCTGGCGCAGCCGCCGCGCGGATCGGTTAGATCATCACAGTGCTCCACATCCAACCGGACGGAGGAAGAAGATGATCTCGAAGAGCATCGTCAGGCCCCGTGCAGCCGCAACGACTTATGCGGGGTGGTCCGCATTTGCCCGCAACACGGTCGAGACAGTCTCCGAATTTGCGGGCCTCGTTCAAAACCTGACTCTCGACATCCGCGACAGCTATCGGCCGGAGCTGCACTACATGCGCGGTCCCGGCCCGAAATGGCGCGCGAAACACCGGTCGATACTCCAAATGGCTGGGGCCGAGCCGAAATCGGATCGGCGGTGCAACGACAACAATCATGCTGGGACTTCGCCGTAACACGCCAAGCACCAGCCACGTGGATTTTGAAGACCACTGAAGACGAACAAGCTGGAGCTTGCACCTCTTCACTGGATTAAGCCCCCACTGACCAACCACGCGAGGAAAACGCCATGTCCAAGCTCGAAATGCTCACGCCCGACAACAGCGCCATCGCCCTCATCGACTATCAGCCCGCCATGTATCAAGGCGTGCAGTCGCACGACCGACTTGTCGTGTTCAACAATATCCAGGTCCTCGCCAGGGCCGCCAAGTTGTTCAAGATTCCGACTGTGCTAACGACGGTCGCCAAGGATTCGTTCTCCGGTCCCTTCATGCCTGAAGTGACCGAGCTTTTTCCGAAGCACAACATCATCGACCGCACCTCGATGAATTCCTGGCTCGACCCGAATTTCCGCAGGCAGTCGCCGCTACCGGCCGGAAGAAGTTCGTCATCGCGGGGCTGTGGACCGAGGCCTGCGTGATGTTTCCGACGCTGGACATGATGCGCGAAGGCTTCGAGATCTATATTGCGGCCGACGCCTGCGGCGATCTCTCGATCGAAGCGCACGATCGCGCGATGGACCGCGCCGTGCAGGCGGGCGCTATTCCGATCACGTCACTGCAATACGTCTTCGAGTTGCAGCAGGACTGGGCGCGCTCCGAGACCTATGAGGGCGTCATGGACATCCTGCGCGCGCATTCGCCCTACGGGATTCAGGTCCGCTTCTCGAAATGGGCGCTCGGCGAGCACGCGTCGGAGGCAGGCACGAAGGCCGCCTGACACGCGGGCGGTGCGGGCGGACTGAGCCCAGTTGAAACGGCATCGTGCGTCAAGCTGCGGGGTCGTGATCCTGCAGCCCACGGATGGAGAAGATCATGAAGGTCTATGTCATTTCGCTGGGAGCGGGCCTGCTGGTCGGGGTCATCTACAGCCTTCTCAGCGTGCGCTCGCCCGCGCCGCCCCTGGTTGCGCTGCTGGGCTTGCTTGGAATGCTGGCAGGCGAACAGATCGTGCCGGTCGCGAGGCAGCTCGCCTCCGGCGAAGGCGTTGCCGCCGCGTGGCGGCAGGCGAAATGCGCACCTCACATGTTCGGGCTGCTGCCCGGGCGGCATACCGAAGCGGCCAAGATCACCCCTGATGTCACGGAGAGGGCATCATGAACGCTCCCGACACGATCCTCCATCACGGTCTCTTCACCACGCTCGACCGCGCAACCCCGACAGCAAGCGCGGTCGCCATCAAGGACGGCGTTTTCACGGCCGTCGGTCACGATGCCGACATCATGAAACTGGCCGGATCCCCGACCAGAGTGATCGACCTGAAGGGACGGCGTGTGCTGCCGGGCCTGATCGACAACCACCTCCACATCATTCTTCAACATGGAGCTGCGATGGGACGGCGTGCGGTCACTTGCCGACGCGATGGCGATGCTGAAGAAACAGGTCGCCATCACACCTCCCCCGCAATGGGTTCGCGTCATCGGTGGCTTCACCGAACACCAGTTCGCCGAGAAGCGTTTGCCGACCATCGACGAGCTCAATGCGGCCGCGCCCGACACGCCGGTGTTCATCCTGCATCTTTACGATCGCGCCATTCTCAACGCCGCCGCACTCCGTGCAGTCGGCTACACCAAGGACACGCCGCAGCCGCCGGGCGGTGAGATCATGCGAGACGCGGGTGGCAATCCGACCGGGCTCCTGCTCGCGAAGCCGAATGCCAACATCCTCTATGCGACGCTCGCCAAGGGCCCGAAGCTTCCGTTCGACTATCAGGTAAATTCCACCCGCCACTTCATGCGCGAGTTGAACCGTCTGGGCGTGACCGGCGCGATCGACGCGGGCGGCGGTTTCCAGAACTATCCGGAGGACTATGCCGTCATCCAGAAGCTCTCCGACGAAGGGCTGCTGACGGTCCGGCTCGCCTACAACCTTTTCACCCAGAAGCCGGAGGGCGAGAAGGACGATTTCCTGAATTGGGCCGCGACCTCGAAATACATGCAGGGCACGGATTATTTTCGCCACAACGGCGCCGGCGAGATGCTGGTGTTCTCCGCGGCCGACTTCGAGGATTTTCGCGTGGCGCGGCCCGACATGCCGCCGGAGATGGAGGGTGAGCTCGAAGAGGTCGTCCGCGTTCTCGTTCAGAACAAGTGGCCGTGGCGGCTGCACGCGACCTATGACGAAACGATCTCGAGAGCGCTCGATGTTTTCGAGAAGGTCGATCGGGACATCCCGCTCGAAGGACTGCACTGGTTCTTCGACCATGCCGAAACCATCTCCGACCGATCGATCGACCGTATCGCCGCACTCGGCGGCGGAATCGCCGTGCAGCACCGCATGGCCTATCAGGGCGAATATTTTGTCGAGCGGTACGGGTATGGCGCGGCCGAAGCGACGCCTCCGGTGAAGAAGATCATCGACAAGGGCGTCAAGGTCTCGGCCGGCACCGATGCGACGCGCGTCGCCTCCTACAATCCCTGGGTTTCGCTGGCGTGGCTGGTGACGGGCCGAACCGTCGGCGGGCTTCGCATCACGCCGCAGCGCAATTGCCTCGATCGGGAGACGGCGCTGCGGATGTGGACGGAGAACGTCACCTGGTTCTCCAATGAGGAAGGCAGGAAGGGCCGCATCGCGGTCGGCAAGTTCGCCGATCTGATCGTGCCGGACCGCGATTACTTTTCCTGCGCCGAGGCCGAGATCGCCGATATCGCCAGCGAACTTACCGTCGTCGGCGGCAAGGTCGTCTACGGCTCCGGCAATTTCGCTGCGCTCGACAAATCGGCGCCGCCGCCGGCGATGCCGGACTGGTCGCCGGTGCGCAGCTTCGGCGGCTACCGCGCCTGGGCGGAAAAGGGCCCCGCGCGGGCGGCGCGGGTACAGGCCGCACAATTCTGCGGCTGTGCCACTAGCTGCGGCGTTCATGGCCATGACCACGCACGCGCCTGGTCGAGCCGGCTTCCGGTTGCCGATCTCAAGAGTTTCTGGGGCGCCCTCGGCTGTGCCTGCTGGGCGGTGCGAGATGCGCGCCAACGCCGATGCGCCGCGCTGGGTCGGAAGCATTTTGGCCTTGCCGTCGCTGTGGCCTCTCGCCCGGCTGGCGCTGGTGTCCGCCTACCTGGTCGGCGGTTTCACCAAGCTGTTCGACTTTGCCGGCGCGATCGGCGAGCAGGAGCACTTCGGACTGTACCCGGGCTGGCTTTGGGCGAGCCTTGCCATCCTTGTCGAACTCGGCGGATCGGCGCTGGTCGTAGCTGGCCGCCAGGTCTGGCTCGGCGCAGGCGGTCTTGGCGTCTTGACCGCCATCGCCATGCTGACCGCCAACAATTTCTGGGCGCTCGCGGGCCATGACCGCTTCATGGCGCTGAACGCCTTCTTCGAGCATCTCGGCCTGATCGCGGGACTCATCGTCGTCGCGCAGCGGAGTGACCATCGACCTGCATTACGCCTGCATTTGCAGCAATCGCTCTATAGCGACGGCAATCGCTCTGGCGCAACAGTCAGTGAAAGCCGGCAGCATCACGGCGACACTCAGCAATGAGCCTGTCGTCAAGGATCGAACATCTCGTCGGATTGTCCGCGCTTTCTCACGCAGAAAGCGTCACTCAGAACGAAGTCGAACGCAGGAGTTTTGAAGATGAATCAGGTGCCCCGCAACACTCAGACGAAGACAAAGGGCCTGGATGAGGCCTCGCACACCGGCACACCCAGGCTCGATGAGTTGGTTCCGTCGCGCTACGCGCTCAAGGTCGGCGACATCGACGTGCTGGTGTTCAGCGATGGGGTGCTGACGCCCCCCGGCCGAGTCGATGGCCACCAACGCCGACCCGGCAGCACGGGCGGCCTGGCTGGACACCATGTTCCTCTCACGGGACGCGTTCGATTGGGCTCTGAACGAAGTGGTGGTGCGCAGCGGCTGCCAGACCATACTCATCGACAGTGGGCTGGGGGCGGAGTACCCGGACTTCCCCCGCGCCGGGCAGTTGGGCCACCGACTGGCTGCCGCCGGCATCGATCTTGGGTCAGTGACAGACGTGGTGCTGACCCACATGCACTTCGATCATGTCGGCGGCCTTCTCGTCGATGGCGTGCAAGAGCAACTGCGCCCAGACCTGCGGATTCACGTAGCCGCTGCAGAAGTCAAATTCTGGGCGGCGCCTGATTTCTCGCGCACCGCCATGCCTCCGGAGCTCGCCGACCTGGCTAACCGGGCAGCCACTCGATTCCTGGACGAATACCGGAGCCATCTGCGACCGTTCGAAGAGGAGCACATGGTGGCGCCGGGAGTGGTCGTCAGTCGCACCGGTGGCCACACGCCCGGGCACAGCGTGGTCCGCCTCAAGTCCGGCGGTGACCAGTTGATGTTCGCCGCCGACGCCGTGTTTCCGGTCTCATTCGATCACCCCGACTGGCACAACGGCTTTGAACACGACCCCGAGGAGGCAGCCCGCGTCCGGGTCCGTCTCTTGCGCGAACTGGCGGCGACCGGCGCGCTGCTGGTGGCCACTCACATGCCATTCCCATCCATCGGCCGGGTCGCGGTTGCCGGCGACGCATTTCGTTGGGTACCGACGTGGTGGGACTACTGACCCCATGTCGGCTTAGGGCCGAGCATTGATCGACTTGCAACCTTTGCAAGCGCGGTCCGTGCCGGATTGAGCAGCAAGATCGAACGTCAGCATCGACCACAGGAGTTTTCGAAATGATCCAGATGATCCGCGATACTCAGCAGACAAACACGAGCCTGCACTACGACGCTCATCCCGCTCGAGACGAACTTGTCCCCTCGCGCTATGCGCTTAAGGTCGGCGAGATCGAGGTGCTGGTGGTCAGCGATGGCGTACTGACGCTGCCAGGCGCGATGTTGGCCCACAACGCCGAACCGGCCGTCCGGGCGGCCTGGCTGGAGGAGAATTTCCTGCCGCCGGACGCGTTCGATTGGGCTCTGAACGCGGTCGTGGTGAAGAGTGGCGGCCGCACCATCCTGGTCGACGCCGGGATGGGTGAGGAATTCCCGTTGCCCCGGGCCGGGCAGTTGCCCCACCGGCTGGAGGCCGCCGGCATAGATCTTTCGACCGTTACCGACGTGGTGCTGACTCATATGCACATGGACCACATCGGCGGGCTGCTCATTGACTGCGTGAAGGAGGTGCTGCGTCCGGACCTGAGGATCCACGTCGCGGCCGCCGAGGTCGAGTTCTGGAAGGCTCCGGATTTCTCCCGCGTCTCCATGCCGGAGGGATTTCCGGACGCGCTCCGGCAATCTGCCAAGCGGTTCTTGAAGGAGTACCGCAGCAAGTTTCGGACGTTCGAGGACGAGTGCGAGGTGGCGCCGGGGGTCAAGGTCTGTCGTACCGGCGGCCACACTCCAGGGCACAGCGTGGTCCGCGTCGCCTCCGGCGGCGAGCGGCTGACATTCGCCGGCGACCTCGTCTTCACGGTCGGCTTCGAACACCCCGAATGGCATAACGGCTTCGAGCACGACCCCGAGGAGGCTGCTCGCGCCCGCGTGCGTCTGTTGCGGGAGCTGGCGGCGAACCGGGAGCTGCTGGTGGCCACGCACATGCCGTTCCCCTCCGTCGGCCACGTGGCCGTCGACGGCGACGCCTTCCGCTTTGTCCCGGCCTTCTGGGATTACTGATGCCGTCGGGCCGCGTTTCGCAAAGTAGAGCGCGGCCCGCTCGCCCATGACATCCGCCGTTACGATTGGGCCATCGCCGACGGCGTGCCGAGAATACCATGTCGACACCTACCGGTGCTCTCGAGCAGCAAGCCAAGACCGGCCTGCGACCATCGAGTCAGCCTGACCGGCACGGCAATTTTGAAGAGGGTTGGACGGCACGATAGCCAAGAGTGAACGGACCTATCAGGAGGACACCATGGCGCATCTCAACAGGAAAAAGATGATCGGTCTCGTTCTGTGCCTCGGCGCCGTCGCGGTCGTGGCCGCTGGATGGGGCTATGCTTATTCGGGCGAGACGTCGACCGACAATGCTTACATTCGCGGCGACGTGACCTCGCTCGCTCCGAAGGTTTTGGGCTACGTCACCGCGGTGGAGGTACAGGACAATCAACCTGTCCAGGCGGGTGACGTGCTGTTCCGCATCGACGATCGCGACCATCGCGCGCGGCTCGCGCAGGCAGTCGCCAATATCGAGGCAGCGCAAGCCCGCCTCACGAATGTCGATGCGGAGACCCACCTTCAGCATGCCATGATCCGGCAAGCCGAAGCTCAAAGACTTGCGGGCGTTGCCGAGATGAATCTGGCCCGCAAGGCCTCCGACCGGCGCCGCGAACTGATCCGCACCAATGCAGTCAGCCAGGCCCAGGTCGATGAGAGCGACGCGGCGCTGTCAAAAGCCGAGGCGACCGTTGCCGCGGCGGCAGCGACAATCGAGGCTCAGAAGCAGCGCATCGCCGTCCTCGCCAGTCAGCGCGAAGCTGCCGTCGCGGCGGTGGCGCAGGCAGAGGCCGCACGCGACCTCGCCCAGATCGATCTCGACAACACGGTAGTGCATGCACCGGTCGAAGGCGTCATAGGCAATCGACAGGTTCGCGTCGGACGTCTTGTTGCACCCGGCACCGCCCTCCTCGATATCGTCCCGGTCAGGGATGTGTGGGTGGTGGCGAATTTCAAGGAAACTCAGGTCGAGCATATCCTGCCTGGCCAGCGCGCCCGCATTATCGTCGACGGTTACAGGCACACATCGCTTGACGGCGTGGTGGACAGCTTTGCGCCCGGCAGCGGCTCCGCCTTCAGCATGCTACCCACCGACAACGCGACAGGAAACTTCGTTCGCGTCGTGCAGCGCGTACCGGTAAAGATCCGCTTCGCCAACAATCCTTTGCCTGGCCGCCTCGTTCCGGGTCTGTCGGCGCGCGTCGACATCGATCGCCGGAGCGGCCCATGACCGCGCTGATCACCCTCAGCCCAACCCGCGATCGATCCGCGGCAGGAGCCTTGCTCGTCGCGGGCATCGTGCTGGCGACGCTCACGGACGCGCTGGCGAGCACGGTGCTGTCGCTCGGGCGCGGCTACATCATCGGCGACACCCATGCAACGCCTGATGAATTTGCCTGGCTCGACATCGGATATACCGCCATGAAGCTGATCGGCTTCCTGGCCGCATCCACGCTGATCCAGCGCGTCGATTCCCGTCTCCTGATCATCGCATCGACCCTGGCGATGGGCGCGGCGTGCGGCATGACACTCGTCACCACCCGGCTCGACCTGCTCATTGCGCTGCGCATCATGCAGGGCTCTTCCGGTGCCATCCTGCTCGTCGCCGGCCAGACCATGATTTTCCACGCCTATCCGCGACCCCAGCAGCCGATTCTGCAAGCCCTTTTTGCGATGGGATCCGTTGTCGCCCCCGCGACGATCGCGCCGGCCTTGCAAGGCTGGTTGATCGACAGCCGCTCCTGGACGTGGATCTTCTTCAGCGTCATTCCGCTGGCTCTCGCGGCGGCCGGGCTGCTGATGGTCGCTGATAGCCCGAAGGCCTCTCGGCCCGTCCGCCGCCCGGTCGACTGGATCGGCTTGTCGCTGATCTCGGTCTCTGCTTTCTGCTTCACCTACGTCCTCAACCAGGGCAGCCGATGGGACTGGTTCGGCGAACCCGGCATCCTGTGGTCGACCGTGATCGGCACCGCCGCGCTGCTGGTATTTCTCGGCCAGCAATTGCTGGCCGGGGGCGAGGGCCTGCTCGACTTCACCCTCTTCAAGTGTCAAGATTTCTGCTTCGCCTTCGTCGTCAGTTATGTCGCCGGCGCCGCACTGTTCGGCAGCGCGTTCCTGATCCCGTCCTTTGCGGTGTCCGTGCTCGCCTTCAGACCGACCGACGCCGGGCTGCTATTGCTGCCGAGCGGTGCGTCCTTCGTTGCCACGCTGCTGGCCGCAGCCTTCCTGATGCAGGTTCGTCGCGTTCCTCCGGCAGCCACGGTACCGCTCGGCATCCTGATGATCATGGTGGCGATGTGGATGCTGTCCGGCTCGACCCGGGAAAGCGGCGCGCATGACATGATGTCCGCCATCCTGCTGCGCGGCCTCGGTCTTGGCTTCCTGTTCCTGTCGATCAACCTGATCGCCTTTGGCGACCTTAACAGAAACAACCGCGCCGCCGGCATCGGTCTGTTCAATACCGGCCGGCTGCTTGGCGGCCTGATCGGCGTGGCCGGCCTCGAGACGCTGATCGAGCACAACATCGTCGGCAATTTGACGGTGCTCGGCGCCAACGTGACATCGAGTGCTCCTGCTGTCGGCGAGCGCCTGACCACGACGGCAGCGATGCTCGCGGCAAGAGGATTGGACACGATGGCCGGCCCGGCCGCGATCACCCTCCTCGACCGGGCCGTGATCGGTCAGTCCACCGTGATCGCCTTCGACACAGCGTTTAACGCGATCGCCCTGCTCTTTGTATTTGCTGCGCCCATGCTGGTCAGCGTCAAGATCGTGCTGCACCGCTATATGCATGCTGCGCAGCTTTCACATGCCCAGGACCCGCAGCTCGCCGCCATCGCAAACTCTGACGACGGCGACAGGACAGCGCACAATCTCGACACCTATCGGATACCCTTCCGGCATGAAGACGCCTTCGCCCTCGCTGATCGCAGCGTTGCTTGATCGCCCTGACATCGAGCACGCACGCACGATCGCGATCCCAGCTACATGGTTAACTAACTTTCCAGCAAGTTTTACCGCGCCCCCGATCTGACTGCCGGGATATCGTAGATCAGGCCGACCACGATGCGGCAGCTTCATACGCCGGCATCCATGTGAAGCCTCGATCATCACCTTGGGGTAGACGCCGGCGCCCGGCTTCCTCGCGCGGCTTGCGCCTGCGCTGATCCGCTTCGGATCGGAAACCATCGGGTCCCCCAACTGGCCCGGCGGACCCAAGCTATCCGCACGAAGGAATTCGAAACCGGCGCAGCCCCGTGAAAATTCAATAATAGTGCCTTTTCGGCAGGCGTTTTTATTGGTTCGCCACATCGGGTCTTAGGGGACGTACTATGCGCGTCGACATCGTCTAAAGCCACTCTAACCCGCTTCTTGTCGCGATCTATTCCAGTCACTTGCAGAAGCGTTAGGGGACGTACTATGCCCGGCGCCGCATACAGGAAGCGAAAGCCCACCAACTCGGTGGGCTTTCGTTCTCAAAGTCTGTGTCCATGCCAGGTACGTGAGGCGGACGGCTTATCCTAAGAGCCGAGCCAAAAAGCTCTACAAGCGGACAATACAAGTCGATCAGGACAGGGAAGCTGACGAAGACGCCGTTAAATTCGAGGCTTTCGTTGGAATGGCCCCAACCCGCTTTCTTGACCTTTTTGAAATGGTTCCGCGGAATACGGTTTTATCTTTCCTTTTTTGTTCTGACAGCTCTATTTGTCAAGGCGGAGCGAAGGACGGACCCGTAAAGATGGACGCACCGGCCGAAGGCCGACCCGAAACCGGCCTTTCCCACCGCAAGATCATCCACATCGACATGGACGCCTTTTACGCGTCGGTCGAGCAGCGGGACGATCCGGACTTGCGAGGCAAGCCCGTCGCGGTCGGCGGCTCGGCGGAACGCGGCGTGGTGGCAGCGGCGAGCTACGAGGCCCGCAAGTTCGGAGTCCGCTCGGCGATGGCGTCCGTCACCGCCAAGAGGCAGTGTCCGGACCTGATCTTCGTAAAACCGCGATTCGAAGTCTACAAAGCGATCAGCCGGCAAATCCGCGACATCTTCGCGGAGCACACGCCGATCATCGAACCGCTGTCGCTGGACGAGGCCTATCTCGACGTCACCGAAAACCTTCAGGGCATCCCCCTTGCCCGCGACGTCGCGCTGCGGATCCGCGAGAAGATCAAGGCCGAGACGGGCCTCACCGCTTCGGCCGGCATCAGCTACAACAAGTTTCTGGCGAAGCTCGCCTCGGATCACCGGAAGCCGAACGGTCAGTACGTCATCTCTCCGGAGATGGGCGCTGCGTTCGTGGAGTCGCTGCCGGTCGGCAAATTCCACGGCATCGGTCCGGCGACGAGCACGAAAATGAATGGCCTAGGCATCTTCACCGGAATGGACATCCGCAACCAGACGCTCGAGTTCATGAACGCCAACTTCGGCAAGTCCGGCACCTATTATTACTGGATCTCGCGCGGCGTCGACGATCGTCCCGTCCGCGCCAACCGCATCCGCAAGTCCATCGGCGCCGAGAACACGTTCTCGATGGACCTCACAACATTCGACGCGATGGCGGCCGAGCTCCGGCCGCTCGTCGACAAGGTCTGGCGTCACTGCGAGGGCACGGGGAATCGGGGGCGGACGGTGACGCTGAAGGTCAAGTTCTTCGACTTCGAGATCATCACCCGCAGCAGGTCCGTCGTGGCGCCGGTTCCGAGCCGGGACGATCTCGAAAGCCTCGCCGTCGGCCTGCTGCAGGCCGAGATGCCGATGCCTAAGTCCGTGCGGCTACTGGGGGTCTCGCTGTCATCGCTGCAGGCTAGTGATCTAGCCGAGCCTCAGCTGGATCTGCCGATCTGAGGCCATTATCCCTTGAAAAATGCTATCAAATATTTGACTTTGATAGCATCGCCGGCCGTCTCTGGAGGACGCCATCATGGCCGATGTTGTAACCTCTCCGAGGAGGCGCAACGCGCTCTGAAAGTCCGCGCGGCGCAGCACAATCGCAGCGCGGAAGCGGAAATGCGCCATTCTGGAGGCCGCCGTGCGTCCCGAGGGCCGGCGGCGGCTCGGCACCGCCCTTTCGGAGATGAGCCGGAAGATCGGCCTCAACAATGCCGATGTCGAGGCACTTGAACATGGCCGCGACACGCGTCCCGCTGAGCCGATGCGCTTCGAATGATCTTGCTCGATACCAATGTGGTCTCCGAGGCGATAAAGCCCGAACCGCATCCATCGGTCCGTGACTGGCTCGACGCCCAGGCGGCCTAAACGGCACCCGAAAGTTTCTCCTGACTGGACGTGCGGCGGCGCGGCCTATCCGACTTCAAGATCGTGGATGATCGGTTTCAGTCCGTCGAGCGTGACTTCGAGGCTCGCAACCGTGATCGGCAGCTTGAAGCATCGGCGCCCGGCACTGCCGGGATTCACGTAGAGCAAGCCGTCGACGTTAGCGATCTTCGGAACGTGGGAGTGGCCGGAAACAATGACGTCGATGCCCTCAGCTACGGCATCGACCTGCAGGGTGTTGAGGTCGTGCAGAACGTAGAACAGTCGTCCAGCGAGCCGCACGAACTCGGTTTCGGCAAATTCGGTGGCCCACTCGCCCGTATTCACGTTTCCTCTGATCGCCGTGACGGGGGCAATCCTCCGCAGCGCGGTGATGATCTCGGGATCGCTGATGTCGCCGCCGTGAATGATTTGGTCGACATAGGCCAGCACGCGCAGCACCTCCGGCCGAAGCAGGCCGTGCGTATCCGAGATGATGCCGATCGTGAAGGTCATCGAAGCGTCCGGTCGAAGCACCCTATCGCGCGTTGAGCCGCAGCGGTCGATCGAGGAGATTCGCACCGCCGGTGCCCCCGGACGTCAACCGCCTATGCCGACTTCCGCCGTTGACCCGTCGCGGGCTTCTTCGCCGCCGCTTCCTTCGCCGGCTTCTTGCCTTGGATCGGCATCAACATCTCTTTCTGGCCCGCCGCAGCCTTGCGCGGCTTCTTGGCGGGCTTGCCCGCCTTCGCCGGCGCGACCTCCCGACCGACGCTCTGCCGCAGCGCCTCCATCAGATCGACCACGTTTTCGCCTTTGGGCCGCTCCTTCGGACGGATGGTCTTGCCGGCACGCTTCTGGTTGATCAGGTCGACCAGCGCGCTCTCATAGTGGTCCTCGAACGGCAAGCATCCCGATTGTGTCCGGAGCATCTGTGCAATGCAAATCTCGGCAAATCCTGGCGAAGGCTTATCCCTGTGCATTGACCACATTCCCTGAGAGCCGCCTAAGAAAAAGCTATCTCGCTGATGTCGATCGTCAGTCTCCTTGGCGACACCCTGATGGAAGAGATTGCTGCCGGCGCCCCAGGCCTCCAGCGCCGCGAGCTGGCGCACGTCGAGACCAACGTGCCGACATCGCTATCGCATCAGTTCGCGGTTTCCGTCACACTGACGAGCCTCGTGTTTTGGTTCATGCTGGGCGGGGTGACGAATGTCGCGTTTGCGCATTTCGACCGGGGTACCTTGGGAGCGTCGCCGCATTCAATCCCGTGTCGTCGCAAGGCGAGAATCTAAAAGGCGGTCTGACACCTCCCAAGAGTCAGCTTGTGGCCTGAACAACCGAAGCTCGACGTCCGCTGCTATATCCGGTCCAGATTGCAAAAGTCCCCTCCGGCGTCGGGACCAATTTTATCTAAGAGCCGCTGGCGCGCTTGGCGCAGGTCGGCGGCTCCAACGCGCGAGGTCAGACCATGACCCAAAAGATCCCGTGAACTCGATGATGGTGTGAAGGTGGCGTCCTGCAAGCGCAGGTAGTGCCCTGAGCGAGTATACGCTATTGCTGAGTTTGGTTCTCGGCGGCATACTAGCTGGCGGTTAACATTAGCTCTCTGTGGCCGAAGCCGCTGGGGAGACGCCATGGACAGGCTCGTCGCCCAAATTCGTAGCCATGGGATCGCTTGCGACCGACCGCTGCGTGCAACGCAAGACGCCAAGCGATCAAGCCCTGATCATCAGATTTGGGTTCTGAAATGCGAGAACGCGACCTACAGGATCGCTAGATATCCCGACCTGGCAGCCAAATAGAGCAATTGCGGTAGCGCCGTCTGCCAAGCGCCGCGCGACCGGCTAGCCAATCATCAAGTGCGGCGGCACTTGAATCGACCGAAACCGTCTATCGAGCTTGGAGCGATAGAACAGCCAAGAGCAAAGTCATCAGCTATCCGATCATGATCCAAGCGGAGGTGGACATGGACGTGGCCCCTGATAAGGAAGCTCTACCTAGGTCCGAGGCGTCAATTGCCGGACAGGCGCCGCATAAGCGTCCCGTAACACGCGCTCCTTCCATTGTCGTCGGTATCGTTGCCGCAGTCGTGGTCGCGCTTTCCCTCTTCTATCTCCTGCGGCCGGAACCACTGCTCGTGCAGGGTGAGGCCGACGCGACGCGGTTCGACATCGCCGCGCGCGTCGACGGACGGGTCAAGGAAATACCCGTTCAACGTGGCCAGAACGTTGCCGCGGGCGCCGTGCTCGTACGGATCGACAATCCCGAGACAGTGGCCAAACTGGAGCAAACTAAGGCGGCGAAGGCCGTTGCGGACACCCAACTCGCCAACATCCTCGTCGGGACGCGGGTCGAGACCGTCGCAGCGCGAAAGGCTGAGATGGAGCGCGCAGAGGCCGCGCTGGTGCTGGCGCAGAAGACCTTCGACCGCACGCGCACGCTGACCGAGCAGGGCAATGCGCCGCAAGCCCGCCTCGACCAGGTGACCGACGCGCTGCACGAAGGCGAACGCGCGCTCGATCAGGCCAAATCGGCTTATGAACAGGCGGTCAACGGCTACACGAAGGAAGAGCGGGCAGTCGCCAAGGCAAACGTCGAGAAGGCCAATGCCGACATCCAGGGCGTTCAGTCGATCATCGATCAGCTCGTCGTCTACGCCCCCGTCGCTTCGCAGATCTATCAGCGCAATGCGGAGCCGGGCGAATACGTCTCGCCAGGCGTCCCGCTCGTGACGCTGATCGATCTTAACGACGTCTGGATCCACTTCGATCTTCGCGAGGACCTGGTCAAGAACCTGAAGGTCGGCGACCGCTTCGACGTCCACATTCCCGCTCTCAATGACCACCTCGTGCCGGTCGAGGTCAAGCTGATCGCGACCAAGGGCGAATATGCGAGCTGGCGGGCCACGCGCGCTTCGGGCGATTTCGACCTGCGCACGTTCTCGATCCGCGCCTATCCCGTGCAGCCGGTGCCTGAGCTGCGGCCGGGGATGAGCGCCTATCTCGACTGGCGGTCGCGGCCATGAGGCCGGCCCCGAAGCCCGGATTTTGGCTGGTCGTGCGGCGCGAGTGCCGCTGGCTGGTTCACGATCGCGTAGCGCTGCTCCTGATCTTCGGCGTGCCTCTGTTCGCGTTTGTCGTGCTCACGACGGTATTCAGTCAGCCGGTCATCCGCGGGCTCGGCGTGACGGTCGTCGACGAGGACAAGTCCGACGCCTCGCGCACCCTGATGGAATATGTCGCGGCCTCTCCAAGCCTGAAAATTGTCGACCGCTCCGGCACCCTGTCCACGGCCGTGCAGGACATACGCTCCGGCAAGTCGATCTCAGCCATCTATATCCCGCCGGATTTCGAGCGCGACCTGAAGGCGCAGCGCCGCCCGCAGATCGTCGGATTCTATAACCAGCAGTTTTTGACCCCCTCCGGCATCGCATCCTCGGGTCTGAGCGATGCGCTGTCCGCCGCGGCGACTGTCGCCGCTCCCGCCAGTCGCGCTGCGCCCGCGCCTGCATCCTTGGGAATGCTCAAGGCTGAGACCATGGCGCTCGTCAATCCGCAGAAGAATTATGCGCAGTTTCTGCTGCGCGCGCTGTTGCCGACCATCATCCATGTGGTGATCACGCTTGCCGCCGGCTATTCCGTCGGCTCCGAGTTCCGCCGCCGCGACGCCCGCGTCTGGCTCGCAAGTGCCGGCGGCGATCCGGTGATCGCGCTGGCCGGCAAGCTCGCACCACTGTTCTGCATCTTCTTTCTGATCATGCTGGCGGAGCCGCTGTTCCTTGAGGGCGTGCTGCAGATTTCCTTCAAGGGTGACTTGCCGTTGATGATTGCAGCGGGATCCCTGCTGATCATTGCATATCTGTCGCTCGGCGCCCTGCTGCAGCTCCTGGTCGGCGATCTTGCAACGGGACTAGGACTTGCGGGCCTCATCGCCTCTCCTGCGTTCGGCTACGCCGGCGTCGGCTTCCCCACCATCGGGATGAATGCCTTTGCGCAGACCTGGAGCGCGATCCTGCCGCTGCGCTGGTACATGGCCGTCTTGCTGGGACAGGCCGCGCGGGGATTGCCGGTCTCGGATTCCGCCGTTCCCTTCGCGGTGCTCGCGGGCCTGACGATGCTCTTTGCCGGCCTCGCATTGCTGCGCATGTCGAGCGTCACACACAAGGGCTGGTTTGCGTCGGCGCGACCTGCCGAGCCACCCGAAATGGAGGAAGTACCGCGCGGCATCGGCGGCGCCTTCAAGGCGGAGTGGCGGCGCGTGCTCGGAACGCGGAGCGCGTTCGCTCTTCTGTTCCTGGCTCCCCTGGTCTACGGCATTTACTATCCGCAACCCTATCTGAATCAGATCCTTCGCAAGCTTCCCATCGCGGTGGTCGACAATGATCTCAGCGATCTCAGCCGGCAGATCGTCGAGACGCTGGATGCGAGTGGCGCCTTGAGCGTGGTGGTTCGCGCCCGGACGCTTGCCGAGGCGCGCACCGCAATCGACCGCGGGCAGGCTTTTGCCGCCGTCGAAATCCCGCCCGGCACCGAGCGCGATGTGCTCAAAGGCATCACCGCGCACATCCCGATCTATGCGGATGCAACCTACCTGTTCATATTCCGATCGAGCGCGAGTGGGGTCGCCACCGCCATCGGAGCGTTGACTTCCGAGCTGATGTCACGAGGCGCGCGTTCGGATGGGAGCCTGGTGAAGGCGAAGCTGGCGAGTTCGAGCCCGGCCGACGTTCTGCTGCAGCCGATCTACAACCCGGTGGGCGGCTATGCGAGCTACGTCGTTCCGGCGGCGTTCGTCCTGATCCTGCAGCAAACCCTGCTGATCGGCGCGGCAATGTTGACCGGCACCGCGCTGGCGGCGGGAGGCGGCGCGTTTGCCGGCGTGCTCGGCCGCGGCGTCGCTCATCTGACCATCTATTTTCCGGCGCTCGCGCTCTATGTGATCGTGCTGCCGCGCATCTATGGCTTTTCGACGCTCGGCTATCTTCCGCAAACCCTCGCGCTCGCGAGCGTCTTCCTGCTGGCGACGAGCTTCATGGGACAGGCTGTCGGGGCCTGGTTCACGCGGCCGGAGAACGCAACTATCCTGCTGCTGGCAACGAGCCTGCCGCAGTTCTTCATGGCCGGCTTTGCGTGGCCGCGCGAAGCGATCCCCGACGTCGCCCTCGCGTTCGGCCGACTGTTCCCCGCCGACTCCGCGATCGACGGTCTCGTGCGCATCAACCAGCTCGGCGCCGGCATCTGGGAGGTCGCGCATGACTGGCTCGCACTGTGGTGTCTGGCCTTCGGCTATTTCGCGCTTGCCGTGATCTCGGCATTTGCCGTCAAAAGAGGAAAGCGACATGAGTAAAGCCAGGCGGGCTGCGTTGGTTGCGATCCCGCTCCTGCTCATCGCTGGCGCGCTGATCTACTCCGCGCGCCAGAGTCGATCGCCGGGTGCGATCGTTGGTGTGGTGCGGGCGACCGAAGTCAGGGTCGAGCCTGAGGTGAACGGCCAACTCATGTCGATTGCGGTCGACAAAGGCGCGCACGTACACGCGGGCGACGTCTTGGCGCAGCTGTCCGCGATGGAATTGACGGCACAGGTAGACCAGGCGCGCGCCGCACTCGCCTCGGCGATAGCGAACCGCAACAACGTCTACGCCGGAGTTCGCCGAGAACAGACCGAGACTTTGAAAGCTGCGATCGCCAAGGCCAGCGCCCGCCTCAACTACGTTCAGGCTCAGCTCACAAGGACCAGTACGCTGGCCCGCCAGAGCTTTGAGCCCCAGCAGGCGCTGGACCAAGCCGAAAATGATGTCGCAAGCGCACGCGCCGACGTGGCCGAGGCCCAGGCGAATTATGATGCGGCCGTGGCGGGCCCGACCCGGGAGGAACGCGCAATCGCCGACGCGCAGGTGCAGGCCACGGCGGCCGCAGTCTCCGTGCTCGAGCGCCGCCTCGACAAGATGATCCTGCGGGCGCCGGTCGACGGCGTGGTCAGCGTCATCGCTGCAGAGGTGGGAGAGAACGTTCGCTCAGGCCAACCGATCCTGATGGTCGAGGCGGCAGGAAAGCAATGGCTCGCTTTCAATGTGCGCGAAGACCATCTCGATCGGCTCGCGATAGGAGATGCCGTGGACGTGATGTGGAACGGAACCGAGGGTGCAATCAAATCCGTCGTCACAGAGTTGCGGCCGCTCGGAGCCTTTGCCACTTGGCAGGCCGAGCGGGTTATTGGTGATCATGATCGCAACACGCTCCGCCTGCGCCTGGACCCACAAAGAGAACTAACGGGCCTTGAGCCGGGTATGACTGTTTGGATCGAGCGTTCACAACAATCGCTCTGACGTTCTCTCCCATAAAGGTCAATACGCGAAAGCGCAGAGAAAGGGGATGCTTCGCGCCCAAACAGCTTCAGCGCTACCATCGAGCGTAGTTTATAAATTCACTAGCCTTGCTGACCAATCGGCGACGCTCTCACAAAGCCGCGCCGTATGGTATTGTCGAGCGCGAAGCGGCGAGCTTCATCACGCTTCTCACCCTGGGCAGCAGCGCTCGAAACAGGGGTGGCCCGGTGCGCTCATTATGATTGCTACGAGCAACACGGAAGCCAAGCGCCGCTAACGACAACGGAGGATTTAACATGAAGATCGTCGTAATCGGCGGCACAGGGCTGATCGGCTCGAAAACCGTCGCCATTCTGCGCCAGGGCGGCCACGATGTCCTCGCAGCCTCGCCCAGCAGCGGCGTCAACACTATTACCGGCGAAGGCCTCAAGGAGGCGATGACGGGCACGCAAGTGGTGATCGACCTCGCCAATTCGCCCTCATTCGAAGACAAGGCGGTGCTGGAATTCTTCGAGACGTCCGGCCGCAACCTGCTCGCGGCGGAGGCCGCAGCGGGCGTCCGGCACCATGTCGCACTATCGATCGTCGCAATCGACCGGACAGACAATGGCTATTTCCGCGCCAAGGTTGCCCAGGAAAACTGATCGAGGCCTCCGGCGTCCCATACACCATCGTCCGCTCGACCCAGTTCATGGAATTCCTCCGTGGCATCGCCGATTCTAGTGCGGATGGAAACATGGTCAGGCTTCCGCCCATCCTGTTCCAGCCCATCGCGTCGGATGACGTTGCTGCCAACGTTGCCGATGCGGCGCTCGTGCCGCCGCGCAATGGCATCGTCGAGATCGCCGGCCCGGAACGAGCACCGTTCAACGAAATCGTCGCCCGCTATCTGAAGGCAGTCGGTGACCCGCGTGAGGTCGTGACCGACCCTGAGGCCCGCTACTGGGGCGGCCGGGTCGAGGAGCACGCGCTCGTGCCGTTGGGTGAGGCGCGCCTCGGCCGCATCGGTTTGGACGAATGGCTCCGCCGTTCCCAGGTAGCAGCCTGATCCCGCGTTGGAGCTACGCCCAGGGATGTCACCCACTGCCACGAGCGGGTGCGGGCAATGAATGAAGGAGGCGACCATGACGATCAAGCTCGTTGCGTTGGTTCTGCTGGGCCTCGTGAGCAGTACGGCGGTGGCTCAGGAGCCTAAGGTCACGCCACTCATGTCCAAGGATCTTCCGGAGAGCCCCGGCAGGGAAGCTCTGATGATCACAGTCGAGCATGCGCCCGGCGGGCCGAGCGCTATCCACCGACACAATGCACATGCGTTTGTTTACGTGCTGGAGGGCTCCGTCGTGATGCAGCTGATGGGTGGACAACAGGTGACACTGACACCAGGACAGTCCTTCTATGAAGGACCTGACGATGTTCATGTCGTCGACAGGAACGCGAGCAGCACCCAGCCGGCAAAATTCCTGGTCCTCTTGATCAAGGACAAGGACGCCCCGCCGCTCGTGCTCGCACAGTGACCGTTACACCTACACGGGACTGACGACAGCCGCCGGAGGCTCAAGTGCACAAGGACTTGAGCTCTGGCGGCGGGGCACCCTTCTCCTCGAGCATCCCCAGCGCGAGCGCGGCCTCCACCCGCACGCTCGGATCCTTATCAGCTCCTAGCTGTCGGATGGGAAGGAGGGCTTGCTCGATTCCCGGGAATGCTGGACCGAGGCGACCGAGGTGCCAAGCCGCCAGGCTGCGAACGAAGTCGACTTCATTGCCCAACTCCGCGATGAGGACGGTGACCGCCTCTCCACCCGACGGCGCCACCCGGGCTAGGGCCGCCGCCGCCCAGACGCGCACGAACCCAACCGGGTCCCGGACGGCCGCGCCGAGGTCGGACATCGCCTCGGCTGCCGCGGGGCCAATCTCGCCCAAGGCATATGCGCCGAGGCGGCGCCGGAGCGGATCGCTGCTCGAAAGCTCCTTCACCCAGTCTGCGATCGAAGTCCCTAGGTAAGCGACCTGTGCGCTCATGGTTCGACCTCGCTCAAGACGCCGCGCCGAGGCGGCGGTCCAGGTTGAACGCGGCGCTTATCAACCCGATGTGAGTGAATGCCTGCGGGAAGTTGCCCAGCGCTTCGCCACGTGGACCAGTCTCCTCGGCGTACAGGCCGAGGTGGTTGGCGTAGGTCAACATCTTCTCGAAGATGAAACGGGCCTCCCTGGCGCGGCCCGCCCGGGCCAGGGCTTCCACCAGCCAGAACGTACACATATTGAACGTCCCCTCGCTCCCGGCCAGGCCGTCGCCGGCTCCTCTGCCGATCTCGTAGCGGTGCACCAGACTGTCGGAGACAAGCTCCGCCATGGTCCGATCCAGCGTCCCACGCATGCGGGGATCGGTGGGCGACAGGAAGAACACGAGCGGCATAATCAGGTTGGACGCATCCACCGCGTCAGTGGCGAAGTGCTGCACGAAGGTCTGCCGCTTCGTGTTCCAGCCGCGCGTCATGATGGCCTCATAGATGCGGTCTCGCTCCGCGGCCAGGCGGGTGCGGTCCAGCGGCAGGCTTCGCTTCTGCGCAAGGCGGACCGCTCGGTCCAGCGCCACCCAGCACTGCACCTTGGAGTAGACGAACTGCTGTCGTCCACCGCGCACCTCCCAGATGCCATCGTCGGCTCGATCCCAGTTCTTCGCCACCCAGTCCAGCATCTTGCGCAGGTGGCACCAAAAGTCATAGGCGATCGGCGTCCCGTACTTGTCGTACAGGTAAACGGCGTCCAACAACTCGCCATAGATGTCCAGCTGCAGCTGATCAACAGCGGCGTTGCCGACCCGCACCGGACGCGACCCGCGGTAGCCATCTAGATGGCCGAGGACCTCCTCGGGCAGATCGTGTCCGCCGTCGATGCGATACATCGTCTGCAACGGGTCGCCCCGGGCGCCCTCGATGGCCCGTTGCTCCAACCAGGCCATGAACTGCTCTGCCTCCGACGTCAGCCCCAGGCGCAGGAAGGCGTAATTGGTGAAAGCGGCGTCGCGCACCCAAGTATAGCGATAGTCCCAGTTGCGCACCCCGCCGATCTCTTCCGGCAGCCCGCAGGTCGGCGCCGCCACGATCGCGCCGGTCGGCGCGAACGTCAGCAGCTTCAACACCAGCGCCGAGCGGTGAACCATCTCGCGCCAGCGACCTGAATAGTTGCACTTCCGCAGCCACTGCCGCCAAAAAGCTAGGGTCTGCGTCAGGGCCTCCGTGCCGACCAGCCGCGCCTCGAGCAGCACGCCGTCATGAACACTGGCGTGGTCCTCCACCTGGCGGAGGATGCACGTGGTCGTCTCGCCAGGATTGAGGACGAACTCGGCAGCGACGCCGTCGCCCTGCCGACCAAGCGGGAAGCGGCTGACGAGCGAAACCTTCATGCCTTGCGCCTCGAAGATCGCTCCCCGGCCCTCCAGGACAACCCGATGGGGCCTGCGGGCGAAATCGAAAGCCGGCCGGCAGTCGAGGCGGAAGCGGACCGACCCGCGCACCGCTCGCACGACCCGGACGATCTGGTGGATCTTCCTGAGCTCGCTGGGGCCTTGGACCGGCATAAAGTCGACCACCTCACCGACGCCCTGGTCGCTAAGAAAGCGTGTCACCAGGACGTTGCTGTCAGGCATGTACATCTGCTTGTGCTGCGCCTCGTAGAGACTGGCGATCCGGAATGAGCCCCCTTTCTGGTCGTCGAGCATCGCCGCAAAGACGCTCGGCGAGTCAAAGCGCGGCAGACAACACCAGTCGATGGACCCGTCGATGCCAACCAGGGCAACCGTGTGCAGGTCGCCGATGACGCCGTAGGACTCGATCGGCTTGTAGCCCATGATCTCGTCTCCTCCGCTCGCTCGGCGCTGATCGAGCCCCATGATGCGCGTATCGTCAATCCCCTCGGGCGAACGTGCCCCACTCGCAGCGCCTAGCGAATAGGTCAGCGCTTCAGACGCGCATCCCATCGGGTAGCGAAACTGTCATATTGCTGTGCGGATGGCTCGTTGCTTCTCCCAAGAAGTCGCGCTACCAATAGGCAAGACGCTCGGACCTTGACGGCATTGAGGACAGAGGTTTCTTAGTCCGACGCGTCCCGGGTTCAGTTCTTTCCGCCGCACCCGCCGGCAGGGACGAAGCTGAAGGGGGCGAGATCATGGGCGCCATCCTTCCGATCATTTGCCTTGCAAGGCACGGCGAGACGGCGTGGAGCCTCTCAGGTCAGCATACCGGTCTCACGGATTTACCTCTCACTGAACGCGGCGAACGGAACGCGCAGAGTTTGGGCCGGCGGTTGCAGGGCTTCGCTTTCACCAAAGTGTTCACCAGTCCGCTGGAGCGCGCCGCCCGAACCTGCGAGTTAGCCGGGTTTGGAGGTGAAGCAGAAACCGACCCCAATCTGTTGGAATGGAACTATGGCCAGTACGAGGGGCATCGCACAAAAGAGATCCACCAACTACGCCCGGGCTGGCAATTGTTTCGCGACGGTTGTCCTGGAGGAGAAACAGCGGATCAGGTCGGTGCTCGGGCAGATCGCATCGTGGGTCGGATTCGCTCCGTCCGCGGGAACGTTTTGTTGTTTTCGAGCGGGCATTTTCTCCGGGTCTTGGCGGCACGCTGGTTGGGGCTCGATGCACAGGCCGGAAGCTTCTTCACGCTCGATACCGCGAGCCTGAGCATACTCGGCTACGAACACGGTCAGTCGGAACCAGCAATCCGACTCTGGAACGATGCCCGGCACGTCGAAGATCGGTTAGCGCACCACGAGTCAGAGGCGCCAATCGGAGGGGTGCAGCCTTAATCAGTCGCCATGCGGCTTCAACCGCACGATGAGCATTGCGCGGAGCCGGAGGGGTAAGGTCGATGAACCAAATCGTCTTTCTGGTCGATGTGGATAATACGCTTCTCGACAACGACCGCATCCAGGCCGACATCAAGACCTACCTTGAGCGGCAGTACGGTGCCCCATCTCGCGATCGGTATTGGGCAATTCTCGAGGAGTTGTTCGAAGAGCTGGGATATCGAGACTATCTCGGTGCGCTGCAGCGCTACCGTGTCGAACACCCGCAGGACATGCACCTATTGTCCATGTCGTCATTCCTGGTCGACTACCCGTTCGCCAATCGTTTGTATCCGGGATCTCTGGATGTGCTCGAACGACTGCGTCGGTGGGGCCCAACCATCCTTCTCACCGATGGCGACGTCGTCTTTCAACCCCGCAAGGTTGAGCGCTCCGGTCTTTCGGAGGCAGTCAACTCACACGTGCTGATCTACATCCACAAGGAGCTCGCGCTCGATGACGTCGAGGCCCGCTATCCGGCGCTGCACTACGTCCTGGTGGATGACAAGCCGCGTATCCTTGCCGCAGTCAAGCAGGCTTGGGGCACACGCGTCACCACCGTCCTTCCCCGGCAAGGACAATATGCGCATGACGCGAACGCCCTCGCCTCCTTCCCCATACCCGACGTGACTGTGGACCGAATCGGAGACCTGCTCGACTGCGATCTCGGTCACTTGCTTGGGGCTGCCCCACGACTCGAAGCTGTGCGGAGATGAAGCGATGAAGGCGACGCAAAAGCTCCACGAACTCGGACAGAGCGTTTGGCTCGACAACATCACCCGTGACCTGCTGACAAGCGGCACCTTGAAGCGCTACATCGCCGACTTCTCGCTGACAGGACTCACGTCGAACCCGACAATCTTCGACCATGCGATCAAGAACAGCTCTCACTATGACTCAGCGATCCGCAGCAAGCTTTCGGAGGGAAAGTCGGGCGAGCCCCTATTCTTCGAACTAGCACTCGAAGATCTTTCCCAGGCAGCAGACCTGTTTCGCCCGATTTGGGACCGCACGAATGGTGTAGACGGGTGGGTCTCACTCGAGGTCTCGCCACTTCTCGCCCATGACACCGCCAGCACAATCGCTGCGGCCAAGGAGCTGCATGCACAGGCGAACCGCCCTAACCTCTTCATCAAGATACCCGGGACCCAAGAAGGGCTGCCCGCCATCGAAGAATCGGTTTTCGCCGGTGTGCCCGTGAATGTGACACTGTTGTTCAGCCGGGAGCACTATCTGGCGGCTTCCGAGGCATATCTGCGGGGCATCGAGCGGCGCATTGCAGCCGGCCTCAATCCGAACATCGGGTCCGTTGCGTCGGTGTTCGTCAGCCGGTGGGATGCCGCCATAGCGAACGACGTGCCCGCGCAATTGCGCAATCAGCTCGGTATTGCGATCGCGAAACGAACCTACAAGGCAGCCTGCGAGTTGCTCTCTTCAGCGCGTTCGCGGCGCATCTACAACAAGGGTGGGCGGCCACAGCGCCTGTTGTGGGCGAGCACAGGAACCAAGGATCCAGCAGCGTCCGACGTTCTATACGTCAAAGCGCTGGCCGCGCCGCTCACGGTGAACACCATGCCGGAAGGCACGGTGAAGGCGCTCGCCGATCACGGCGAGATTGGAGAGATGTTGCCGTCCGATGGGGGCGATTCCGAAGAGGTCCTCTCGCAATTCGCGAAGGGGGGCGTCGATATCGAAGCGCTGGCAGCGACGTTGCAGGACGAGGGGGCCAAGTCGTTTGTCAACTCCTGGAATGAGTTGATGAGCGTCATCTCCGCCAAAACTGAGGTGCTCAAAAAGGCGAGCTAGGCCCCAATGAGAAGATCTTCCATGAATATCCTGGTCATCGACGTGGGCGGCACCCACGTCAAGATCCTTGCCTCCGGCGAAAAAGTGAAACGAGAAATTGACTCCGGGCCGACCATGACCGCGCGGCAGATGATCTCGCAAGTCAAAGAGCTGGCCAATGGCTGGAAATATGACCTCGTCTCGATCGGCTATCCGGGCCCGGTTGTGCATGATCGCCCCATGGCCGAACCTCACAATCTGGGAAAAGGATGGATGGGCTTCAATTTCGCTGCGGCATTCAAATTGCCGACGAAAGTCATCAACGATGCGGCGATGCAGGCGCTCGGCAGCTACCAGGGCGGCAAAATGCTGTTCCTCGGGCTCGGGACGGGACTCGGTTCGGCAATGATCGTCGATGGCATCGTGCAGCCGATGGAGCTTGCCCACCTGCCCTACAAGAAGCGGACCTACGAGGACTATGTCGGCGCCCGCGCGCTGGAGGAATTTGGTGGGAAAGCGTGGCGAAAGCACATCGAAGACATCGTTGAAATTCTGGTTGCGGCACTCCAACCGGAGGACGTCGTGCTGGGCGGCGGCAACGCCAGAAAGCTGAAGAAACTGCCGCCACTGTGCCGGCTCGGCGACAATGCCAACGCATTCAAGGGTGGATTCCGGCTGTGGGAGGGGCCGCCGCAGGCAAAGAGCAGTTGCTTGCACAAACAGACTGCCCAAGCCGCCACGGCGCACTAACGGGAGCGATAAATGGCAACGGCAACGATTACCGAGCTTCCTGCCTGGAAGGCCTTGTCCGATCATTATCAGAAGATCGACCGATTGCACCTGCGTGAGCTCTTTGCTCAAGACCCGCGACGCGGCGAGCGCTTGACCGTGGAAGCAGCCGGACTCTACCTCGACTACTCGAAGAACCGAATTACCGATGAAACGATAGCCCTGCTCTTGCAACTGGCCGAACAGGCTGGGCTCCACGCGCGGATCGATGCGATGTTCGGAGGCGAGAAGATTAACGTCTCCGAAAACCGGGCCGTCCTGCATGTCGCACTTCGCGCACCGAAGGAGCAATCGATCCTGGTTGATGGCGAGGACGTTGTGCCCGGGGTTCATAGGGTACTCGACCGTATGACCACTTTCTCCAATCGCGTACGGAGCGGTGCGTGGCGCGGCCATACCGGCAAGCCAATCCGCAACATCGTCAACATCGGCATCGGCGGCTCCGATCTGGGGCCGGTGATGGCCTACGAGGCGCTCAAGCATTACAGCGACCGCGCGATGACGTTCCGGTTCGTCTCCAACGTGGACGGTACCGATTTCGCAGAGGCGATCCGCGATCTCGATCCGGCGGGCACGTTGTTCATTGTCTCGTCCAAGACGTTCACAACCCTGGAAACCATGACCAACGCCAGGAGCGCGCGCACCTGGTCGCTCTCGGGACTTGGAGGCGACGAAGCCTCAGTCGCGAAGCATTTCGTCGCGGTATCGACAAACGCCAAGGAGGTGACGAGCTTCGGCATCGACGCCGCCAACATGTTCGGCTTCTGGGACTGGGTTGGAGGCCGATACTCCATGGATTCCGCGATCGGACTTTCGACGATGCTTGCCATCGGGCCGGACAACTTTCGCATCATGCTCGCCGGCTTTCATGAAATTGACGAACATTTCCGCACCGCACCTTTCGAGCGCAACATGCCGGTATTGATGGGGCTCCTCGCCATCTGGCACAACAATTTCTTTGGCGCGCAGACCGTAGCGGTGCTGCCCTACGAGCAATACCTGAAACGCTTCCCGGCGTATCTCCAGCAATTGACGATGGAGAGCAACGGCAAGCACGTCACGCTCGAGGGCGATGCTCTCGGCTACGACACGGGACCGGTTTATTGGGGTGAGCCCGGGACCAACGGTCAACATTCGTTCTACCAACTCATTCACCAGGGCACCCGCCTCATTCCCTGCGACTTCATTGCCTTTCACAAGACTCTCAACCGACTTGGTGAGCAGCACGACATGCTGCTCGCGAACGTCTTCGCGCAAGGCGAAGCACTCGCATTCGGCAAGACCGCTGACGAAGTGAGGGCGGAAGGATCGCCCGATTGGCTCGTTCCACATCGCGTCTTCGAGGGAAACCGGCCGTCCAATACGATCCTGCTGGAACAGCTGACACCCGCGACACTCGGCAAACTCGTCGCACTCTACGAGCACAGCGTCTTCACTCAGGGCGTGATTTGGCACATCGATTCATTCGATCAATGGGGCGTCGAACTCGGCAAGGTGCTGGCGCAACGCATCATCCCAGAACTCACCAACGAAGCCGAGTCGAAGTTCTGCCACGACAGCTCGACCAACGCCTTGATCCGTCGACATCGCACGTTCCGGGAGCAGCCGCGCTAGACACCCATTTCGATACGCGGCTACCAGCGCATGGAGAGCAAATAACGCCGCAGCAACGAAAACAGGAGCCACTCATGCAACTCGGAATGATCGGCCTCGGCCGAATGGGCGCCAACATGGTGCGACGTCTCGTCCGGCATGGTCACCAATGTGTCGTCTTCGACATGTCGCCAGCTGCCATTGCAGAGTTGGTGAAAGATGATGCCACGGGAAGCTCTTCGATGGCTGATTTCGTGGAGAAGCTCCAGAAACCGCGCGCGATCTGGTTGATGGTTCCTGCGGCAGTCGTGGATAACTCGATCGGCGATCTGCTGCCGCTCCTCGATGCCGGCGACACTTTGATCGACGGCGGCAACTCCTACTACATTGATGACATCAGGCGCTCCAAGGAATTGGCGCAGAAGGGCATCAATTATGTAGATGTGGGCACCAGCGGCGGCGTATGGGGTCTTGAGCGCGGCTACTGCATGATGATCGGCGGTCCTGACAAGGCCGTGCAGCGGCTGGACCCGGTTTTCAAGGCACTCGCCCCGGGTCTCGGCGAAATCCCGCGCACGCCAGGACGAGAGCACGCTGCTGCAGGCACCTCAGAGCATGGCTATCTCCACTGCGGCCAGAACGGCGCCGGTCATTTCGTCAAGATGGTCCACAACGGTATCGAGTATGGGCTGATGGCCGCTTACGCCGAGGGGCTTGGTATCCTGCGCGCAGCGAACATTGGCAAGCAGGCGCACGCGGTGGATGCCGAAACAACGCCACTTCGTATTCCCGAGCACTACCAGTATGACCTGAACCTGTCCGACATCACCGAGGTTTGGCGGCGCGGCAGTGTGGTAGCCTCGTGGCTTCTCGATTTGACGGCAACAGCGCTGCTGGAAGATCCGGCCCTCGCCAAATTCGCGGGGCGCGTATCCGATTCCGGCGAAGGACGCTGGACCATTGCTGCAGCGATCGATGAGGCTGTGCCCGCCCCGGTGCTGACGACTGCACTCTACGAGCGCTTCAGCTCCCGCGGTCAGGCCGATTTCCAGAACAAACTCCTTTCGGCGATGCGCTACGAGTTCGGTGGTCACTTGGAAAAGGCGGCCAATGAGAGATCCAAATAGTCATGAGCGAATTTAGATCCGACGCACTGGTGTTTTTCGGCGCAACCGGCGATCTCGCCTACAAGAAGATCTTTCCGTCCTTGCAAGCTATGCTGAAGAGGGGCCACCTCGATGTGCCCGTCATTGGCGTCGCAAAGGCCGGCTGGACACTCGACCAACTCCAGGCCCGAGTACGAGATAGCCTGGAAAAGCACGGGGGCCTCGACGCCGGTGCGTTTGACAAGCTAGCTGGTCTTTTGCGTTACGTAGACGGCGACTATGCCGATCGGGCCACGTTTGACGCCCTTCGCAAGCAGCTCGGCTCCGCACACCATCCAGCCCACTATCTCGCCATCCCCCCGGCGCTATTCGAGACAGTCGTTGGAGGGCTCGCGAGCGCCCGGTGCACCGATGGCGCCCGCGTCATTGTCGAAAAGCCATTCGGCCACGATCTGGCGTCCGCGCGTGCCCTGAATGGGATCCTGCTCGACAAATTCGACGAAGACCACATCTTCCGCATCGACCACTATCTCGGAAAGCGGCCTGTGAACAACATGGTTTTCTTCCGCTTCGCGAATGCGTTCCTGGAGTCGTTCTGGAATCGCAAGTTCGTCGGAAGCATGCAGATCACCATGGCCGAGCAGTTCGGCGTCCAAGGTCGGGGTGCATTCTATGATCAAACCGGCACCATTCGTGACGTGATCCAAAATCACCTGTTTCAGGTGCTGGCCAATCTGGCGATGGAGCCGCCCGCCCGCTCCGACAGCGAATCGCTGCGCGACGAGAAGGTCAAGGTTCTGAAATCAATTCCACCAATCGCCGAGAATGAATTGCTGCGCGGGCAGTTTCTTGGATACCGGAAGGAACCTGGCGTCGCGCCGGACTCGCAGGTGGAAACTTTCGCCGCGCTGCGATTGGAGATCGATTCCTGGCGCTGGCAGGGTGTGCCGATTTACATCCGAGCCGGGAAATGCCTACCAGTCACCTGCACAGAGGTTATCGTACGCCTGCGTGAGGCACCACGGATCTTTCCACATTGTATACCAACGCCGAACCATCTACGGTTTCGCATCAGCCCGGATGTGACTATCGCGGTCGGAACCACGGTGATGGATATCAACGACAGGCAGGTCGGCGAACCGGTGGAGTTGTTGGCAAGCCACCACGCGGGCGCGCACGAGATGGATGCCTACGAGCGCGTGCTTGGAGATGCCATGAACGGCGACCGAACCCTGTTTGCACGACAGGACTACGTCGAGGAGGCGTGGCGGATCGTCGATCCGGTATTGAAGAAAATGACACCGGTCTACGAATACGCGGCGGGTAGCTGGGGGCCCTGCGAAGTGGATGGGAGTGTGGTGCCGCCGGGTGGCTGGCAGAATCCGTAAGACCGCACTGAACGAGAGGTGAGGCATGCAGATCGAAGTGCTTGCTGATCCGAAAGAGGTCGCGGAACGGGCGGCAGCCGAATCTCGGCGACTGTGGATGAGCGAGCCCGTCGCCCAAGGCCGCAGCTTCCCACTCGGGGCCACGCTTTGCGACGGCGGCACTAATTTCAGCGTGTTCTCCAAGCACAGTACCGCTGTCGAATTGTGCCTGTTCGACTGTATGGATAGCGCGGAGCCCGCGCGCGTGATCGCGCTCGATCCCCGCATCCATCGTACTTATCACTATTGGCATGTGTTTGTTCCCGGCATAGCGCATGGCCAGCTCTATGCGTTCCGCGTGCATGGTCCGTACGACCCAGCCAACGGTCTGCGCTTCGATGCCGGCAAGACGCTGGTTGATCCCTATGGAAAATGCATTGCGCGACCGCAAGGCTACCGCCGCCAGGCGGCCCGTCAGCCCGGAGACAATGCCGTCACCGCGTTCAAGAGTGTCGTGGTCGACCTGGACGCATATGACTGGGAGGGCGATGAGCGCCCGCGTCGGCCGTTCGAACGCACCATTATCTACGAGATGCATGTTGGACGATTCACGCGCCATCCCAACTCGAACGTCACCGCTGCCGAACGGGGCACTTACACCGGCTTGATCCGCAAGATTCCCTACTTGCAGGACCTCGGTATCACCGCGGTTGAACTGCTGCCGGTGTTCGCATTCGACGAACAGGACGCGCCGGCCGGATTGGTCAACGATTGGGGCTACCAGCCCGTCTCGTTCTTCGCGCCGCATCCCGGCTATAGTTCGCGCCAGACTCCGACCGAAGTTCTCGATGACTTTCGCGACATGGTCAAGGCACTGCATCGTGCCGGGATCGAGGTCATCCTCGATGTCGTCTTCAATCATACCACTGAGGGTGGCGCAGACGGCCCGACCATCTGCTTTCGCGGGCTCGCAAACGCGACCTACTACATTCTCGGCGAGGACAAGGCGACTTATGCCGACTACACCGGCTGCGGCAATACGCTCAACGCCAACGAGCCCGTTGTCCGCCGGATGATCACGGACAGCCTGCGTCATTGGGTGCGCGACATGCACGTCGACGGCTTCCGGTTCGACCTCGCCGCGATCCTGTCGCGCGACGAGCACGGCCGGCCAATGCTTTCGCCTCCGCTCATCTGGGACATCGAGACCGATCCCGTTCTCGCCAACGTCAAGTTGATTGCAGAGGCGTGGGATGCGGGTGGCCTCTACGAGGTCGGCAGTTTTGTTGGCGATGCATGGAAGGAGTGGAATGGAAAATTTCGCGATGACGTTCGCTCGTTCCTCAAAAGCGACAACGGCATGGTGCGCACGCTGGCCTGTCGGCTCACCGGCAGTCCGGATGTCTACGCCTGGCAGGGCCGGGAGCCGGAGCAAAGCATCAACTTCGTAACCTGCCACGACGGCTTCACCTTGAATGATCTGGTCTCTTACAACACCAAGCATAACGCCGCTAACGGCGAGCAGAACCGCGACGGCTCCGACAACAACTTCAGCTGGAATTGCGGCGTCGAGGGGCCGAGCGAGGATCCTGAAGTTGAGCGGCTGCGCACCCGCCAAGTGAAGAACTTTCTCGCACTGCTGCTGCTCTCGGTCGGCACGCCGATGTTGCTGGCCGGCGACGAGGTGCGCGGTTCCCAGCGCGGCAACAACAATGCCTACTGCCGAAACGACGAATTGTTGTCCTTCGACTGGACCCTGCCAGAAGCGTACGCCGAGATTCATCGCTTTACAAAACAGCTCATCGCGTTTCGTCTCGGCCGGTCTCTGCCGGCCGACCGTTTCGACATGACGTTGCAGGACCTTCTGCGCAAACAGCCGATCCAATGGCATGGAGTCCGATTGAACGCCCCCCGATTGGAGCGATACGTCTCACTCAATCGCGGCAACCTGGATATTGCTGTCGGATCGTCACATTTTACTTCATGTCATCATCAACGCCTATTGGGAGCTCCTCGAATTCGAACTGCCGCTGCTCGACGACGCCTACGGACCGTGGCGGCGATGCATCGACACATCCCTAGCG
This sequence comes from Bradyrhizobium sp. AS23.2, assembly GCF_001908185.1. Taxonomy (GTDB): domain Bacteria; phylum Pseudomonadota; class Alphaproteobacteria; order Rhizobiales; family Xanthobacteraceae; genus Bradyrhizobium. Next base: position 43,541 of record NZ_LGHM01000033.1, read on the forward strand.
CCCCCCTGAGGACGTGTGTGCGCCCAACGATGGTCCGGTCGTCGCACTGCCGATGTATCGCGCTCAGCCACGTTCGGTTGTGATCTTGTTCACCCAAACACGTGCCAATGTCGCGGCCCGATGATGCCCGGAGGAAGTCAACCATGACCAACGCCGAACTCGACCAACTCGCGATAAACACCATCCGCACGCTGTCGATCGATGCAGTCCAGGCCGCGAGCTCCGGTCACCCCGGCACGCCGATGGCGCTTGCACCACTTGTATATACGCTCTGGAACCGGGTCATGCGGTTCGATCCGCAGGATCCGATCTGGCCCGGCCGCGACCGCTTCGTGCTATCGAACGGACACGCGTCAATGCTGCTATGGTCCATCCTCTATCTTACCCGGACGCAGGCCGTGAATGCCGAGTACGAGACGTTAGGCAAGCCTGCCGTCACGCTCGAGGATATCAGGCATTTTCGTCAGCTCGGAAGTCACGCGCCGGGCCATCCCGAATACCACCTGGTGTCCGGCGTCGAAACAACAACCGGCCCGCTCGGACAAGGCATTGCGACTAGCGTCGGTATGGCAATCGCGCAACGCTGGCTCGCGGCACGATACAATAAGCCGGATCTTGGCATCTTCGACTACCATATTTATGCGGTTTGCGGAGATGGCTGCTTGATGGAGGGCGTCGGCTCTGAAGCAGCGTCGCTCGCCGGCCACCTTGGCCTCGATAATCTGTGCTGGATCTACGACAACAATCACATCACAATAGAGGGCAGCACGCGGCTGGCGTTCACTGAAGATGTCGCCGTTCGTTTCGCCGGCTACGGCTGGAACATCCTTAGGGTCGGTGATGCCAACGATATCGCCGGCATTGAACAGGCGTTGACAACGTTTCGCGAGACGAACGGCCGTCCGACGCTGGTGATACTCGACAGCCATATCGGATACGGCTCACCACACCGCCACGATACGGCCGCCGCGCATGGCGAGCCGCTCGGCGTTGAAGAAATCAAGCTCACCAAGCGAGCCTATGGTTGGCCGGAAGACTCAAATTTCTTGGTGCCCGACCACGTTCTCGAACACTTCGCCTCCGGCGTCGGCGTGCGAGGCGCCACCGCCCGCCGCAAATGGCAAGAGCTGTTCGTTGACTACCGCTCGAAATATCCCGAGCTAGCGACCGAAATCGACCAGATGCAACAGCGCGGGCTCCCGGCGGGCTGGGACCGCAACCTGCCGTCATTCCCGGCAGATCCGAAGGGCCTGGCGGGTCGCGAGGCGTCGGGAAAGGTTTTGAACGTTCTTGCGCAGAACATTCCGTGGTTAGTTGGCGGTTCCGCCGACCTGGGTCCGTCGACCAAGACCCTGCTGACCTTCGAAGGTGCGGGCGATGTTCAGGCCGCCACACCGGGCGGCAAGAACTTGCATTTCGGCATCCGCGAACACGCGATGGCTGCAATCTTGAACGGTCTGGCGCTGTCGAAACTGCGGCCGTTCGGTGCGAGCTTCCTGATTTTCAGCGACTACGCGCGGCCCGCGATACGCCTAGCTGCGCTGATGGAGCTACCGGTGCTCTTTGTTTTTACCCATGATGCCATGGGCGATGGCGAGGACGGCCCAACGCATCAACCGGTCGAGCATCTCGCCTCAATGCGGGCGATGCCCGGTCTGACGCTGTTTCGGCCGGGTGATGCCAACGAAGTCGTCGAAGCCTACCGCTACATCATGCAGCTTCGTCATCGGCCAGCTCTGTTGGCGCTGTCTCGCCAACCGTTGCCGACCCTCGATCGCAGCAAGTATGCACCGGCCTCCGGGGTCGCGCGAGGCGCCTACGTGCTTGCCGACCCCGCTGAGGGCAAGCCTGACATGATCTTGATTGCTACCGGTAGCGAGTTGCATCTCGCGGCCGAGGCTCATGAGAGACTTGGCCTGGAGGGCATCCGCTCGCGGGTGGTCTCGATGCCTTCCTGGGATGTCTTCGAGTGCGAGACGCAGGAATACCGCGATGCCGTCTTGCCACCTGAGATCACTGCCCGCGTCGCGATCGAGCAGGCGTCCACGTTCGGCTGGGAGCGGTACGTTGGGAAGGCTGGTCGTGTCCTTGGCATGCACACGTTCGGCGCCTCCGCTCCACTGAAGGCCTTGCAGCAGGAGTTCGGATTTACCGTCAATCATAGCATCGCCATGGTCAAGGCGATGTTGCAGCCCTCGAAAGCCGCATAGCATGGACGATACCAAGCAGGGCGTTCCGCCACGCTCGGCTGAGCATGCAAGACTTGCAGACTCCTCGCCCGATACTCCCGGCGACTGGAAAGCGATCGGGCCTTACATCAGTGAGCGCGCCTGGGGCACGGTGCGAGACGACTACAGTTCAGATGGACAACCCTGGCAGTACTTCCCATACGAACACGCACGCTCTCGCGCCTATCGGTGGAACGAGGACGGTCTTGGCGGCCTTTGCGATCGAGCGCAGCACCTGTGTTTAGCTCTGGCCTTTTGGAACGGAAAGGACCCCTTTCTGAAGGAGCGTATCTTCGGTCTCAGTGGTCCAGAAGGAAACCACGGCGAAGACGCTAAGGAGTACTGGTGGTACGTCGACGCGACACCGACCAGCTCGTGGCTGCGCTGGCGTTACCACTATCCCCACGCTGAGTTTCCATACGCGTTGCTTCGACGGGAGAACGCAAGGCGCAACAAAGACGAGCCCGAATTTGAACTCGTGGACACCGGTATTTTCGAAGGGGATCGTTACTGGCAGATCACGGCGGATTACGCCAAAGCATCACCTCATGACATATGCATGCGCATCAGCGTTCACAACGCGGGACCCGATGCGGCCGAGCTTCACGTGCTTCCGACGCTGTGGTTTCGCAACCGCTGGTCATGGGAGGCTGGTATCGCGCGGCCGACCATCCGGGCGACTGCTGAAACCGGCAATGTCTGTGCGATAGCTGAAGAAGAAGAACTGGGTCGCTGGCACCTCACCGCCGGGCCGGACCCGACCGGCAGGCCGCCGACGCTGCTGTTCTGCGAAAACGAAACCAACGCCCGGTACCTTTTTGGGGTCACCGCTGAGCAGACGCCCTTTCCAAAAGACGGCATCAACGACAACGTTGTCCACGGTGCGGCGACGGTGAACCCGGCGAGTCAGGGCACAAAAATGGCCTGCTGGTATCGCTTCAAAGTCGCCGGCGGCGAAACGGTCGATCTCAGGCTTCGCCTAGCACATGATCGATGCCGCCCGACTGCCGACCTCGGGGCAGAATTCGAGCAGATCCACGTCGACCGGCGGCGCGAAGCCGACGAATACTATGCAGCGCTTACGCCCGACGCCACAAGTGAGGACGAGGCGGCAGTCATGCGGCAAGCATTCGCCGGAATTCTGTGGAGCCAGCAGTTCTATCATTACGATGTGGCGCGCTGGCTCGACGGCGATATCATACGTCCGCCCGAGGCACGCGCGTCCGGTCGCAATGCGGGCTGGCGTCATCTCAACAACCACGACATCATCGCCATGCCCGACAAATGGGAATACCCGTGGTATGCCTCATGGGATCTCGCTTTCCATTGCGTCGCGCTAGCGCACATCGACCCGTCAGCAGCGAAGCATCAGCTGCTGCTGCTGGCGCGCGAGTGGTACATGCACCCGAACGGCCAGTTGCCGGCTTATGAATGGAATTTCGGAGACGTGAATCCGCCGGTTCAAGCCTGGGCCACGCTCGCGGTGTTCCGGATCGATGGCGGGACCGATTTCGATTTTCTCGCTCGCGTTTTCCAAAAGCTCCTGATCAACTTCACCTGGTGGGTAAATCGAGAAGACGCATGTGGTGACAACGTGTTCGAGGGCGGCTTTCTCGGGCTCGACAATATCGGCCCGTTCGACCGCTCACAGATGCTCCCCGACGGCGATGTGCTGGAGCAGTCCGATGGCACCGCATGGATGGCTAAGTTCTGTCTGAACATGCTGGAGATGGCTCTACGACTTGCAAACCATCAGCCAAGCTACGAAGACCTCGCGGTAAAGTTCTTCGAGCATTTTGCTCTGATCGCCGCCGCGATGGGCAGGCTCTGGGACGACCAAGATGGTTTTTTCTACGATCGGCTTCGCAAGCGCGACGGTTCGACATTCACGGTGCGCGCGCGTTCCATGGTGGGACTGCTGCCAATCTTTGCGGCCGTACAACTCGATGCGGCGCTGTGGGAACGACTACCGATGTTCCGCAAGCGCGCTCGATGGTACATCGACAACAAGCCGGGTCTTGCAGAATTCCTGCACATGCCCCGGAGCAATGATGGCCCTGGGCTGATCTCGCTGGTAGGCAAGCCGCGTATGAAACGGATTCTCGCATGTATGCTCGACGAGTCGGAATTCCTGTCGCCTTACGGGCTACGATCGTTGTCCCGCTACCACCGAGAACATCCGCTCATCGTCAACATGGACGGACATTTCGCTCGTCTTGACTATGAGCCGGGCGAATCGCGGACCGGGCTGTTCGGAGGCAATTCCAACTGGCGCGGACCGATCTGGTTTCCGCTCAACTTTCTCGCGATCGAGTCGTTAAAAAATCTGTACACCAACTTTGGCGAAGACTTCACCGTCGAATTGCCGACAGGATCAGGCAGGCAAGCGACTCTCGAGCAAGTCGCCGAAGAGCTCGAGCGCCGACTACTCGCGTTGTTCCTCCGGAACGGAGAGGGTCAGCGACCCGCGCTGGGACTACGTCCACGCTTTCAGCGCGGCGGGACGTGGTGCGATTTACTGCTGTTCCACGAGTATTTCCACGGCGATACCGGCAAGGGCCTTGGCGCCTCGCATCAAACCGGCTGGACGGCTCTCGCTGGCGCCCTGGTCGCTAATCGGCGTTTGCGTGTGAATGCCGATCAAAAATGACCGCCATCGGCTTTGTCGGGGCCCCTTCAGGCCATTAATTTCATTGGATTGGCATGATGGGACTCCATGCCGATAATCGTCGAGACTTCACGCCGAAACACACCCTGCCTTTGAACAGCAACCGACTGCGGCATGAGCTACCGGGAGCATATCGTTCAAGAGAGAACTCCAGGGGGCCCGGTCTGCTGGTCAGCTTCATTCACGCTTGGTGAGGCGCCACGCTCATTTGGACCGCGTAAACCAAGAAAGTACATCAATTAACAGCTTGCGCTGAACGTGCGGTACCGCCGGAGGGACGCGCTACCCGGCCCTGTGCTCCTTCAAAATCCCAATGATCTGCTCTTCCGAAAAGCGGCTACGTTTCATCCTCTGGTCCTCGTCTTGGGCCAGAGCGAACTTCAAACTGGATTAAGCCCGCGGGGCAAGGTCAAGGCGGCTGGTCTATTTTGGCGATGCGCAGGTCGGCAGTATAGGCCTGCGCGCCGCCGGCAACACGATCCAGAGCGATCCATGGCAGTGGCGACGTGCCTTCTATCCCGGATCACGTCCCGGCGAGTGCACCTCGGGCACCGCTGCGAGCTTCGAGAGCGCAACAAGCCGAAATCGAGGTGCTCGCCCTGGCCAAGAAGTTCACGCCGAACAGTTTCCATTTCAGGCAAACCCGAGCTCTCGGCTGACGGCCCCCGGCTGCATCATTGGTCTTGTGATCCGTGACTCAATCATCCTGCTGAGTTGGTCCGCTTTGCGCCACAAGCGGCTCGAATTACCCAGGGAGCAGCGCATTAGCTCCAACTGTACTAAGTCGATTGGCGAGTATCCTGACTTCCTAATGCCGAGCAAAATCGCCGGGTTGAGCTATCCAAGCATCCTTCGGCTTCCAGCGGTGTGTTCGTCCACAACGTTGGCATCTCAATGGGACTTCAACGTCGGGCAAAGTCTCAAACACGACGATCTCCGTATTGGGCTCGGTTAGCACGACCTGATCTGTGACAGGGCAGCGGATCAAAATATCCGGCATTCTTAAAATCCCTTTCGTGCTGCAACTAACCGTATGTTAAAGAATTGTGACAGCGTGCAGCGTGAGGCGAGGATATGAGAAAGAGCGACGTGATTTGTTCCGAGTGCGGCGCTGGTTTTCGTCGGCTCGAGCTACGGTCACAGCCGGGGGGAAAAAGGCGAGTACCGCTGTCCCGCTTGCAATAGCTCACTCGAGGTTTTCGACGGTAGCAAGCTGATTGCCTATCGTCTTACGATCGAACCATCGGTTAGAGCTATGCGCGACTGACATCTCTCAATTGAGCAATTGAGCTGCTTTTTGAAATGCCACGTGCCCTCCCATGCAGGATGCACAAAGCTCGATCGGATATTCATGTCGGCTCAAGCCGGTGAGGCCTATCGTTTGCACACCGCGCCAGCAGGTGCGGTTCTTTTCACGAGCCTTAACGCTTATTCTGCCGGTCTCTTTCCGAAATTGCGCGATCGAGAGTGCATTTCGATGCACCTCCCCAAGCCGCCACGGGCCTACTTACACGGCCAAGTGTTCATCAGCACCTCACGCCTGCTTCAACAATGCGGAATCGATCGGCATCTTGCGGAGCCGCTTGCCCGTCGCCGCATAGACGGCGTTGGCGATGGCAGGGACGATCGCGGAGGTCCCCGTCTCGCCCATTCCGCCCGGCGGCTCCATGCTCCTGACGACATGGACCTCGATCGCCGGCGCTTCGTTCATGCGCAGCATTTGGTAGGTGTCGAAGTTACCCTGTTCGACGCGGCCGTTCTTGAGCGTGATCTCGCCATAGAGTGTCGCAGTGACGCCAAAATTGATCCCACTCTGGATCTGGGCTTCGACGGTGTTGGGATTGACGACAGTGCCGCAATCCATCGCACAGACTACGCGACGAACGCGGACCGCCCCCTCCTTCGACACTTCAACCTCAGCGACCTGCGCCATGTAGCTGCCGAACACAAATTGCAGCGAGACGCCGCGGCCGCTTCCCTTGGGCAGATCCCGTCCCCAGCCAGCCTTCTCCGCGGCGAGATCGAGCACCGCCTTCGCGCGCGGCGACTTGTCCAGCAGCATGCGGCGATAGGCCACCGCATCCTGTTTCGCGGCCACAGCTAGTTCGTCGATAAAGCTTTCGGTCACGAACACATTGTGCGACGGACCGACGCTGCGCCAGAACCCGGTTGTAATGCCTGGCGGCTCCACGCGTGCATATTCGACGTGGAAGTTCGGGAGGTCGTAGACCAGATCAATCGCGCCTTCCGTCGAGTCGGGATCGAGACCGTTCGCAAAGCCCGGCGGCAGCCACCGCGCAATCACGGAGGAGCCCGCAAAGCGGTGGTTCCAGGCGATTGGCTTGCCCTGCTCGTCGAGCCCGGCGGAGATACGGTCGAACCAGTAGGGACGGTACGCATCGTGCTGGACGTCCTCCTCGCGGGTCCACACGACCTTTACCGGGCCATCGACCTGCTTGGCGATCTCGACGGCGCGGACCGCACCGTCGGCCTCCAGCCGCCGGCCAAAGCCGCCGCCGATCAGGTGATTGTGGACGATGACCTTCTCTGGCGGCAGGCCTGCGGCCTTCGCGGCCATCGCCTGGACACGCGCAACGGCCTGGCTGCCGATCCAGATCTCGCATTCGTCCTTGCGAAAATGAACCGTGCAATTCATCGGCTCCATCGTGGCGTGCGCCAGGAACGGCGCCTGATAAATCGCCTCGACCTTGGTGGCTGCGCCCGCCATGGCCTTGTCGGCGTCACCGATGCTCTGCGCCACCGCGCCCGGCTTCGTCGTGGCACCTTCGAGCTCGCGCGCAATGTCAGAGGTCGAGAGGCTGGCATGTGGACCGTCATCCCACTCGATCTTGAGCGCCCCCAGACCTTTCTTTGCGGCGCCCATATGATCAGCTACAACCGCAACAGCGTCGTCAAGCTGGACGATCTGACGGACGCCGTTGATGGCCTTGGCCGCAGTATCATCCACGCGCTTCACCCGCCCGCCAAACACAGGCGATTGGGCAAGCGTTGCGATTTTCACTCCAAGCGGCCGAACGTCGATGCCATAGACCGCGGTACCGTTGATCTTGGCGGGCGTATCGAGCCGCTTCGCCGGTGTACCGATCAGCTTGAAATCCGCCGGATTCTTCAGCGTCACAGCCTCGGGCACCTGCATACGCGCCGCATCGGGCGCAAGCGCGCCGTAACCGAGGCTGCGTCCCGACGCCTGATGACGCACTTCACCGTTTTCTGCCCGGCAGGAGCTTGGATCGACGTTCCAGCGCTTTGCCGCCGCCGCGATAAGCATTGCCCTCGCGGTCGCGCCAGCCTTGCGAAGGGGCTGCCAGGCGCCTCTTATCGCATTCGAATTGCCGGTCGCCTGCACACCGAGCAGCGGGTTCATGTAAACCTTTTCATTTGGCGGGGCATGTTCCAAGCGGATCTGGTTCAGACCGACTTCGAGCTCCTCGGCGATCAACATCGGGATCGAGGTGTAGGTGCCCTGCCCCATCTCGACATAGGGCATCGTTAGGACAATCTGGCCGTCGCCGCCGATCCGGATGAAAGCATTCGGCTCGAAACTCTCGGCACTCGCCGCCTCGCTCTCAGGACTCGGAAACGGCAGGCTCAGGCTGAGCAGGAAGCCGCCGCTCGCCGCTAGGCTCGCGCGCAGAAAGCCGCGCCGCGACGGGTCACGTTGCGACATATTGGATACAAAGTTCCCGAGCGTCATGATCAGCCTCCCGATTGTGCGGCTTGCTTAATCGCTTCGCGGATACGAACATAGGTACCGCAGCGGCAAATATTGCCCGACATCGCATCATCGATATCGGACTCAGTCGGGTGCGGATTGCTCGCAAGCAATGCGGCCGCCGACATGATCTGGCCGGATTGACAATAGCCGCATTGCGGTACTTCCAAGTCCAGCCATGCAGTCTGGATTTTCTGGCCGGCCGGCGTCTTGCCAACCGCCTCGATGGTGGTGACCTTCGAGTCGCCGATGCTGTCGATCGACGTGATACACGAACGGACGGCGTCGCCATTGATATGCACGGTGCACGCGCCGCACAGCGCCATACCGCACCCGAATTTCGTGCCGGTCATACCGAGCACATCGCGCAACACCCAGAGAAGAGGCGTGTCTCCGTCGACGTCGATGGAATGGCGACCTTCGTTGATCGTGATCTCGAAAGCCATCGTAACCTCCTTTGGAAGACTGTTCTGATTCAACTGAGAGGCGGTGCTCGGAGCTCAGCTCATTCCATCTGCTGCGCGATCGGCGTGGCCAGCCACAAGTCTACTCGCCGCTTCGTGCATTGATCGCGGAAACCCATCGCTCAGGCACCGCGCCAGAATACTCCCTTGCTCAGCACAATGAAACTCTCTCTGGCGCTTCTCGAGAATGGACTTGCGCCCACAACTCGACTATCGCCGGTCACCGCTGGGTTGCAGCTACCAGGTTTCTCCAAATGGCCGCAGTTCGACGTTGAATGACCACGCACTGGGATCCTGGTGAACGATGTGCCAGATCTCGTCCGCGATCGCTCGCGGCTTGATGAAGAAGTCGTCGGGCCGGTCAGGCCAGCGCTTCCTCGTCCATTCCAGGTCGATCACCGCGTCAACCACAACGTAGGCAACGTGCACGCCTTGCGGCCCAAGTTCACGTGCCATCGCCTCGGCCAGGATCCGCTGTGCCGCTTTGGTCGGCGCAAAGCCTGCAAAGCCAGGCTTGCCGCGTAATGCCGACGTATTGCCGGTGGCCACGATGGCCCCCTTGCCCGCGCTTACCATCGCCGATACAAAGCGCCTCGCCAGGTACAACAGACCCATGGTGTTGACCTGGAAGTTGCGGTTGAGAATTGATGGATCGATCTCCCGGAACGTGCCGAATGCACCGCCAACGGCGTTGTGGATGACGACGCTGGGCCCGCCGAGATCTCGTTCCACGGCGGACGCGACCGTTTCGACCTGAGCAGGATCCGACACATCGCAGCGATATCCTTTTGCATTCGGCAGCTGTTTCTCGAGCGCCAGGAGACGCTCCTCGTTCCTTGCGAGAAGGGCGACGCGGTAGCCGCCCTCGACAAATCTTCTTGCGAGCGCTGAACCCGTACCGGGGCCAACGCCGGATATCAGACAAACACGCGCGGTCATGCGATCAAACCTCCTCGTTGGAGCCGACAGAGGTCACGTCAGCCCGCCGCCTTTGATAGCAATTTATCGACAAATGGCTTGAGGTCCGGCCCGAAGTGCTCGTGATCGACCAGCCGGGCGAAGTGGGCGAACACCAGCGGGTACTCGTCCTGGACGCCCGGATACAGGATCCTGTCCAGCCCACGCTCCTTCAACTGCTCCGCCCGTGCATGCTCGTTCATGAACAACGCAAGCTCGGCCGCAAAGCAGATGTCTGCCAACGTGATGCCATTTCCCACCAGCGTCTCCCGTCGCGACGACAACGCCTGCTCGAGTCCAGAGGCGTAGATCGCGAACGCCTCTTTGGCGCGGCCGTGAATCGTCACATCCACCGTGCCGCCGGACAGCGCGAGCAGATAGATCTGCGCATCCCTGGCGAAGACGAGGCTGACGTCCAGAAAGCTGTCGATCCTGGAGGCCTCGTAGGCATCATGCCCGTAAAGCGGGTATGTCGCTTCGCCCAGGCGGGCCACCGCCCGCATGATACTGTTCGACTCGAAGATGCCGATTGTTCCGTCGGGGCCGAAGGCCGCGGGCACATTGCCGAACGGTTGCGCTTCAAGGAAGGCGTCGGTCTTGAAGAGCTGCGCACCGGTCAATCCCACCCGCCCGGTGCGTGCAAGGGATGAAAGCGATTGAAGTTCGTGTTCGGCCAGGGGACGCGCATCGTAGTCCCACAGCCAGTCCCTCAACTCCTTGGCCGATGCTCCTCTGATCTCGACATCCACCGCGCAGAACCGGGCTGCGATCGTCGCTTTCCAGACACGCGGGTTCGGAAGATAGGAGAATATTCGCAAGTCAGCCATCGTGGATCGCTCCTGATGAACCTTGTGCCCAGAGGCGGACGCCGTGTCCGCTTTCTGTTGTCAAAGCGCCGGACAGCCTATTCCGAGCTCCCGTCGAGAACTTCACCGAACTGCTCCCAACCCGTGCCCGTCCATCGCTGAAGCTGCAGCTGCGTCCAGATCATGTTGTTGCCGGCGCTGGTGTTGATCCGAACGCCGGGCAACGCCGTCGGCAGCAAGAGGTTCTTCAGCGACTTGGCCTGCTTGATGATGTTTTCACGCGAAAGGTCGTCGCCGCATTGCTTGAGGATCTGCTCCAGCACCATGCCCTGCTGGTATCCAGTCAGATAGCTGGTATTGGTGATATCGGAGCCGGCCAGGTATCGCTCGAAGAAGGCGCGATAGACCATGACTCCCTCGTCATTCGCCCATTTCTGATCGCTTGGATCCTTGTTCGGGGTACCGACAATCACGCCGACCGAGTTCTCCAATCCCGCCGGCTTCAGCGTGCCCGCGATCGATGACGAGGGGAAGTTGATGAAGATCATTGGTTTCCACCCGCTCTCCGCCGCACGACGGATGGCCTGCGCGGCAAATTTCGGCGTACCTGCGATGAACAGCGCCTGCGCGCCTGAGCTCTTGAGCGTGACCACCTGCGAGTCGACCGTCGGTTCCGTCACCTCGTAACTGGCGGTCACCACGCGCTTGTCGAAATCAGCGCCCAGCACGGTCTTGAAAGCGTTCACGTAGTCACGACCAAGATCATCGTTCTGGAACAGAATTGCGTATTTCGCCGCGGGCAAGGCGCGCAGCAGATATTTTGCGTAGATCTTCCCCTCGGTGTCATAGCTGACGAGCCCGGTAGTCGTCAGCGGATAGTCCTTGACGCTCGTGAATTTGCTCGCGCCAGTCACGATCGCGATCGTCGGCACACGTTTCGCAGCGAGGTATTTTGCCACGGCGGAGTTGCCGGCCGTGCCGAGCTGGCCGAACATGAAAGCGATTTCGTCGCTCTCCACCAGCCTGCGTGCGTGCTCGAATGCCTTCGGCGGGCTATAAGCATCATCGAGCATAACATATTCGATCTTGCGTCCGTTGATTCCGCCGCGATCGTTGATCGATTGCACATAGGCGCGGACGCCCTGCCCGGTCTGGCCAATCGAGGACGCCGGTCCGCTCAGCGGAAATATGCCGCCGATCTTGATTTGCGTCGCCGTGACGCCGGGCGTGTCGCCCGCCCGGCACGGGACTGACATTGCGATCAAGACTGTGCAGACCAGCCGGATGCCCCTAAACATCGCGCATTCCTCCATTGTTTGCGCGCCCTGCGTCCAGCAGGGAGCGATGCTTTATTCTCAGACCAGGTCAGGTGGCCGACTTGAGTATTTTGATGATGTCGCCGGGCTCGCGGATCGGCTGCGGATTTGCCCGCGTAAAGATTGAAAGCATTGCGTTCTTACCGATCAGTTCGAAGCGGTCCTCGGCAACGCCGACCTCGGCGAGCGTCCGGGGAAGGCCGAGCTCCGCGACAAATTCGGCGAAAGCCTCGTCGGCGTCACGCCCTGGCGCGCCGAGCGCCGCGGCGACCGCCTTTTGGGCAGCCTCCGTGGCGGGACGGTTGTAACGCAGTACGCTCGGCATCATCACGGCGGTGCAGAAATAATGCGGCACGTCACAGGTGCCCCCGAGCACATGCCCGATGGCGTGGCTCGCGCCCATCGGCACTCTCGCCTGCAACCCGAAGGCCGACAGCCACGAGCCCAACTGACAGTTCAGTCGTGCCGCTTCGTCGTTCGGGTTGCTCCTGGTGCGTCGAAGACCATCATTCAGATATCGCAGTCCCTGTTGACACACGGCATCGACGAGCACATTGGGACGACTGGAGCAGATCGCCTCGATCCCATGATCCATGGCCCGTGTGCCAGAGCCGAGCCAGAGTTTCTCCGGCGTATATTTGGTCATAGCGGGATCGAGGATGATGCTGCGCGGCATCATCATGGGATGGTTGAATATCTGCTTCAGCTTGCGGCGGGTATCGGTGACCAGCGCGCCGGAATTGTATTCGCCACCGGACAGCGTGCTCGGGATGGCGATCATTCGCACCTTGGGGGTGCGGAACTGACCAAAGCGGCGCTCCGGCGTGGTCTCGAAGCCGTCAAGCCCGTCCTGCTCGAAAATCTCGTGCTCCATGCACATCAGCACGATCTTGGCCGCGTCGACCACTGAGCCCCCGCCGATGGCAACGACCAGGTCGGCCTTCACCTCCTTCGCCCGCCTGGCAATCTGCACCACCGCTTCGCGCGTCGTATGCTGTGGGACCCCGTCGAAAGTCTCCGCGTGGCGCTCGCCCAGCGCCTTGCGGATCTTTTCGATCTCATCCGTTTTGCTGTTCAGGGTGCGGCTGACGATCAGGTAGACGCGCTTTGCGCCAAGCCGCTCCGCTTCCTCACGCAGCGCCTCGGCCGCAGGCTTGCCGTAGATCACCGATTCCATCGTCGGATATTGATAACTGCCCGCGACAAGCACGCTTTCACTCCCTTCGATGTTGTAGTTCGACATTGCCGCAGTGGGCGCCGAACCCGTCACGCGACGACGCGCGCCGGTGTGTCGTCGATGCTCCCGTCAAGGAAGCCGGTCAGGCGCTGGCGTATGATCTGCTCGGCCTCCGTCATGACACGGTCGATCAGCTCCTTCACCGTCGGGATGTCGTTGATCAGGCCGACCACCATCCCGCAGCTCCAGGCGCCCGCGTCCATTTCGCCGTTCACCATGACCTTGGGGTAGACCCCGGCTACCTGCTCGTGGATGTCATCGATCTTCAGGCTTGCGCCCTTCTCTCGTTCGACCTCGAGCAACTGGTCGACGCCCTTGTTCTTGAGCACGCGCTCGGTGTTCCGGAGCGCTCGCATGACCAGAACGGTGTCGAGCTCGGTTGCCTTGACCAACGCCTGCTTGACGTTATCGTGGACCGGCGCTTCCTTGGTGGCGACGAAGCGGGTGCCCATGTTCATGCCGGCCGCGCCCATCGACAGCGCCGCGACGAGGCTCCGCGCGTCCGCCATGCCGCCCGAAGCCACGAACGGGATCTTCAATTCATCCGCCGCGCGCGGGAGCAGGATCATGTTCGGGATGTCATCCTCGCCGGGATGACCGCCGCACTCGAACCCGTCAACGCTCACCGCATCGCAGCCGATCTTCTCGGCCTTGAGCGAATGCCGCACCGAGGTGCATTTGTGGATCACCTTGATCCCCGCGGCCTTCAGCGCCGGCATGTACTGCTCGGGACTGCGGCCGGCGGTCTCGACCGCCTTGACGCCGCCTTCCTTGATCGCGGCGATATATTCGGGATAGGGCGGCGCGGTGAAGCTCGGCAGGAAGGTCAGATTCACGCCGAACGGCTTGTCGGTCATGTCGCGGCAGCGCGCGATTTCCTTGGCGAGCAGTTCCGGCGTCTTCTGGGTCAGGCCGGTGATGATGCCAAGGCCGCCGGCATTCGATACCGCGGCTGCAAGCTCCGCAAAGCCGACATAGTGCATGCCGCCCTGGATGATCGGATGCTGGATACCGAACAGTTCAGTGATTGCTGTCTTCACGTGTGCTCTCCGCCTTCCGATCAGTGGACGATTTCAAAAAGGCCCGCCGCGCCCATGCCGCCACCGATGCACATGGTCACCACGCCGTATTTGGCCTTGCGACGCCGGCCCTCGATCAGGAGGTGCCCGGTCAAGCGCGATCCAGTCATGCCATAGGGATGGCCGATCGCGATCGAGCCGCCGTTGACGTTCAGCTTGTCCGGATCGATGCCGAGCTTGTCGCGGCAATAGATCACCTGCACCGCGTAGGCCTCGTTGAGCTCCCAGAGATCGATATCGTCGATCCTGAGGTTGTGCCGCTTCAACAGCCGCGGGATCGCAGCGACGGGACCGACACCCATCTCGTCCGGTTCCACCCCGGCGGCGACGAAGCCGCGGAAGATCCCGAGCGGCTTCAGGCCCTTCTGCGCGGCGATCCTGTCGCTCATGATCACGCAAGCCGAGGCGCCGTCCGAGAGCTGGCTGGCATTGCCGGCGCTGATCGTCTTGCCCTCGAACACCGGCTTGATCTTGGCCAGGCCGTCGGCGGTCGTATCGGGACGCGGGCCCTCGTCTTTGGCCAGCGTCACCTGCTGATAGCTGACCGCCTTGGTGTCCTTGTCGACCACGGCCATTTTGGTCGTGATCGGCACGATCTCGTCGTTGAAGCGCCCGCCCTGCAGGGCGGCGCCGACGCGGTGCTGGCATTCGAGACTGTATTCGTCCTGCTTGTCCCGGCCGATCTTGTAGCGCTCGGCGACGACCTCAGCCGTCTCGAGCATCGACATGTACATTTCCGGCTTCATCGCCATCAGCTCTTCGTCGACCGCGTGGAACTTATTCATGTGGTCGTTCTGCACCAGACTGATCGACTCGATGCCGCCGCCGATCGCGATCTCGACGCCGTCGAGCATCACCGAGCGCGCGGCAACCGCGATCGCCTGCAGGCCGGAGGCGCATTGCCGATCGATGGTGGTGCCGGCAACCGTGACGGGGAGACCGGCACGGATCGCGCCCTTGCGGGCGACGTTCATCACCATGGTGCCCTGCTGCATGGCGCAGCCCATCACGACATCCTCGACCTCGCCGGGCGTGATGCCGGCACGCTTCACCGCTTCCGCGATCACATGGCCAGCCATGGTCGGACCGTCGGTGTTATTGAGCGCCCCGCGATAGGCCTTGCCGACGCCGGTGCGCGCGGTGGAAACGATAACTGCATCAATTGTCATGCTTGCCTCTCTGCTTAAGCCGCTGGGTCGAGCCGCGCGTAGCGCAGCAGGTGATAGGCGGGATCGCCGAACTGGATGTTGATGGAGGAAATGCGCTTGAAATAGTGACCAATATTGAGCTCGTCGGTCATGCCCATGCCGCCGTGCAGCTGCACGGCCTGGTCGGCGACGGACCTGCCGGCATAGCCGATCTTAGATTTAGCGCCTGACGCCAGCCGTGAAACGCCGGCCTCGCCCGCGCTGAGACTGAGATTGAGATGTTGCATCAGTGAGAGCGCCTCCTGATGCGCGATGAACATGTCGACCATCCGGTGCTGCAGCACCTGAAACGAGCCGATCGTGGCTCCGAACTGCTTTCGTGTCTTTGAATACTCCAGCGTAGCCGAGTTCAGCTCGCCGATCGCGCCGACGGCTTCGGCACAGAGTGCTCCGATAACTCGATCACGGCAGGCTTCGAGCGCGGCGACGCCCTCGCCGTCCCCGCCAAGCAGCTCACCGCGGACATTCTTGAAACTGACCTCAGCGGCGCGGCGTCCGTCGATGGTCTTGAAGCTTTGCAGATGCAGGTTGGCCGCGTGCCGATCGACCACGAACAGACTGACGCCGTCGCGATCATGGCGATGGTCCGAGGTGCGGGCGGAGACAATGAGATAGTCCGCCCAGGGCGCAGCGATCACCGCCGTCTTCTCGCCTGTGAGCACGTAGTCGTTGCCATCGCGCCGCGCCGTGGTGGTGACGGTGGCGAGATCGAAACGCGAGCCCTTTTCAGTCCAGGCCAGCGCCCAGATATTCTCTCCCGCGATGATGTCCGGAAGGAAGCTCTGCTTCTGTTCCTCGGAGCCCGCCTGCTCGATCAAGCCGCCGGCCAGAACGATCGTCTCGACGAACGGCTCGACCACGAGATGGCGGCCGAACTCCTGCATGATGACCATGGTCGACAGCACCCCGCCGCCGAGCCCGCCAACAGCTTCCGAGAACGGCGCAGCGAGCAGGCCGAGCTCGGCGAAGGCACCCCACTGCTTGCGGCTAAAGCCGCCCTCGCTGGCGACGATCTTGCGTCGCGCGTCGAAATCGTACTGGTCGCGCAGCAGCCGCTGAACGCTGGATCGCAACAATTCCTGCTCTTCCGTGAACTGGATATCCATCCGATCCTCTCGTACCGCCGTTGCTAGAGACCAAGCACTGCTTTCGCGATGATGTTGCGCTGGATCTCGTTCGATCCGCCGTAGATAGAGAGCTTGCGCGAATTGAGATATTTCTCCGACGCCGTGTGGCCATAGTCGGGGCCCGGCATGAAGTGGTTGGCGCTGACCGGATGCTCGCGGATCGCAAGTCCGTAATTGCCTATCGCGCGGTGCGTGAGTTCGGTGATGTTCTGAAAGATCTCGGTGCCGCGGATCTTGAACAGCGAGGCCGCCGGCCCCGGATCGATGCCGCGCGCCATCTGGGCGACGACACGAAGCTCGGTCGCTTCCAGCGCCAGCACGTCGAGCTCAACGCGGGCGATATCCCTGACGAATTCGAGATGGGCCGGGTCGTCCTCTGGGATCTCGGCCTTCACGATCCGCTTCAGTCGCTCGATGTAGCGCGTGGAGCGGCCGATGCCGGCCATGCTGGTGCGCTCATTGCCGAGCAGGAATTTGGCGTAGCTCCAGCCCTTGTTCTCCTCGCCGATCAGGTTCTCGACGGGGACGCGGACGTTTTCCAGGAAGACGTCGTTGACCTCGTGGGAGCCGTCAATGGTGATGATCGGCCGGACCGTGACACCGGGCGACTTCATGTCGATCAGCAGGAATGAGATGCCGGACTGTGGTTTGGCAGTCGGATCGGTCCGCACCAGGCAAAAGATCCAGTCGGCATGCTGGGCCAACGTGGTCCAGGTCTTGTAGCCGTTGACGATGTAATGGTCGCCATCGCGCACCGCCTTGGTGCGGACGGTGGCGAGGTCGGAGCCGGAGCCCGGCTCCGAATAGCCCTGGCACCACCAGTCATCGCCGGAGAGGATGCGCGGCAGAAACTTCTTCTTCTGCGCTTCGTTGCCGAACGTATAGATGACCGGGCCGACCATGGTGACGCTGAACGCCAACGGCGGCATCGTGCCGGCGCGGGTCGTCTCCTGCTCGAAGACGAAGCGGCGCGTGATCGACCAGCCGGGTCCGCCATACTCCTTCGGCCAGAGCGGCGCGATCCAGCCCTTCTTGTGCAGGATGCGATGCCACAGCAGCATCTGCTCCTTGGAGAGATCGGTCTCCGGATTCGGAACGCGCATCTCCGCCGGATAATTCCCGGCGATGAAGGCGCGCACTTCGTCGCGGAAGGCCGCGTCCTCCGGTGACAGCGCGAGCTCCATCGGACCTGCTCCTACCACTTCTCGCCGAAAGGACGGATTTCCAGCTCGAATGTCCAGGCGCTCTTCGGCTGCTGGTAGAGCTGCCAATAGGATGCCGCGACGGACGACGGAGGCATCAGAAGGTCAGGATTGTCGAGCGCGTTCGGGCCGAGTGCCTCGATCCGGCGCTGCCGCACCCACTCGGTGTCGACGCCGGAGTCGATGACGAGATGCGCGACGTGGATGTTCTTCGACCCCAGCTCGCGCGCCATCGCCTGCGCGACGGCACGCAAGCCAAACTTGGCACTGGCGAAAGCGGCATAGCCGCTGCCACCGCGCAAGGAGGCGGTCGCGCCAGTGAAAAAGATATTGCCACCGCCGCGCGGCAGCATCAGACGCGCCGCTTCACGTCCGGCCAGGAAGCCGGAATAGCAGGCCATTTCCCAGACTTTCCGGAACACGCGCTCGGTGGTGTCCAGGATCGGAAAGTTGACGTTGGCGCCGATGTTGAAGATGCAAACCTCAAGCGGCGCGAGCCTGTCGGCATCGCCGAGGAAGGAGATGATCTCCTCCTCCTTGCGCGCGTCGAGCGAGCGGGCGTGAATTTCGCCGCCGGCAGCCTCGATCTCCTGGACTAGCGGCGCCAGCTTGTCGCCATTGCGGCGGCCCGCAAAGATCGTAAAGCCTTCGGAGGCAAATTTCTTGGCGATCTCGCCGCCGATGTAATCGCCGGCACCAATGACAGCGACAGTCGCATTTCTCTTCTGCATGGTATCCTCCGGCCTCTGGTTTGACTGAACTCTTCGCTAATGGTGGCGGGCTGGCCCTCAGACTTGACCACGCAGCGACTCCGCCAGCTTGTGCTTTAGAATCTTGCCTGTCGATGTAGCCGGAAGGGCATCCAGCAGGATGATCTCCGAGGGACGCTTGTAGGAGGTGAGCTGCGGGGCGACGTGCGCCATCAGGTCCTGCACCGTGGCCTTCGAGCCCTTGATCAGCTGCACAAAGGCCACGACCTCCTCATTGCCCTCGACCGGCCGCCCGACCACGGCGCATTGCACCACCGCATCGTGCGTACTCAACACGGCCTCTATCTCGGCCGGATAGACGTTGAATCCGGAGCGGATGATCATCTCCTTGGTCCGCCCGACGATGTAGAGGCAATCGCCCTCGAAGCGAGCGAGGTCACCGGTGTTGAACCAGCCCTCGGCATCGATCGCCTTCGCCGTCAGGTCAGGGGCCCGGTAGTAGCCGCGCATCACATTTGGGCCACGAACGTGGAGCTCGCCGACCTCACCATTGGCGACGGTCTTGCCAGTCCGACCGACGAGCTTTGCCTCAAGGCCCGGAAGAACCGTACCCACTGCGTGGTCGTGCCTGGGGTTATCGGGCCGGACGCCGGAAATCCCCGGCGAGCACTCGGTGATGCCATAGCCGTTGAGCAGCGGCAGGCCGAGCTCCTGCTCGACGCGCGATTTGAGCTCCAGATCGAGCGGCGCTCCCGCCACCGCAATCAGGCGCAGCGCACCGCGCTCGAAGTTCGGCAGACCCGCGTTGCGCCGGTATTCAAGCAGGCGCTGGTAGGTCGCGGGCACGCCATTGAGGATGGTGATGCCCTCCTCCGCCATCGCCTTGACGAGTGCGGCGGGGTCGTACTTCGCGACCAGCCGCACCGTAGCGCCGACCATCAAAGTCATCGTAAGCAGCGAAATGCCGACGATATGCGAGATCGGCAGCACGCAATATTGCACGTCGGCCGATGTCATCTTCCGCCAGCCCGCCGTGCCCCTGGCGCTGAACAGGAGATTGCGGTGAGTCAGCATCACGCCCTTGGGCGTGCCCGTGGTTCCCGACGTGTAGATGAGAACCGCAACCTGGCGCGAACCATCGTTCTCGACCGGCTCCGCGAACGTCTCCTCGTTCAGCGCGGTCACGCCGACGCCACGGAACTGACCGACATCCTGCAAGGAGGCGCCATACCGCGTGGCATGGTCGGCAGCTTCCTGCGACACGGCGGCGGTCAGGAAAACCCGACGAGCCCCGCTGTGATCCCTGATCTGGTCAATCTCGCGAGGCGACAGCCGCGGATTGACGACGATCGCCCACGCGTCGAGGCGGCTCGCGGCGAGCAGCAGACAGGCGAGTGGAATGGAGTTTTCGCTGACGATCATCATGCGGTCGCCGGCCCGGATTCCGAGGGCTTGCAGCGCGGCCGCAACGCCGCTCACGCTCCGATCCAGCTCGCGATAGGTCAACTTTGCCGTGTCGTCGATCAGCGCGAGCCGGTCCGGCGTGGCATCGACGTACCGGTCGATCACGTCGTGGATCCGGTTTGGCAAACCTTCCAAATGCCCTGTCACCGTCTGCGTCACCACTGAAACCTCCCTGCAACGGCCCTTCGGGCTCGTTTCTTGCTTCGTGTGCGGTTCGGATCAGGCGCTCTTGCGCCGTTCCGTCGCCAGCTGCGCGACGATCTCGTCCTCCACCTCGCGCAATTTGTCCTTCCCAAAGAAAATCTCGCTCCCGACATAGAAGGTCGGCGATCCAAACGAGCCCCGCGCCACGGCGTCGCTGGTGTTCTCGATCAGCTTTTTCTTGACGTCGTCCTGCTGGGCGCGCGCGACAATGCGGTCGATATCGAGCCCAGAGGACAAGAACGCGTCGCGGAACACCTGCGGGTCATCCATCTTCTTGGGCTCGACCCACATGTGGTGATAGGCGGCACGGAAATAGGGCTCGAACAGTCCTTCGAACTGGGCCGCGACGACGCCTCGCATCAGCATCAGCGTGTTCACCGGGAAGGACGGGTTCGACTTGAAGTTCGTGATGCTGTGGCGCCGCAGAAAGCGCTCGGTTTCGAGCGCATTGTATTCGGGCTTGTTCTTGATGCCGTGCAGGGACTCGGCCGGTGACATGTTGCCGGTCGCCTTGTAGACGCCGCCGAGCAGCACCGGAACGTACTCGAACTTCACACCGGTCCTGCGCTCGATCTCGGGCAGCACGAGTTCGGCGAGAAAGGCATTGGGACTGCCGAAATCGAAGTGAAACTCGACCTTAAGCGGAGCAGCGGCCATGGAGCGCCCTTCCCTTCGATGGCGGCGCTTGCTTGCCGCCGCTGGTTGATGCGCTTAATCGATAAAGTTCTATTTTAGAACTGTCAATATGATGTTGATCATATAATGCAGCTAGAGGCTGGCCTTACCGGGCATCTCATTGATTTTCCGTTAGTTCTGATTTAGAATTTATTTGTGATGCCGCTGTAGATTCGCTGGAGAGGTCAATGAAATGGGATACCCTCGAGGAGGAGCCGTGCTCGCTGGCCCGCACAGTGGCGGTGATCGGCGACCGCTGGAGCCTGCTCATCCTCCGCGAATGTTTCCTGCGGATCCGCAGGTTCGATGAATTCCAGGCGTCGCTGGGAATTACCCGGCACCTTCTCGCCGACCGGCTCAAGAAGCTGGTGCGCTTTGGCGTGCTGAGACGGATTCCCTACCAGGAATCGCCAAAACGCTACGAATACATCCTGACGCAGAAGGGCCTCGACCTCTATCCAATCATCATGTCGATTGTGCACTGGGGCAACATCCACATGGTCGACTCGCGCGGAAGGCCGATGCTGCATGAGCACAAGAACTGCGGAAAGATGTTCGACCCCGTAATGGTGTGCTCGGAATGCGGAGAGCCTCTGACGGCCAAGGCCGTTCATGTGCATCCGGGCCCCGGCGCGCGGCAATCGTCCCCGGTGCAAGCAAAGGCGCAGGAAAGAGCCCGAAAAAGTTTTGCATCGACCTAGATCCATTTGCGGCAAGGGCCGGCTAAAGTCGCCGGCTTAAATTGCGGTTGCGCGACTGTGTGCCCCCCTAGCACGATCGTGCCGATGAGATCGAATTTCCTTGCCTGATTTACGTGAGATAACCAGAAAGTCCGTCCACAGTAGCTTCAATGCCGTGACGATCAGCAATCCGTAGCAGGCCCGATAGATTTGCCGCTGGGCTCGCAATGAACTAGTTGATTTCGAGCGGCGCGAGACGAATTCCGAAAAAAGGATCGCGACGAGCAGGCGGCAGAGTTGTGGCGTCTTCTGGAGGAGATCAAGATTCACTAGCGCATGCCGGTTACCCGCTACTCTTGCCCAGGCGCCGCCGCTGCAGCCCTCGCGCCCCCCATCCGCCCCACGGCTCCAGCCGACTGGATCGATTTTGCGGGCTCCGGATATGTCCCGCTCGCAGCGGCATTGCCCACGAAGCCACCGTCCTGCACTGGTTTGGGCTTGAGCTCGGCCACCGTTGCGTTGGGGCTGCCCGGCCGATCAACCATATCGGTGGTGACCAGATTGGTCAGTCGCAATTCGTCCCGTGACAATTCATGCAGATCTTCCCAGGGCGGCACATTCAGCGCAAGCGATAACAGATCGCCGGCACCCCCCATGTCGAAGGTGTATTTGGCGAGCCGCCCGATATCGCGTTCCACGATCGTCAGATCATCTGCGCTATAGGTCGCGGCCCTGGCGTCATTGGCGCGGTCCCCCATCCATATCTGATGCACACGAACATGGGCGGCCTCGGGCACGTAACGCGTCTTGCCCGACAGAAGCAGGAACACGCACATCGATTCGCAATAGGCCGCAGGCGCCATATTGATAGGATCGCCCTGCGCCGTATTGGTCTGAACGCCGACATCGACGGTGGTCAGCACCCCAAGATTGCGCCAGCGCCGTCCAAGCGCGATCGCATCGTTGACCGAACCGCCGCTGGAATCCAGCGCGATGGTGACGCCGTCGAGCTGTCGGCCGCGCGCGAATTCATCGAAATCTCTCGGAGTATCCGCAGTCACGATGCCGACAGCACTGATCCAGTCCCGACACTTCGGCTGGCAAGCGACCCAGCTGAACTTCATCGGCAATTTGCGCCCTTCGACCGCAACGCCGGCATGCGCCGAACCGCTCAGCAAGGCCACCAATGCGATGCAAAGCGCGGCGCCAATGAGCAGCATCCAACCTCGGATTTCCGCCCAAGGAGCCCGACCAGACGTTGGATCGAAGATGCGGGCACAATCCAAGGATCCGGCCCTCGAGACGGGCATGGTTCCGTAACCTCAGCTGACTATCGAGTGGGGCGGGCCGCGTCGCGGCGGCGCACATACAGTGGCGACAGCTGGTGCTGCTCGGTCGGCGGCACTGCTCGAGCATCGAATTTCAGCCAGGGTTGATGCTTGGCACGCCATTTCGGACCAGGGCCGCGCATATAGTGCAGCTCGGGCCGGTAACTGTCGCGCACGTCCAGAATCAGGTTGCGAACGACACCGGCGAAATCGCAGGCCGACTCGGCCGCCCTGTGAGCAAGATCCGACAATGCGCCTTCATCCATGATTCTCATCGCTGTGACTCCTCGATTGCCGCGCGATAGATCGGACAATTGACGCTCGGAGCGTAGTCCACGGGAGGAGAACCAAACCATTGCACAGAGGTCGATCGCGTACGGTACATTGGCTAACAAGAGCAAACCTAAGTTTAGGATCTGCCCGAGCCTGAGCCGGCCTTCAAACCGGCACTTACTCTGCCGCGATCCAACACGCCCCAACTCACCTGCCCTGCGGCGATACCGCGTCCTTTCGGCACCGACATAGTGATGCTAGGTACGACGTCGGCAGGAAGTACCTGCTTCCTGCTCCATACCGAACGGGAGAACAACATGGCTGAGAGCGTCTATAAGGTCATTGCTCATCGGGACCAGCGACACATCCGGGGAAAAGGCCGCCGCCAACGCAGTTGAGCAAGCCGCAAAATCCCTGCGAGATCTTCGAGTTGCAGAGGTCGTCAAGCTCGATATGCAACTGGACGCCCAGGGAAAAGTCGAAGTCTATCGTGCCAAACTCAACGTCTCATTCAAATTCGAGGGCTCCTGACCTGAAGTGATCTCGCTTCATGGCCGGATCGTCGACCGCCGATCGGCCTCGCATTGACATTTGAAGCGAGTCCTCCCGAAGTCACTCCTCCGCGAATGTTTTGCAGGTCGTAAGCCGGCCTATATCCGCTTGACCTGTTCGAGCCAGCTCACAAAGCGTGGGTGTCTTGCAAATCTGCTCTCCAAAGCTGCCAATTCTTGTCGAAAAATCGGGAGAGAAAGAGTTCTTTTGATATCGGGCTCTCTTATCTTCCAGACCTCCGACGGGAGGTACCCATGCACTTTGAGCTCATACAGCTCGAAGATCGAGTAGATGATTTCATGTGCTGCTCGACGTTGTTCCGGCGTCATCTCCAAATTGCCAGGCCCGTCCCGTCCATCGAAAGCAGCTATTGGGAGGTTGCGCCTCACGTCAGAGATTCGATCAGAATATTTGAGAAATATCTCGGCTCCCAAACGCCTATTGTTGGTGTAAAGCGCAGTGTAGATGGCAATACTGCCAACGATGACGGTGCCAAGCGTCATGAATCGCAGAATATGATCAAGCACCCGCATTCTCCTTCGCTCGTGCACGTGCGAGAGCCGGATTACATCGTTTGAGAACCTTGGCCATGCCGAGCGCATCACCACCACCGAACCTGCGATGAGCATGGGCGACAGTTCGCCAGGATCCGTCGGGACGCTCCAACATCCTCTCCAGAGCTCGAAGAAACAATTCGCCTTATCAGCCCGCGAACATCGATCCCGCGGGCTGCTGTCATTTGCAACAGCTTTGCGGTGATCCATACGACCTCTCGGCCGATGGCCTCATCACTGCTCCGGAGCGCCACGTCTACTGCGATGTCCGCGGACGGAGCCCTTGGTGTGGTTATCGTCGTAGGCGTAGTCGCCGTCGTAAGGCCTGTCGCCATCGGCGTAATCGCCGTAATTGAGCTGGCCGCCATAGTCGTAGCCGCCACCGTAGTAGGGCTGGCCGACATAGCCGTACCCACCACCGTAGAAAGGCGCACTGCGATAGGCGTAGCTGCGGTAAAAAGACCCGCCGCCATGAGCGTAGCGGTCGTGGGAGAGCCAGCCGCCAACGCGGCGGCCGCCAAGGCTGCCGCGGAGCTGGCCGAGGCGGTAGCCGCCGTTAGTGTGAGCGAGGCCGAAGCCAGGATGGACCAGACCGAAGCCAGGATGAACGAGGCCGAACCCGCCGAGATGGACGAGGCCGAAAGCGGATGCTGAGGTCGACAACGACGTGCACCCGACCGTGAGAACCGCGGTTGCCACAACGATCATGGTTTTGCGCATTCTAAGCTTCCTTTTGTAAACACGTGCGGTGTCCGACGCGATTTCTGAGCACCTATCTTGATGCAGTTTGAGTACATCGTGCTATTGCACCGGCGTATCTGCGAATAAGCTTTGGTAGAGCTGGGTTAAAGCGCACCACCGATGCTACCCTGCGACGGTGTTCACTCTGCCGCGAGCGCGCCGTAACGGAGAGTTAAACCGAGGTGCTCCCAGACGTGGACCAGCGCCTCGGCGAGCGCATTGATGAGAGCGTCATCGTGGTGTGGTGTCGGCGTGATCCGCAGCCGTTCGGTGCCGCGCGGAACGGTCGGATAGTTGATTGGCTGGACATAGATGCCGTGCTCGGTAAGCAGGAGATCGCTTGCCTCCTTGCACTTCTCGGGATCACCGACCATCAACGGCACGATGTGCGTCTCGCTGGGCATGAGCGGCAGACCTGCCTCATTGAGCACGGCCTTCACCCGCGCTGCGCGCTCCTGGTGGCGGTCGCGCTCCCATTGCGAAGTCTTGAGGTGCCGGATCGCCGCAGTGGCAGCGGCGCAGACCGCCGGTGGCAGCGCGGTGGTGAAAATGAATCCCGGCGCGTAAGAGCGCACCGCGTCGATGATGTCGGCACTCGCCGCGATGTAGCCGCCAACACAGCCGAATGCTTTGGCCAGCGTGCCTTCGATTACATCGATACGACGCTCGGCACCTTCCTTCGCGGCAATGCCAGCGCCGCGCGGGCCGTACATGCCCGCCGAGTGGACCTCGTCGATATAGGTCATGGCGCCGTAGCGCTCCGCGAGGTCGCAAATCTGGTTCACCGGCGCGACGTCGCCGTCCATCGAATAGAGCGCTTCGAACACGATCAGCTTCGGTCGCTCGGGCGCCTCCGCCACCAGCAGTTCTTCGAGATGACCGACATCGTTGTGGCGCCAGATCTTCTTGTCAACGCCGGCGCGGCGCACGCCCTCGATCATCGAATTGTGGTTCCAGGCGTCCGATAGAATCACACAGTTGGGCAGCAGCTTCGCAATGGTCGGGATGCCGGTCTCGTTGGAGACATAGCCCGAGGTGAAAACCAGCGCCGCCTCCTTGCCGTGGAGGTCGGCGAGCTCACGCTCCAGCTTCACCAGCGGATGATTGGTGCCGGAAATATTGCGGGTGCCGCCCGCGCCAGCACCCATGCGGGTAGCGGTTTCCACCATGGCGCCGATCACCTTCGGATGCTGGCCCATGCCGAGGTAGTCGTTCGAGCACCAGATCACGACCGGCTGCGGACCGTCCGGTGCATGCCATGTCGCGTGCGGAAAACGACCGGCGATGCGCTCGAGATCGGCAAAGACGCGGTACCGCCGTTCGGCGTGCAGACGGGCAAGCGCGGCCGAAAAGAAATGATCATAGGTCACGGAGCACGATCTCCGTCCGGCTTGCGCTCGACGATTGGAAACTCCCTTCTATGGAGGAGCCGCCGTGCCGACTCGATCCGGCGTCCTCGCATAATCGGGCCTTGTATAGCGGCCGGTCCTCCGGGAGGAAGAGGACCGGCCGCGAGGAGCAGCGGCGAAGGGACAAAACGCCGGGGCGAAGCACTTGGGAGTATCGCCTGCCTCCGCTGACCCAATTGGTACGGCGCGGGGAGCGCCGGGGCGAGTAAAGCAATCCAAATCTCGGCAAATCGGAGCGAATGCGTTAGCCAAGCGCATCGGCCCGGAGCAGCCTAGGAAAAGGCAACCTCGCTGATGTCGATCGATACCATCAGCATATCCAGGATCGGACGCCGGTCGGGGCCGCGCGTATAGGCACGGCGCTTGCTTGGCAGGCGCACGCCATTGGCGTCGGTGTATTCCAGCATCATTTGCGCGGCGGGGAAACCGCCGGCGATATTGACGCTGTAGTCGTGGCGGCGGAGCTCGAACTTCTCGTCAAAGAAGAAATCCTGGACCTGACAATGCGTCTCGATCGCGGCAGGAAAATAGACTCGCAGCACCCGCCATGTCTCCTTCCCTTCCTGCCAGGGCGCAGTCTCCTCGACCCGGAAGCCGTCCATCGCAAAGGCAAAGGGCGTCGCGAGATAGGTCCACAGCGCTTCACCATTGAAGTAGGCGCGATGCAGTGGGTCCCACGGGGTGTGCATCTGGTGCCCGGCAAACGAATCCCTGGGCATGCGCCGCTCGGCAACCACCCTGCCGTCGAGTTTCTCGATGGCGATTCGATCGGGCGTGAACATGGTGCGCTGATCGGGTGCGCCATAAGGCGCAACTGACGACCGCTCCTCATGCAGCCATACGGTCATACGGCGCGGATTTGGATCCTGCAAGACGCCCTTCAGGGGAAAGAAGCCGCCGCCGCTGACAATGGTGGCCTCAACCTTGTTGTAGTTGCGCCAGCGTTCCAGACCACCGTGCGCATCGAGAACCTTCGTCAACAGTTCGTTCATGGCTTTCCTTTCCAATCCTCAAGCGCGATTGCCGGCATCTCGAATCGCTCGCGCGTTCGCGTGTACCAGCCGCCTTCCATGCGGCCGATCAGGTCAAGCTTTTCGGCATCGACATGCTGGCGAGCCGCGTTGGTTACGGCGTCATCCTTGACATGCACCATCAGGATCCTGCCGAGCACCAGACTGAAGCTGCCAAGCGCGATTTCCTGCATGAAGGTGCATTCCATCGAAACCGGCGCTTCGGCGACGCGGGGAACTTCGATCCGCATCGACGGCGCCAGCGACAGGCCGGCCTCTTTCGGCTCTTCGACGCCCTTGGGGAATGCGATTGACGTGACCCGCATCTGCTCGGCCAGCGCGAACGGCACCAGATTGACGACGAATTGCTCGTTGCTGCGGATATTGGCGCGGGTGTCCTTTGGCTCAGCCGGCCCCTTGCTGCCGATGCCAATACCGACTGTCGCGGGGTCACTGCCGAAGACGTTGAAGAACGAGAACGGCGCGGCGTTGATTGCGCCGGCAGCATCACGCGTCGTCACCCATGCGATCGGCCGTGGCAAAACCGTTGCCAGCAGCAATTTGTAGCGCTCGGGCGCGTCCATCTTTTCAAAATCGAACTGCACGGCCTGTCCAATCCTCAGCATGAGTGTCCGGTCGGAGCTGAAGCGCGATGGGATCGCATTACCATCGCGCCTTCGCTCTGTGGCTGCGCACCAGTCGTCAGCTTTGTGGCTTGCTGCCGGGAAGCTGCTTGTGCGCCGTCAAGACCTGGATCTGACTGGGCGAGGCAGGCATGCCACCCAGCGTCAGCGAGGAGACGGAGGGAGCTTCCTCAACATGCGCCGCGCCAATCACGGAAACCTGGTGCGCTGTGATTGGGAAACCCGTTGATTCGTAAATCGGGCGTTCCGCAGCGACAGCCGCATCGATTCCGTTCGCGATTATGAGGGCAGCGGCGGCAAACAGCACCAGACGTTTCATGACACATCTCCTTTGGTTTGACTTTCCTTGGGTCACGGTGGTGATTGGGTTATTTCGCGGACACTCCGGCAGCCTTTGGCGTGCGGGCGTTTGCTCCGACGCTGTATCGAGGCGCCGGTACGGCGCTTGAGAGCTTGCCGGACATTGCTCGGCGCGCGGCCTCGTAGCTGTCCAACTCGGACTTGTCGGCGAGCGAGGGAATGGTGATCACCTCGCCCTGGTCGAGACCGGCCAGTGCGGCATCGACCATGTCATCAGCGGACATCACGATCGCCGCCGGAAGGTGGTGCAGCGGCACGCCGGCGGCGTCCCAGAAGTCCGTCGCGGTTGCGCCGGGCAGTACGGCCTGGACGCGCACGCCCTTCTCGGCGAGCTCGTGATGGAGTGAGAGGGAGAACGCCAACACGTAGGCTTTGCTGCCGCCGTAAACGCCATTGAGCGTTTCGGGAGAGATCGCGACGATCGACGAGATGTTGATGATCGTACCGGCGCCGCGTGCGACGAAGCCTGGGGCCGCCGCGTAGGTCAAACGGGTCAACGCACCAACGTTGAGACGGATCATATCGTCCATCTTTTCGACATCGGCGTTGAGCAACGGCGCTGTGGCCCCGACACCGGCGTTGTTGACCAAGAGCGTGATATCCGCGTTCGCGCGCAAGATCGCCTCGACCTTGGCAAGATCCGCCTTGACGTTGAGATCGGCTGCGACCGTGTCGATTGAGCGGCCCGTCGAGCTTCTCAGGCGTTGCGCCAGGCCAGCGAGACGGCCCTTGTCGCGGGCGACCAGGATCAGGTCATAACCACGTTTGGCCAGACGGTCGGCATAGATGGCGCCGATACCGGCGGATGCGCCAGTGATGAGGGCAGTGCCTTTCGTTGTGGTGCTCATGGACGTTCTCCTTTGCTGCCCCAACACCTAGGCCCTTCCAAAATCTGCGGCTATACGGCAAAGTTGAGATCTATCTTTCCAAAAGATGGAAGAGACTCCATGGATCGCCTTGAATCGATGTCCACCTTTCTGGCGGTGGTGGAGACTGGCAGCCTGTCGGCCGCAGCGCGGCGATTGAAAACGCCGCTTCCAACGGTCAGCCGCAAGGTCTCCGAACTGGAGTCCCACCTGCGGACGAAGCTGTTTAACCGTTCGAGCCGCAAGCTGGTCGTGACCGATGCCGGCAGCGCCTACTTCGCCGCCTGCAAGCGGATTTTGTCTGACATCACCGAGGCCGAGCGAGCCGCATCCGGTGAATATTCCGCGCCGACCGGAGAGCTGGTCATAACCGCACCGGTGGGGCTCGGCCGCGCCTACCTCATCCCGATCCTCGCGGATTTCCTCAAGGCCTACCCCGACATCAAAGCGAGCTTGCTCCTCGCCGACCGCGTGCAGAGTCTGTTTCAGGAGCAGATCGACTTAGGGCTGCGTATCGGTCCCCTGCCCGACAGCAGCTTGATTGCCGTACGCGTCGGCACGACACGCCGTATCGTTTGCGCCAGTCCAGCCTACCTCGCAGCCCACGGAACCCCGCGCACGCCGGACGAACTCGCCGGGCATGACTGCATCACCTATGCGGGCTTCATGTCGCCCGATGTCTGGACATTCTTCAAGGACAAGACGGCCGTCGCCGTGCCCGTACGCGCGCGGCTCGTGGTCGGCAGCGCGGAAGCGGCGTGTGACGCCGCATGCGCGGGCATCGGAGTCACCTCGGCCTTCGCCTATCACTTCCAGGCAGCTCTGAAGCGCGGAGCCATCACGAGCCTGCTCGATCAATTCCGGCCAGAACCGCTACCGGTCAATCTCGTGTACGCGGCCAACCGTTTTCTGCCGATCAAGGTCCGTGCTTTCCTCGATTTTGCGGCGCCGAGGCTGAAGACAGCTTTTGCGGAGCCGTCAGATTAAAGGTCAGCTGACTGCCTCCCGTTCGAGGTAACGAGTCCGCTGACACCCCGATCATCGAGAACGAAGTCGGGAATGCTCGCCCGGTTATCGAGAATGAGCCACTGACTATCGACCCTCACTGCCATCCAGCTAACGAAGGAATAAAATACTCATGACGTCGTCAGGGCCGCCTTCGCTGACTCAGCTCGCAATGGCATTGCTTTCCGCCGAACGGCCGAAGCGATCGGTGTAGATGTAGAGCGGGTGCGCGGTGCCCTCGACCACTTCGCGCGAGATGACGACCTCTTCGACTCCTCTGAGACCCGGAAGATCGAACATGGTCTCGAGCAGGATGCTCTCGAGGATCGAACGTAGGCCGCGCGCGCCGGTCTTGCGCTCGATCGCCTTGCGGGCGACCGCGCCAAGAGCCTCGTCGGCGAAGGTCAGCTCGATGTTCTCCATCTCGAACAGCCGCTGGTACTGCTTCACCAGCGCGTTCTTCGGCTCGGTGAGGATCTTCTTCAGCGAGGTCTCGTCCAGATCCTCCAGCGTCGCCACGACGGGCAGACGGCCGACGAATTCGGGGATGAGGCCGTACTTCAGCAGGTCCTCAGGCTCGACGTGACGGAAGATCTCGCCGGTCCGGCGGTCTTCCGGCGCCATCACCTGAGCGGCGAAACCGATCGAGGTCGAACGTCCCCGCGCGGAGATGACCTTCTCCAGCCCGGAGAACGCGCCGCCGCAGATGAACAGGATGTTCGTGGTATCGACCTGCAGGAGCTCCTGCTGCGGATGCTTGCGGCCGCCTTGGGGCGGGACCGAGGCCACCGTGCCTTCCATGATCTTGAGCAGCGCCTGCTGCACGCCCTCGCCCGAGACGTCGCGCGTGATCGACGGATTGTCGGACTTGCGGCTGATCTTGTCGATCTCGTCGATGTAGACGATGCCGCGCTGAGCGCGCTCGACATTGTAGTCGGCGGCCTGGAGCAGCTTCACGATGATGTTTTCGACGTCCTCGCCGACATAGCCGGCTTCGGTCAGCGTCGTCGCGTCTGCCATGGCGAAGGGCACATCGAGGATACGCGCAAGCGTCTGCGCGAGCAGCGTCTTGCCTGAACCGGTCGGACCGATCAGCAGGATGTTCGACTTCGCGAGCTCGACGTCGCTGTGCTTGGTCTGGTGGTTGAGGCGCTTGTAGTGGTTGTGCACCGCGACCGACAGGACCTTCTTCGCATGGCTTTGGCCGATGACGTAGTCGTCCAGCACCTTGCAGATTTCCTTCGGCGTCGGAATTCCCTCACGCGACTCAAGCAGCGAGGACTTATTGTCTTCGACGAGAATGTCCGCGCAGACGTCGACGCATTCGTCGCAGATGAAGACTGTCGGACCGGCGACCAGCTTGCGGACTTCGTGCTGGCTCTTGCCGCAGAAGGAGCAATACAACGTGTCTTTGGAAACTGACTGAACTGCCATGGCGACCTCAATGCGGCTTTCCGAGCACGAATGTGAATGGCACAACGAAGAGCTCCTCTCCCTGATCATCGCTGACATGAAGTACCCAGTCACGCCAGTCCTCGAGGGTTCGCTCATTGGTGAACGACTGCACAACGCGGGCCGCGCGATCGCGCGCCTCAGCGAGATCGTCGACCACGGCGCCGCGGTGGTCGACAAACACCTTTCTCGTGTTAGAGCAATGGAAATAGACCTGCGTCACGTTCAGCCTCCTTCAGATTGCTGTCGCCAAGAGATTGATTTCAGCGGGGCTTCCGTTCTCGACGGTTCGGAACGAAAGCCAGATTCGGTGAGGTTTTCAGGATCTGGAACCACATCCAGATGCTCATGAGAGGGAAGAGGATCATCTGCTCACCTCGCGAACTATTTGACTGTTACCAGTGAACCTTACCCGCTGCACTTCGTCGCGAGCAGGTCGTTGAACGCGTTGATCACGGAATCGAGTGCAATCAACACACGCGCGCCGTCGACGCGCTCGGCAGCGACCCTCCGCAACATAACGGACTCATAGAATGAGGCGGCGTAGGCGCGACAACTCTTATCCTTGCCGGCGAGATCTGCTGGCTGGGCCTGTACTGCCGTCCAACGTGCGCAGAAGTCTTTGTTCGAGGTGCATTCCGCGGCGAGCGCGGACATCGTAGATGCAATGATCGCCGCAGATACGACGACGACAGCGGTTCTCCTCATCGACGGACTCCATAGATCGAGTTGTTGCGAGGAGAATTACAGTTCTGCCGGTCATACTTCTATTGAGCGTGAGTTGCTTTACTGTACGGCTGTGGTTGCGCGATGTAAGCTTTGGCTTACTAGGGAATCGCCGTTCGAATCGTGCGTGCTGTCCGTGCTTCGCCGTCTTAAAGATATTTGGGACGATTGCAGACGCAGTCCGCCTACGCGGTAGCAGGCCGACTGCGTTCATAATTTTGATCAGGGCGGCTCAAGATGGATTAGGAATGCAGTCCGACCGCTCCGAAGCTCCGCCAAACAACCCGAAGAAGCTGGTCTCGACTTCGGCCCGGACTCTTTGCAGCCGCGTAGTGTTCTCGCGGCCTGCACCCTCCCGGATCGTGACGGTTGCGGTCAAGCCCGAGACCAGCGGCACGCCGGGCGGCACGTTGTCGATCGCTATCCGGACCGGGACGCGCTGAGCCAAGCGCACCCAGGTGTAGACGGGGTCTACATTCGGCAACCCCTGCGTGGAAGCCGCTGCATTCGATACGCTGACGCCACGCGTCACCGTTGCGATATGGCCCGTGATCGGTGCCGAGTACCCCATCAGCTTTGCCTCGGCGCGATCGCCAATGCACAGGCGCGCCAGCTTGGTCTCCTCGAAATAACCGTCGACCCAATAACTGTCCGTATCGATGACCGAAACATTGGCGGCACCTTGGCGCGCGTAGTCCCCCTCTCGAAGCAGGAGATTGGTGACAATCCCATTCACCGGACTGCGCACTTCAGTACGCTGCAAATTGATCGCCGCCTGACGCACCTGCTCCTGAGCCAAATCGACCGCGGCCTTTGCCTGAAGTGCGTTGCCCTCATAGACCTGCTTCTGTTCCGTGGAAACGGCTAAATCAGACAGACGGTTTCGTCGCTCAGCCTGCGACGCTTTCACGTTCAGATCGGCGATCCTTTGCTCCAGGCCTGCCTTGTTCGCCCGCAATGCTACCTCGAAATCGAACGGATCGATGACATACAAAACGTCGCCCTTGCGAACGAATTGATTGTCGACGATTCGTAGATCCTTGATCTTTCCGGAAATCTCGGGCGCAACGCTTGCGACCTGCACCCGCACTCGGCCGTCGCGCGTCCAGGGCCCGGCGTTGTACTGATCCCAGATCACAAGAGCAGCCGAGGCTGCAAGGACAGCTATTGCGACTGTGGCCAACGTGCGCACGGCATGCCGCAAGCCTTGCCAGGTCTCGCTGTGCCGCCCGGATCTGGACTTTACTGGAGCCGCCGCGATGTGTTTGCTGTCCCCAGGCCCCTCCGTGACCCTCAGTTTAACCGGATCAGTCTCGCCGGTACGACGGGCTGACGCTTGATCGCCGACCCGCAAAGAGCGCGCAGTCGCTACCGACATCTCACCTTGTTGAATAGCTTTATCTTCAACGATGCCATCCATGGCCACCTCCTTTAGAACAACAGGATCAATAGGCCGAGAACAGTCACATACAGACTGAGCTCTGCGATTGACGCGTGACTGAACATCTTCGCAAAGCCGGCGAGGTGCAGCAGCGGCCTCAGCACAATGATCACGGCAAGAGCCAGCACAAGGTAGATTACAAGCGGCGCCATAAAAACGCCTCCGACCACCAGTTCTGCAAAAGTGCGTACCATCAGGTTGCCTCCAGCAAATCGAGTTTTTGGTTTCGGTCCAAGATGTCGCTTGTGGACGCAAGGCATGCAGCGATGTCGGCCTCGATGGAGCCGGTGTGAGAAGCCTTCTCATGCAGTATTCGCGCAATGTCGCGGAGCATGGCGGTGTCCCTCTGAACAAGGGCTGCACGCGCTTGGTGTGCCAACGGCGCGAGAGGTCCACCATCGAGCATCATCAATTCCGAACCGCAAATCCGGACCATCGCCGATTGATCAAAGCAAGAGAGCAATAGCGTGAGGCGCTCGCTATCCTGCGCACCTCCAGCGGAAAGGAATTGGGCGATCCGTGACGCGTCCCGAAACGTTGCTACTTCTGGCGCTTCCCCGGCCTTGAAAGATGGCTCCGCTAGCTCGCCGCGGGCTTCCTTGAGCAGCCGAATTCTACGTTTTTCGTCGGAGATAGGCGGAATCAGCATCTGCGCCGCAAGCAGGAGCGACGCCGCCACGATGATGAACAGAGAGGTGAAGAGAAAAGCCTGGGGATTGTAGGTTTGCGGATTGCTTGGCGCCAAGATGAGCATCACAAACTGTAGATTGACGCGGCCAAGTCCCGACCACAGGAGATTCTTGGAGGTGATGAGGAGTGACGCCCCAAGCGTGAAAGGAGCGAGACCGATGGCCAGCAGAGGAAAGGCGTCGGCACCGTCGAGGACGATGAACTCGAGTATGCCGGCCATGACGGCCGCGATTGGCGTACCAACAAGTGCGAGCACGGTGAACGCGCGAGAATTCGGAGTTGTGGCTCCCAGCGCCGCAATCAATGCCACAAAGGACAGAGAAACACTCGCGGCGGGCCACCCGGCCCAAATGTAGATCGTCGAGGCGATTGCAAACCATGCGGCGGCGCGGACACCGCTTTCGGCAGCAACTCGATAGGACCGATACAAGGGCGCGCGCCAGACCCGCAGCGGCCATCTCGCCGACCGCAGCGCTGCCAGATCCTCGCGAACCTCGCGGTCCCGACGGAGGAATTCTTTGGCTGACCATGCCGAAGCCTCAATCTCAGGGCCAAGCGTGGCCCGCGCAGCCAGCAGTTGGGCGATCAGCGCGACCGCCGCGCTGCGAGCGGCAGCGCTCCTGACGGAGCCGCTGCTCGACTCCGCCGCGATACTCGCGATCTCTGGCCTGAGTGCCACAAGTTCCCGCAACAGCCCAACGAATGTGGTCGAGTTGCCCGGTTCGCCGCGGAAGGTTGCGCTCGCATACGCGCGGACCCTACGATGAATCGCCCCGAGTTGCGTCATCAGCCGAGGTTGACGGTCCGGAGCAGACATCAGCGTATTGACCACTGCTATCGACACGATGCCGACCGCAATCGCCGCACCGCGCGCCATGCCGGACTCAAAGACGTGCTGCGGTTTATCGATCTGCTGAATGGCAATCAGTGCGACGGTGTAGCCGGATAGCACGGCTGCGTACGCGCGATCGCCGTCAAAAAGCTTCGCCGCAAAGACGCAAATGCCGAGCCATACCGCAAAAGCTGCGAGCATGAGGTCTCTCGACTGCGGGAAGAGGCCAGCGATAGCGAGCGACACCGTCACGCCGATCAATGTGGCGAACAATCGGAAAGCTGCTTTTTCTAGTGCCTGACCGCGGGTCGGCTCGGCAAGAACTCCAACAGTCAGAGCGGCGGTCGTCGGCGCTTCAAGCTGGAGCCAAAAGCCCACGAACAGTGCCAGGATTGTCGCCAGCCAAATGCGAACGGCGAAGCTCCAGGAGCTGATGGGGATTTTCGCTACGGTGAGCGGCGGCTTTGCTGTTGTCGCGACCACGGTCTTGCCTCTGCGGATACTTCGCCAATTGCGTTCAGTTCCCGCTTCCTGATGCTTCCACTGAGGCGACGAAGCGGTAGCCGCGTCCGGGAATATTGACGATGAAACGGCGCCCGTCCTGGCCGTCGCGCAGTGCCCGACGGAGCGCAGACATATGAACGGTGAGGTTCGCGGGTTCGACAAAGACTTTGGGCCAGACACGGGCCATCAAGTCCTGCTTGCTGACCAGCTCACCACGGCGTTCGAGCAAAGCAATCAGGAGTTCAAGCGCGCGGCTTCCGAGCGGCACGGGTTTGTCCCCTTCCAGCAGAAGGAACTGCGTCGAAAGCAAGCGAAACGGTCCGAATGAAACGTCGGTCGATGCAGCGCTGGCCGTCTCGGTCCGCTTTGCAAAGAAAGACTTATCCGAATCTGTGTGCTCGACGGGGCGTCTCGGACCGACTTCCGAATCGGGAGGAAATTGCGTCGAGCTTTCAAACTGTGCAGTCGATCCTAGTGCGCGCATTGCAACCTCGCGTGCTTTAGCAGGGCTCATCCCGGCAAAGATGCTCGTGAGGCGCAATTTGAAGGCTGGCAGTGCGGCGGGCTATTGGACGCGGGTGGCGCGCAACGGCAGATTTGGTTGCGTTGCCTAAACCTAGATTTACATGCCGGTGACGGTGTCAACCGGGCAATGGATCGTGAGTGCGATGGCAGGATCGAGGACGCTACGGCCTCGATCATTTCGCGATGGCATCGCGCAACGCATATCAAACAATGATGCCCCACCCCTGCGTCTGTGCAAGCTTCGGGCTCGATAAACCAATGTATATTTGACGTAATGCGACGTGGGTAACACTGACCACCGTCAGCACATCCGCGCCATACCTGCGCACGATAGTGTCAGCGATCCCTCTGCGATAACTATTCAATCGATGCGGACCGCCTCGGTTTCGGTTCCAGCAGCCCGCTCCTTGTTTACTACGGCACGCAGTGCCGATAATCGCAGCGGAACCGGACCTGCGAGCCGGCAGTTGCAAAAAAAGGTCGGCGGCGTAATGCCCGCCGGCCTTTTTATTTGGAGAAAGATCGCGCAACTGGGAGCTAACTAGTGCGCCATGTAAGGAGGCAGCTCAGGAGCGTTGCGACGTGTCGGGCACCAGCTTGAGCTTGTCGGCCATTCGGCCCAGCTCCGGAAGCGAGCCGGCCTGCATCTTTTGCATCGCCCTGCTACGATGCACCTTCACCGTGGCCTCGGCGATGCCGATCTCGTGCGCAATTTGTTTGCTGAGACGGCCGCGCGCCACTTGAATCACAATCTCACGCTCCCTGGGGCTTAGTGAGGCGAACCGCTCCCTGAGAGCCGCCAGGTCCTTGTCATTCTCCCGCCGTGCACGATCGCGAGAGAGGCCGAGCTCGATGGCGTCGAGGAGATCCTGATCGCGGAACGGCTTGGTGAGGAACTCGATGGCCCCCCTTTTCATGGCCTGCACGGACATCGGTATGTCCCCATGTCCCGTGACGAAGATGATCGGGATTTCCCTGTTTGCCGCAGCGAGTTCGCGCTGAAGATCGAGGCCGCTTTGTCCGGGCATTCTGATGTCGAGCACCAGACAGGTGGGGCAATCCGGCAGATCGGACTTCATGAACTCGGAAATGGAGCCAAATAGTTGAGCGTTGATGCCCAGCGATCGCAACAGCCGCCCGACCGACGCTCGGAGGTCCGGATCGTCGTCGATGACCAACACCGTCGAGGTCGCGTCAGACATCGCTGCCACTCGGAAGAGATCGCGAAAATCAGCGTGTGCGTCTTGGTCTGCAAGTTTGGCCGGACCCCGCATTTCTAGTCCTAATCCTGGAACCTGAACAGTCCCATTTATTCCCAGGGTGCGTGTGGGTACACCAAGTTTAGGTGATGCTGGCACCGCGCACCACCATCCGGCGCAGGTCGTGTTTTTGAGTGCCGGTTCCCTCCGACAACTGCCGGGTGGGGCCGCCCCACGGTTATACAAGCCACTCGCTTTCTGCCCTGGCGGCCGACGGCGCCAAGGCCTTGGCCGCGTCGTCGCGCGATGCCTTCTCCGCTCGCTGCTGGTAATCGTCAGCCAGGGCCCTTAGTTGGCTCGCAATCGCTAGGTCAGTCATGGTCTTGGCGGTGCGTAACAATGTCTGCGCTGTCTTCAGATATTGCTTGCCGCGTCGTGAGATTTGAAGGGTCAGGAGGCTCTCGCACGGTTCTCGGACGACTGGTCGAACGCGATTTGAAGCCAACCCATCCAGCTGCCGTCGCTTTGGCGGCGAGCCCTGAAGCGATCGACGCATCTGCTGGAGCAAAGCGCGGTTCGCCACGAATAATGCCGGACGAGGCCAAACTTGCGATCACAGATCGCGCATCGTGTGGCGTTCTCAGATCCGTGACTTTCCAAACGGTAAGGCATTGTCCTCTCCCTAGCCTGTGCGCATTTCGGACGAATGCAGACTAGGAGTCGTCACCAGCGGCTCAATTGAGCGCGAGTCGACGACAGGCATCCAAAGGAGGCGGGACGACGATACGAAGGCTTATGGCGCGCGGATTTGGTCCCGGAAGTCGCCCCTGATCCCGACGACCAACTTCGTTCAGCCGAAGTTCCCGATTACCCGCCATGGCTGACTCAGCTTCGCAATCATCATCTAGATAAGCCAAAGTTTACGGGGCGCCGCCACCGCACCGGTGGCATTCTTGACCCAAATCAACCGATCCACGCGGAGCTACGACATTGTCAGATTGCCTGCATGACGGGTCAAGCGAATAGCCATAGGCGGCACGATGAAAAAAGTATTGGTTTCGGTCGTCGATGATAATCGGTTCTTTCGTGAGTCCATGTGCAGGCTCATGAGATCGCTGGGCCATACGGTCGACGCCTTCTCGTCCGCCGCCGAGTTTCTCGCGTCCCCGCGCCTCCCCGAGACGGCCTGCCTCGTCGCCGATATCCAAATGCCTGCGATGACCGGCTTCGAGCTCTATCGACGGCTCATCGATACGGACCAAGCCATTCCGACGATCCTCGTGACAGCCTTTCCCAATGACGTTGATCGGGCTCGTGCCCTGAACGACGGGGTCGTTTGTTACTTGGGCAAGCCGGTGAATGAGGACCATCTCACACGATGTGTTAGCGCGGTCCTCCGGTCCGGTGGCTCGCCTGAAGAGACGACGTGAGATCTCTTTCGGCATCAGGTAAGGTGAACTGAAGTGCAGCACCACGAGGTTCGTTTGCTCCCGCCCACAGCTGGCCCCCATGAGCATGGATGATGGAGCGGCAAATCGACAACCCCATGCCTGTTCCGCTGGACTTCGTGGTGTAGAAGGCGTCGAAGACCCGGTCGAGATGCGCCCGATCAATGCCCGGCCCGGAATCGCGCACGGCCACGAGGACGCCTGCCTGGTACTGCTCGGTACTGATCAACAGCTCTCTTGCTCCCTCTTCAACCGAGCCCATTGCTTCAGCCGCGTTGAGAACCAGGTTCAACAAGACTTGTTGCAGCTGGACGCGATCCCCCAGAACCGGAGGCAATCCTTCCGCAAGCCGGGTCTGGACCGAAACGCCATTCCTGACGGTCACGCTTTGCGCTAATATAATCACTTCGTTGATTGCCGCGTTGAGATCAAAGCGCTCCTTTCGCGGCGGCGCTTTCTTGATTTGCTCTCGGATGCGGTCGATGATTTCTCCGGATCGATCTGCGTCCGCAACCACACAGGAGAGCGCTTCCCTGACCTCGCTCAGGTCCGGCGGCTGCATTTTCAGAAAATTCTGGGCTGCCCGGGCGTTGTTGCGCGCGCTGGCGATCGGTTGTGTGATTTCGTGAGACAGCGAAGCGGCCAATTCTCCCATCATGCTCACGCGGTTTATGTGGGCGAAATCCGCTTCCATCTGCTGCAACCGCGCCAATGCTTGTGTGCGATCCTCGATGTCCGTATTGGTGCCGTACCACGCAACGACCCTTCCTGTGTCGTCGCGCGAAGGCTCCGCACGAGCCAGGAACCAACGATACGATCCGTCATAGCAGCGCATGCGGGCTTCTACTTCACCCGGCTTTTCAGATGCAAGCAGTTGCAGCCAGACATCATTCACGCGCGGAAGGTCTTCGGGATGGAACGACGCAACCCATTGCCAACCCAGCGCTTGATCAAGGGAAACCCCCGCGTAGTCGAGCCATCGCTTGTTGAAATACTCGACGAAGCCGTCGGCTCTGGCGCGCCAGGCAGCAACCGGAATTGACTCAAGGGTCTGTTGCACGTGCCTGACGTTGGCCAATTCCGCCTCGCTTTGTCGCAAGGCACTTTCGGCAGTCTTCAGGTCCTGGATATCCGTGTGGGTGCCGTACCATGCGACAATCGCTCCTGCCTCGTCGCGCGAAGGCTCGGCACGAATGAGGAACCAGCGATACGAACCATCGGAGCCGCGCACGCGGGCTTCGGATTCACCCGGTTTTTTGGACGCCAA
Source organism: Bradyrhizobium sp. AS23.2 (assembly GCF_001908185.1). GTDB lineage: Bacteria > Pseudomonadota > Alphaproteobacteria > Rhizobiales > Xanthobacteraceae > Bradyrhizobium. The sequence goes on from NZ_LGHM01000033.1 coordinate 84,125, forward strand.
CGTTTGTAGCCAGGCATCCCGCAGGCGCGGAGCGTCGTCGGGATGGATCAAAGCAAGCCACTGCCAACCCAGCGCTTGATCAAGCGAGACCCCCCGTGTAGTCGAGCCAACGTTTGTTGATGTACTCGGTGAAGCCGTCAGCCCTGGAGCGCCAAGCTAACGCCGGAATCGAATCGAGCGTTGCCTGTAGCTGGAGCGCCTGTTCCGCGCGCTTGCGTTCGCTCAAATCGAGCACGAATGCGACGCCCTCGTCGCCTCCCTCCTTGAACAGCGCGGCGCCAACAAGCACGGGAACTCGGCTGCCATCCTTCCGGAAATATTCTTTCTCGAAGGGCTGAACGATTCCGGTGGAGCTCAGTTCGGCCCAGATACGCTTGTCGAGCTCAACCCACTCTGGCGGAGTCAGCTCGGCCAAGCGCAGGCGGCCCGAAACCAGATCCTCACGGTCATATCCCATGATACGTAGAAACGCGTCATTGGCTTCAACAATCCGCCGTTCGCGGGCGTCGCCGATGAATATCCCGATGATGTTGGCATCGACCAAACGCCTAATCTTCCCTTCCCGATCCGCGAGATCGTCATAAAGCCGCGAATTGTCGAGCGAAATTGCCGCTTGCGACGCCAGCACCTTCAATAAAGCGACTCGGTCAGGTGTGAAAACGTTCGGCGTCAGGTTGTTCTCAAGGTAGATAATGCCGAGGAGTTTTCCCTGATTGATCAACGGTAAACAGAGAATAGAACGGACACGACCGTGAACGATGTAGGGATCGGCAGAAAACGCATTCTGAGATGATGCGTCCTCGAGAATCACGGCCTCCTGGGTACGTGTTGAATAACGAACCAGCGACTCCGGCAGCGCGGCTGCAATGTGCTGCCCGTCCCGCAGATGCACGGTTACATTCTCTCCACTGGCGATCGCCTCCGCCTGTATCTGCAGCTCATCACCTCGCGGGACAATCAGAAGACCTCGTTCGGCGCCGGCGTGCTCGAGGGTTACGCGCATAAGTTTGTCGATGAGTTTTTCCAGCACTATCTCGCCAGACAGCGCTTGCGAGACTTCGATCATTGTTGCGAGATCAAGGTGTTCGACAGGCGTTTCGATCGTACCCGTTGGACCCCGCGCACGTCCGTCCTGCCTCAGCCGCGGATGGACCTGGTCGAGTTGCCGCACCTTTCCGTCGGCGCCCCATCGGAGATAACCATCCCGTGCGTTTTTTAGGTAGAGGTGCGCGATCTCCTGGAAGCCGCGCGCCGCGTAAAAGCGGGCAGCCAGTTCGTATGCGAGCGCCTCGTTGTGGACAAAGCCGTTTGCGCGTGCCGACACGATGGCCCGCTCGTACAGGTCCATGGCCTCGAGCGGACGTTCCTCGATACGGGCAATCTCGGCGCCGAGCAGTGCGGCGCGATCCTCAAAATTCTGAGGACAATTCGCCGCCCAGGTCCGTAGGTTTCGTTCATGCGAGCCAAGTGCTTCTTGATGGTTGGCGTAGGCGTTGGGCCCCCCGGGCTCGCACTGCGCGGCGCGGGACAGGCCGGCATAGAAATGCCACTCGGCGGTCTCCGCGGGAAAGAGCGACAGTGCAGGCGATGTCTCGTACCATGTCTGCACCTTTTCCGCGGCCTCGATCGCTGACACGTAATCGCCGGCGAAGAAGCGCGCCTGGAGCTTTCGGATCCAGTAGTAACATTCCAGGAAGGCGCGGGCGGGTTGACCCGTGATACGCTCCTCGAAGGAACGTTCTGTGAATTCACCATCGTCGAGGGAACCGAACTTCGCAGTTTTTCCGCGCAGGGTCCGGGCAAGCGCGATGGGCGCCGAGAGTCTGTCGAGGAAGAATCCGTACCTCTGCACGAACTCCAATGCCTCCTGGGCCTCACGTTCGAATTGGTCGAGTGGATGGCCTGCGGCAAAAAGAATGGTACTGAGGCCGCGGGCTGCTAGTGCGGCATATGTCGGGTCGCCGTGATCCTTCGCCATCTGGAACGCACGACGTGATGGATCGATCCCCTCCCTGAGTGGTCGTGTCCACGGAACTATAATCGCGAAGGCGACATAGGCTCGCGCCCCAAAGTGCGTAAATCCTCGACGTTCGAGCAGGTCGCAAGCCATTTTTCCAAATCGATAGCCTTCAATGTACTGACCGAAGCGAGGGCCCGCGAGCATCGCCGTTGCCACATAGTTGAACGGAACTGCGTCGCTGATGCCGTGCTCCAGGCTAAGATTCGTAGCCGCACAGACGCTGAGTGCGTGCAAGTTCTTGTTGGTGTACATGGCTGGTAAAGACAGACTAGTGAGCAGGTCGAGCGTCGCTCGGGCCACCGGATCCTGGATCAGCGGCAACTCAACAAGATCCTCGATCCTGCGATTTCCGAGCAATGACCAGATGCGCTCATACTCACGGCGCGCATCCATCTCCGTGGGATGGGCTGACCAATCGATGCCCACATGCCGCAAGCATTCCAGGGCAACCGTCACGGCGTTTTCCGCCGCGCCATGCATTACACATAAATCCACACGTCGGTAGGCCACGAGGCATTTTTGGACTGTGCTGAGCGCGCGCTGTGCGAGCGACGCGAGACGCTGGTCGGCGAGCTGCGCCGCGCCGGCATAGACCTCGCAGTCAGCCGCATGCAGTTCGAGTTCAAAAGACAAATCGTGCCGGCGCTCCCATGCGTCCTCCAACAGCAACTCCGCGCCGGCGGTAAGATAGGTCAGCGCGGAGGCATAGGCCGACGCCGCCTTGGCGCGCTTGCCGGCGGCCAGGTTCAGCTCAGCGAGCTGTTCGCGTTCGTCCCGTGACGTGATCAGTGCCGCGCCGCGGTTGAGCTGGTTGACAATCTCGAAGATTGCTTCGTCGCGCTCTTCTGGTGGTGTCTGCGCCAGCAGGAGCCGACCGATTGTCAAATGGGACTCCGCACGAGACTTTTCCGGAGTCAGCGCATAGGCGGCTTCTTGCACCCGATCGTGAATGAACTTGTAGGAGCGCACGAGGCGATCGACCAATTGCTGGTGCATGGCTTCCGAGAGAGCCGCGTGCACCTGCTCCTCGGACGTTCCGAGGACGACCGAAAGCATATTGAAATCGGCAATATTGCCGAGGCACGCGAGCTGCCGCAACGCATCCTGCGTCTCGAGCGGTAGCCGTGTCAGTTTCCCGGCCAGCAGATCCACCACATTATCCGTGTACCCTTTGGCATGGATGCCGCCGAGATCCCAGGACCATCGCCCACGCGCGTGATCAAGGGCCAGGAGCCCTTCGTCGGCGAGCACGTGGAGAAACTGTATGACGAAGAACGGATTGCCGTCGGTTTTCGCGTGCACCAGGCTTGCAAGCGGATTGGCCTGGTCCGCGTCGCAGCGGAGCGCGTCCGCGACAAGGTTTCCGAGATCATTCGGTGTAAGGGGCGCCAGCTTGATATCTTGCACCCTTCCGGTTGTGCGGATCGATTCCAGCTTGCGCATCAGCGGATGCGCTGCGGTAACCTCATTGTCGCGGTAGGCGCCGATGATCAAGAGGTTGCGGAGACCGGACCGACTCAACAGGTCTTCTAAAAGGTCGAGCGTCGCCGCATCGAGCCATTGCAAATCATCAAGGAACAGCGCGAGGGGATGTTCCGGCCGAGCGAAGACACCGATCAGCTGCCGAAGCACCATCTGGAAGCGCCGCCGCGCGTCCTGCGGTGGAAGCTCAGGGACCGGCGGCGGCTCTCCGATGAAGACCCTCAGCTCAGGAACGAGATCTACCATCAGTCCTGCGTTAGCTCCCAGCGCCTCGCGCAAGGCGTCGCGCCATGGCGCAAGGTCGGCGTCGGCCTTGCCGAGCAGCGGCCGGATCAGGCTTTGAAGCGCCTGCGCCAGCGTGGCATAGGGAATGTCGCGTTTGAGCTGATCGAATTTGCCGGACGCGAACAGGCCACGCGGCGGCACCAGCACCGGCTGCAACTCGTTCACGACCGAGGATTTGCCCACGCCGGAATAGCCCGAGACCAGGACTAATTCCGGGGCGCCGCCGTTGATGACGCGATCGAAGGCGGCGAGCAAGGTCTCGACCTCGCGTCGTCGCCCGTAAAGTTTCTCGGGGATCAGGAGCCGGTCGGACGTGTCATGTTCGCCGAGTGAAAAATCGCCAATCCGGCCCTGCGCTCCCCATTCGCTCTGACAGCGGCGAAGATCGCTTTCGAGGCCGGCCGTCGTTTGATAACGATCTTCGGCCCGCTTCGCGAGCAGCTTCATGACAATGGCCGAAACCGCGAGCGGGATCTCCTTCAGCCGCTCGGCAGGCGGCACCGGTCGTCTGGCGAGATGGCAGTGCACCCATTCCATCGGCTCCGCGGCGGTAAACGGCAAAGCACCGGTGAGCATCTGGTAGAAGGTGACGCCAAGCGCGTAAAGATCGCTCCGGGAATCGATTGACCGATTCATCCGTCCGGTCTGTTCCGGCGCCATGTAGGCGAGCGTACCGGCGATCGTCTCGGGAGGGTGAGGCGACTGACGTTCGCGTGCGAACCGCGAAGCGATGCCGAACCCCGTCAGGCGCACCTCGCCGGTCGCCTCGTTGAAAAGGATGTTGGCTGGCTTGATATCTTTGTGAACGAGCCCGCCCTGGTGAAGTTTGCCCACCGCCGAGGTGACAGCGATGGCAAGGCGCAAGAAGGCTCCCACCTCCATGGGCACCCCGAGCGAGAGCGGCACGCCGCCAGCATCCTCGAGCACCAGCATGGTTCGATTCGTGTCGCGCACGAGCTCCAGCGGCCGCGCTGCCCACGCCCCATCGAGCTCATCCTTCAGTTCGTATTCATGCGTTAGGCGATCGAGGTCTGAACGAGACGGGTGATCGGCGGCAGGAGCGACGAGCAGCATGGCGCGCCGCTTGCCCTCATCGTCTAGCCGCCAGCCACGCCGAAAGACGCGTTCGCTGTCCTCCCACAAGACCTGAGAGCCACCGTCCGAGTACGTGACGTTCTGCGAATGCGGCAACACCTATCAGACTCCGACGCGTTGCTTCGGCTTCCGAATTGAGTGCGGCTAGCCAAGCCTTAGTGCGCGATGCGCGTGCCCGCTCTCCGACAAGCAGAAATCGTACCTCATCGCCAGGGAAACGCCAGCGGTCCGTTGACCCTACCCGGTCGGACGCACGCAGATCCGGCGTTCTCGTTAGCAGCAATTTGGCGCGATTTGCCGGGCTTTACTCGCGACGACGGCACACTTGGGTCAAATAGCGGTCAACCAAAGCAATGCGAGACGACGCAACCGCGACACCGAAGGAATGACCATGACAGTACTTGAAGCGACCAAAAAGAACTCATCGGGCGTCATCCGCTCGGGCCGGCTGTTCGTTCTGGAACTGAGCGGCGACCGCATTCACTCGATGAATCCCGATGGTTCCGACCGCAAGACCATCGTCACCGATGGCCGTCTCCCCGACGGCATCGCCGTGGATGTCGAGGCTGGTCACATCTATTGGACCAACATGGGCATCCCCAATCTCGATGACGGCTCGATCGAGCGCGCCGATCTCGACGGCGGGAATCGCAAGGTCATCGTTCCGCAAGGCGTCACGCATACGCCGAAGCAGCTCCAGCTCGATACGGAAAACGGCAAGCTCTATTGGTGCGACCGGGAGGGCATGCGCGTGATGCGCGCGAACCTTGATGGCTCGAAGGTCGAAACACTGGTCGAGACCGGCCGCGGCGACAAGGATGCGCTCGATCAGACCAGGTGGTGCGTCGGCATCACTTTCGATCTGAAGCTCGGCAAAATCTACTGGACGCAAAAAGGCGCGACGAAAGGCGGACTGGGCCGTATCCTCCGCGCCAACATCGAGATCCCGAAGGGCGAAACCCCGACAAACCGCTCCGACATCGAGGTGCTTTTCGATCACTTGCCCGAGCCGGTCGACCTCGAACTCGATGTGGCGAACCGTGTCCTCTATTGGACCGATCGCGGCGATCCTCCGCGCGGCAATACCGTCAATCGTGCGCCGATCGACACAAAAGCTGACCCAGAGGTCGTGGTCACGCATTTGATGGAGGCCATCGGCATCGCGCTCGATGTTCCCGGCAACCGGATGTTCGTCACCGACTTCGCCGGCTCGCTCTATTCCGCCGATCTCGATGGCAAGAACGAGCGCAACTTCCTCTACGCCCAGGGCAATCTCACCGGCATCGCCTACGCCGAAGTCTGAAAACCGATCAGGAGAATTGAACCATGACCAACAACAAACCCACCCGCCGCGTTGCCATTGTCGGTACCGGTCTCATCGGTGCCAGCTGGGCGGCCCTATTCCTCGCCAAGGGACTAGACGTCGTGGCGACTGACCCTGCGCCCAACGCGGAAGCCAGGCTTAAGGAATTCGTGGCAAGCGCCTGGCCGGCACTTGCCCGCCTGGGCCTCTCGCCCGGCGCGTCGCAGTTGAATCTGAAATTCACTACTGATCTCGCTGAGGCGTTGGCGAACGTCGACATCGTCCAGGAGAACGGGCCCGAACGGATTGATTTCAAGCAGAAGCTCTACGAGCAACTCGACGAGCTACTAGCTCCCGAGGTGATCATTGCATCGAGCTCATCGGGGCTCACCATGAGCGAAATCCAGAAGGGCGCCAAGACCCATCCGGAGCGCTGTGTCATCGGCCATCCGTTCAATCCGCCGCACCTGATCCCGCTGACCGAGATCGTCGGCGGAGCCAAGACGTCGGAAGCGACAATCCAGCGCGTGGAGGAATTCTACACGTCGATCGGACAAAAGACGGTGCGCGTCAAGAAGGAGCTGCCCGGCCACGTCGCCAACCGCCTGCAGTCCGCCGTGGCGCGCGAGGTCTACTACCTTGTCGCCGAGGGCGTGGTGAGCGCCGCCGACGTCGACACCGCCCTCTGCTGGGGCCCGGGCCTGCGCTGGGGAATCATGGGTAACATGATGCTCAATCACCTCGGCGGCGGGCCGGGCGGAATCGAGCACTTCTTCCAGCAGTTCGCCGGTCCAATGACAGCTTGGTGGAAGACGCTCGGTGCGCCGGCGCTGACTGCGGACGTGCAGAAGATGCTCATCGACAGCGTCCATGCCGAAGTCGGCTCGCGAAGCATCGAAGAGCTGGAAACAGAGCGCGACGAGCTCCTGATCAGCCTCGTGGAACTGCGCAACAAGCGAGCGCAGATCGCCGCCTCGCACAAAGCCGCGGCCGAGTAACCGGGCGGCTGCACCAAGCTAACGCCTCTAACGAAACGGAGTCTGCAAATGAATATCGCGACCACCATCCAGCCGGCAGAAGAGCTCAAGCCGGATCTGCTCACCGAGAAAATCGTATCGAAGCTCGCCAATCCGGTGACCAATTCGGATTTCGACTTTCACGGCACCGTCAACGACGTCCTGAAGGACGTTGGACTATCGACCGCGGACAGCGGCGGCAAACTTACCTTCTACGGCCGAGACCCGATCATTCCCAGCGCGTTTCGGTTCGGCACGATGGCCGCGATCGCTCTCGCTGCCAAGGCGGTAGCAATCTCGGCGCTGTGGCGCGACCGGACCGGTGAAGGACAGGACATCGAGGTCGATGTCCGCAAGGCACTCCGGCGCTTCTCCGGCTTCTTCGACCGTAAATGGGAGACGATCAATGGCCGGCCGCCGGCGCTGACCGACCCCATCAATCCGTTCCTCGAAATGCCGTTGTTCCGCGAGACGCGGGATGGACGGCATATCGTCGCCCTGAATATCTATCCCAAGTCCGGTTCGCGCGCGCTCAACTTCCTGAGGTGCGGCGTCAGCGTCGAATCTCTCAACAACGCGATCCTGCAATGGAAGGCTGACGAGCTGGAGAACGCGGCTTCAGAAGCGGGGCTCGTCTTTGCGAAAGTGCGCACCTTCGATGAATTCCGGAAGGAGGTGCAATACACCGACTTCCTGTCCAGAATGCCGCTGATTTCGGTGGAGAAGATCGGCGAAAGCCAGCCGATTCCTTTCAAGAAAAATGGAAAGAGCCCACTGGATGGTATTCGCGCGTTCGGCATGGGGCATGTGATTGCCGGAGCCGCCCTCGGTAGAGACCTTGCCTGTTACGGCGCCGATGTCCTCAATATCTGGCGGCCCGACGACACCGAGATTGAAGCTTTCGCCTGGGACACGCAGGTCGGGATGCGTTCAACAATCCTGGATACGTCCAAGGAGGATCGCGCTAAATTCGACGAGCTGCTGGAGGACGCCGATATCTTCTTTGTCAACAGGCGCCCGGGATATCTGGAGCGCCACGGCCTCGGTGCCGAAACGCTCGCCGCGAAGAAGCCTGGCCTGATTCACGTTGACGTCCTGCTTCACGGCAATAAGGGTCCGTGGAAGAATCGTCCCGGATTTGATGAAATCGGTGCAGCGGTAGCGGGCCTGTTCGCCATCGAAGGCACGCCCACACATCCCAAATCGCCGCCCATCATCCCCATTGTCGACAATATCGTGGGCTGGATGGGGACGATCGGAGTTCTCGCCGCGCTGCGTCGGCGAGCGGTGGAGGGCGGCAGCTATCGGGTGACCGTCTCCCTAACGCGAACCGTGCTGTGGCTGCTTTCACTCGGCATTTTCGACAAGGCATACGCACGCGCGACGGCTGGTTCATCCGACGAGCACGCCAATATCGCGCCTGATCTGTTCACGGCGGAGACGCCGCTGGGAACGTATCAGGGCATGACCGACCAAGTGGTCCTGTCGCGGACTCCTGGCTCCTTCAGGACGGTGCTTGTGCCACGCGGCTCGAGCAAGCCCGAATGGCTGGAGCGCTGAGATTGGTCCTGCGAAGCAGGAAATGCGCAGGATTATGAAACACACCTTGACCGTGATCACGTTCGTCGTGGGAGCCCTGTGCTTCGCGATGTTCATGATCACGGTGAAGCCAGACCCGCTCAGTGCAGTCCCCTCACCGGGCAAGCCCGCGCATTGCAAACTAGCGGTTTCTCGTGAGCCGGTATGCCGTAGCGAACCTGAAGGGCGGGAGCGCTGAGTGCATCGTTCCCGACAGAAGTATCCTGAAGCCGTCAATGACAATGAGTACCGACGAGGTGAACCTATGAGTGCGATCTTCGCTGAGACCCGGCCTGACGAGGCAAGCGCTGTTGTCGAGGCTCCCCGCCGGGAACGAAAGCGTGTTGTCGTCATCGGCGCCGGCTTTGCCGGAATCGCCGCAGCACGCGCGCTTCGGCACGCTGATGTCGATGTCGCCCTGATCGACCGCCGCAACCACCACATCTTTCAGCCGCTGCTCTATCAGGTGGCGACGGCGGTGCTCTCGCCTGCCGAGATCGCTGCGCCGATCCGTCAGCTCGAGGTCAAGCAGCGGAACCTGAGCGTGCTGCTGGCCGAGGTCACCGGCGTCGACGTTGCTACCCGCACGATCGAGGCGTCCTCGCCTGGCGTGGGCGTCCGCAAGATCGCCTACGACTACATGGTGATCGCGACCGGCGCGCGCCCGAGCTATTTCGGGCACGACGAGTTCGCGCAATTTGCCCCCGGACTCAAGAACCTCAGCGACGCCGAGACGATCCGGGCCAAGATCCTGGGCGCGTTTGAACTGGCCGCAACGACTGAGGACGAAAGCGAACGCGCGCGGCAGATGACGTTCGTGCTGGTCGGCGCAGGTCCCACAGGGGTCGAACTTGCGGCGTCCCTGGCGCAGATGGTGAGGGTTACGCTGCGCGGAAATTTCCGTCGCATCGATCCGGCGCAGGCCAGCATCATCCTGCTCGACGCAGGCAAGCGGGTTCTCCCTAGCTTTGCCGAGTCGCTATCCGCCAAGGTGACCCGACGGCTCACGAAGCTCGGTGTGAAGGTCCTGACCGGCGTGAAGGTCGAGACCGTCGACGCCGAGGGCGTGGTCGCCGGCGGAAACAGAATCCCGAGCGCCACTGTGCTGTGGACCGCAGGCGTTGCGGCATCGCCCATTCCAAAGATGCTCGGGACCAAGACCGACCGCGCCGGGCGTGCACTCGTCGATCCCTTCCTGGAGGTCGCTGACGCGCCCGGCGTGTTCGTCGTCGGCGATGCGGCATCGGTGTTCCAGAACGAACACCCGGTGCCCGGCGTTGCGCAGGCTGCGATCCAGCAGGGTCACTATGTTGGGCGGCTGATCGCGAGGGAGCTGAAAGGACGAAAAGTCAAACGTCCGTTCCGCTACTTCGACAGGGGCAATATGGCGGTCGTCGGCAAGAACTACGCCGTGCTTGAGCGCGGCTGGGTACGGACAAGCGGTTTCCTCACGTGGCTGGTGTGGGCGCTCGTTCACATCCTCGCGCTGCCGCAGCTACAGAACCGCCTGCGCGTGCAGCGCCAGTGGCTCTGGTCGTACGTCACCGGCCAACGCAGTTCGCGCCTGATCCCCGAGCCGCCGAGGGGAGCTGGTTCGGGACCCGACCTGCCGCGTGCGCCATGAATACTCCCTACCTTCCCGCCTTGGCTGCGTTAGCGGGGTCAGCGATCGGCGGCTTTACGTCGTTCGCGTCAGCCTGGCTCACGCAGCGCCATCAAGATCGCGCCAAGCGGCTGTCGGGGGAAAAGACCCGACGGCAAGAGCTATACAGGCAGTTCATCGATGAAGCATCGAGGCTCTACGCGGACGCGCTGGCCCACGATCGAGCGGAGGTCTCGGCGCTGGTTAGCGTTTATGCGCTGATCAACCGCATGCGTGTCGTATCGAGCCCCGCCGTGATCGAAAGGGCGGAGGCAGTCGTTCATTTGATCATCGACACGTATTTCACGCCCAATAAGACCTTCTCAGAGCTTCGCGAACTGATGAACGGCCACGCCGTCAATCCGCTGCGCGCTTTCAGCGAGGAATGTCGGGCCGCACTGCAGGCGTTCAATGACCGCTGAGCATGTGCTCGATACGAGGCTACAACCCCGAGCCCGCAACAAGGATATGCGCTCGACGCTTCACGGTGACAATGCTCCCGCACGGGTTTCGGAGTCGATTCCGACGCTTAGGAAGAATTTGCCGTATTTTGGCGCTCTTCACTCACGCTCTCGGCACCCATCAGCTTACCTATCAGAGAAGCCGCAATATCCTTGCGACGGCGAAATAGTGGATCTCACAAACAACTCTCTGGCTTGAGGAATCGACCACCATGAACACCACCGCGATTCCATTGTCGCGCCTTGCGTTGGCCTCACGGTCCAGCCTGGTGGCACGGCTGCCCCACTTCATCGCATTGATGAAACCACGCGTCATGGCGCTCGCGCTGTTCACCGCGCTCGTCGGATTGATCATCGCGCCGACGCGCCTAGATCCGATCAGCGGCGCTGTCGCAATTCTCGCAATCGCAGCCGGCGCTGGAGCCGCCGGTGCACTGAACATGTGGTACGACGCCGATATTGACGCAGTCATGGCTCGGACCGCGATGCGGCCCATTCCCCGCGGCAAAATCTCGAAGGTCGAGGCCCTGGTCTTTGGACTCATCCTTGGTGTTGTCGCAGTCACCGCCCTCGCTTTGGCGACCAACCTCGGGGCGGCCGCACTGCTGGCCTGCACGATCATCTTTTATGCTGCTGTGTACACAGCGTGGCTGAAGCGGATCACATCCCAGAACATCGTCATCGGCGGTGCCGCCGGCGCGGTGCCCCCCGTGATCGGATGGGTCGCTGCGACCGGACAGGTCGGACTCGAGCCGCTGACGCTCTTCCTCATTACCTTCCTTTGGACGCCGCCCCATTTCTGGGCCCTCGCGCTCAATCGCGCAGATGATTATGCCCGCGCCCGAATCCCTATGCTGCCGGTTGTTGCGGGGCGAGCTGCAACAGCGCGCCAGATCCTGGCCTACAGCAGCCTCCTCGTTCCTGCATCGGAGCTGCCGTGGTGGCTCGGGTTTGCGGGTTCGATGTATGGCGTGATCACAGTGATCTGCGGCGCACTTTTCATGCTGCTTGCGCATCGGCTGAACAAGAGCAGTGGAGCCGATCGTCCTGCCGCTCACAAGCTGTTCCTGTTCTCCGTCTCCTATCTGTTCGTGCTGTTTGCAGTTCTCCTAATCGACCACGGTGCTGGTTCGTTCTCCCGCATGCCTGCCGCGCCCGGTCGCAGCATCGCACCTGCACAGGCCGAGGCCTCGCCCGGCGCCGTTCTCGGCGGAGGCGCCACCCTCATCACACTCAGCACGCGCGAGGTCTGACATGCGATACGTTCCTCTTGCCGCCGTCCTGATCGGCGCCTCCATGCTCGGCGGCTGTGACGGCGGCGTACTCGATCCGAAGGGCCCCATCGCCTTTGCGGAACGGCAGATTCTGTTCAACGCGACGGGCATCATGCTGGCAATCGTCATCCCGGTGGTCATTGCGACTCTTGCCGTTGCGTTCTGGTTCCGTGCATCGAATGACCGAGCGCGCTACCGGCCGGACTTCGTCTATTCCGGCCGCCTCGAGATGCTCGTCTGGTCGATCCCGCTGATGACCATTTTGCTCACCGGCACCGTGGCCTGGATCGGTTCATACGATCTCGATCCACCCAAGCCGATCGCTTCTTCGGCGAAGCCCATCAAGGTTCAGGCCATCTCGCTCGACTGGAAATGGCTGTTCATCTATCCGGAATTGGGGGTCGCGAGCGTCAATCACCTGACTATCCCCGTCGGCACGCCCGTGAGCTTCGAGCTGACCTCCTCGGGAGTCATGAACAGCTTCTTCGTGCCGCAGCTCGCTGGACAGATCTACACTATGGCCGGAATGGCGACGCGCCTGAACCTGCGGGCCGACTATTCCGGAACCTACCGCGGTATGTCCGCGAATTTCAGCGGTGACGGCTTCGCGGATATGTACTTCAACGTCGACGCGATACCACCCGAACGCTTTGCGCAGTGGGTCGCTATGACCCGCCGCGCCGGTCCGGTGCTGGATTCGAAGACCTATGCCGATCTCGCCAAGCCGAGCGCCGCTGTAACGCCGTTCACCTATCACTCGGTCGCGTCCGACCTGTTTGAGAGCATCCGGATGTCCTCCGTGCAGTCCGACGATGCGTTGTGCCGCAGCTATCCCACATCGATGAGGGCAGAGAAATGACTATACTTGGCAAACTGGACTGGAGCGCTGTTCCCTTCGATCAGCCGATCATCATGGGCACGGTAGGCGGCATGGTCGTCGCCATCGTCTCCGTCCTCTCTTGGGTCACGCTCAAAGGTTACGTTCCCTACCTCTGGCGCGAGTGGATCACCTCTGTCGACCACAAGCGCATCGGCGTCATGTATATTGTGCTGGCGCTGGTCATGCTGCTGCGCGGCTTTGCGGACGGGATCATGATGCGCACGCAGCAGGCAGTCGCAGCCGGCGGTGCGCAAGGATTTCTGCCGCCCGAGCATTTCGATCAGATTTTCTCAGCACATGGCACGATCATGATCTTCTTCGTGGCTATGCCGCTTGTGATCGGATTGATGAACTTTGCCGTTCCGCTGCAACTCGGCGCCCGCGATGTCGCGTTCCCGACGATGAATTCGGTCAGCTTTTGGCTTACCGCGTCCGGCGTTCTCCTCATTAACGTATCGCTCGCCGTCGGCGAGTTCGCAAAGACCGGCTGGTTCGCCTACCCGCCGCTCAGCGAGCTGCAATTCTCGCCCGGCGTCGGCGTCGACTACTATCTCTGGTCGCTGCAAATCTCAGGCATTGGGACCTTGTTGAGCGGCGTAAATTTCGTCACCACGATTCTAAAGATGCGAGCTCCTGGCATGAGTTACATGCGCATGCCGGTTTTCTGCTGGACATCGCTCGCCTCGAACCTGCTGATTGTGGCGGCGTTCCCGGTGCTCACCGCGCTTTTCGCAATGCTTCTCCTCGATCGCTACCTTGGCTTTCACTTCTTTACCGTGGACGCCGGCGGCAACGTGATGATGTATGTGAACCTGTTCTGGATTTGGGGCCATCCCGAAGTCTACATCCTGGTCCTGCCTGCATTTGGCGTCTATTCCGAGGTGGCCGCCACGTTTTCCGGAAAGTCGCTGTTCGGCTATCGCTCGATGGTGCTCGCCACTATGGCAATCTGCGTGCTCTCCTACACGGTCTGGCTGCATCATTTCTTCACCATGGGCGCCAGCGCGAGTGTCAACGCCTTCTTCGGCATAACAAGCATGATCATCGGGGTGCCGACGGGCGTCAAAGTCTTCAATTGGCTGTTCGCAATGTACGGCGGTCGAGTCCGGTTTACGGTGCCGGTGTTGTGGACGATCGGCTTCATGGTGACGTTCGTGTTCGGCGGCTTGACCGGCGTGCTGTTGGCGTTGCCGCCGGTCGATTGGCAGGTCCACAACAGCCTCTTCCTGGTTGCCCATTTCCATCACGTCATTATCCCGGGCGTGCTGTTCGGGGCGATCGCCGGCTACAATTACTGGTTTCCCAAGGCATTCGGTTTCAAGCTGGATGAGCGCTGGGGTAAGGCGGCGTTCTGGTGCTGGTTCATCGGCTTCCATCTCGCTTTCATGCCGCTCTACGTGACAGGGCTGATGGGTATGCCCCGCCGTATGCAGCACTACGACGTGCTTTCCTGGCAGCCCTGGCTCCTGATCGCCGAAGTGGGCGCAATCATCATCTTTGCCGGAATCATCTGTCAGATCATCCAGCTCGTGGTGTCTATTCGCCACCGTGAGCAGCTCCGCGATGCGACGGGCGATCCGTGGAACGGCCGCACATTGGAATGGTCCACGGCATCGCCACCGCCGGCTTGGAATTTTGCGGTGGTGCCCCGCGTCGGCGAGCTCGATGCCTTCTGGGCCAAAAAACAGCGCGTCCTCGCGAAGCAAGAGCTGCCCTTGCAGCGGCCCGCGTACCAGCCAATCGAAGTGCCCAGGAACAGTCCGACCGGTGTCGTGACCGCGTTCTTTGCAGTGATCACCGGTTTCGCTCTGATATGGCACATCTGGTGGATGGCTGGCTTCGGACTTCTAGGCGCGGCCGTGACATTGCTTGCCTTCATGTTCCGCACAAGGGACGAAGTTGAGATTCCCGCGGAACAGGTCGGCCTGTTCGATCGCGCGCACCCGGTGGAGGTATCGCTATGAACGTCGCAGTTGAGATGGATGCAGTCCGCCAAGGCGAACTGCTTGATATCAGTGAGGCCGGCCCCGCACCCAAGCGGATCATCGCTGGCTTTGGGTTCTGGATTTTCCTGCTGAGTGACATCGTGATGTTCTCGGCGCTGTTCGCGAGCTATGCCGTGCTCGCAAAAGCGAGTGCGGGCGGTCTGACCGGTGTTCAGCTGTTTGACCAGCGCAACGTCGCGATGGAGACCGCCCTTCTCCTGCTCTCCAGCTACACCTGTGGAATGATGTCCTTGGCCATCAACTCGCGGCGATATTTCGCTACCTTCCTTGGCGCCGTGGTGACATTCCTCCTGGGAGCGGCATTCCTTGCTCTCGAGCTTCGCGAATTCCAGGGCATGATTGCGTTGGGAGCGACGCCCCAACGTAGCGCATTTCTTTCCGCGTTCTTCACGCTGGTCGGCAGTCACGGGCTGCATGTGACGGTCGGACTGGCATGGCTGGTTCTCATGATGGTCCAGCTGTCGCTGCGAGGCTTTCAGGAAGTCGTGGTTCGCCGCCTGCACTGCTTCTCATTGTTCTGGCATGCGCTCGACATCATCTGGGTTCTGATATTCACCGTTGTCTATCTGATGGGAGTCCTTCCATGACTGAAATGCGTTGGGATGTTGCACCGGGAGACAGGCCGACAGTCCCGGTCTCGGAGCAGAAAGCATCTTCCGGCTTTCTTGTGTACACGCTCGGCTTGCTGCTGGCCGTGATCCTGACGGCCACATCCTTCTGGGTGGCAAACACCTCCGCTATCTGGGCGCCTGGTGTGCCGGCGGGGCTGGCCGTTCTTGCGATCGCCCAGATGGGCGTACATCTGGTGTTCTTTCTTCACATCACGACAGGACCGGACAGCAGCCACAACGTTTTGGCACTCGCGTTCGGCGTGCTGATCGTCTTCCTGGTTCTCGCAGGGTCGCTCGTGATCATGGCAAACCTGAATGAGAACATGATGGCCCATACGGAGTTGATGAACCTGCAGATGCAACGCTGACACGAACATGGCCTAAACCGCAAGCTTTGGAGAATGACCATGAACAAGCTCACGCTTTGCGCGACGATGATGGTTTCCCTTGCCTTGACTTCAGTCGCGCAGGCTCGCTCGGCCTACGATGGATCGTGGGACCTTGTTTTTGTTACGCAAAGAGGTGCGTGCGACCCGACCTATAACTTTTCCGTCAACGTCACCGACGAAATTGTCACGCATCCGAATCTAGTGCGGTTCAAAGGCTACGTAGCGCGATCGGGTGTTGTTCGCGCTTCAGTGACCGTTCAGGACAAGTACGCATCCGGTTCGGGCAGACTCGCAGGCAATTCTGGCCGTGGTAAATGGAGCGGTTATTCGGGAGAGGCGCGCTGTTCAGGCTATTGGGCCGCGCAGCGGAACTAGCGCACACCGACTGCAACCACGCGAGATCTGGACGGCGATTGGTCAAGGGCCGCAACGGATGAGGTCTCCGTCTACAATGTTACTTGCTGGGACGAAGCCTCGACCTCGCCTTCCGGAGGCGCAGGGACTATTTCGGAGACATTACCGCGAGAGGATCCATATCGGAACGAATTTTAGAGGCGGGCCAGAGAAGCCTTAGGCATTCTGGCGCCTCGAAAGGCCAGGCAGTTCATGCATTCACTCCGATGACCCATCGTTCCGCGTCGCCCCCACGGATGAGGCAGAACTGCTCTAGGCCGCTATCGGATATTACGTCGCCGGCATTGCGCTCATAGATCACTTCACTGGTGTCTTTTTTCGTTTGGCGGCTCGGCAAGCTGCCATGCTCCCCAGCGCTCGGGCATTCGGATTCGCCACAAACATCGCGGCGTACCGGTGGCCGCTATCTTGCAATCAGCCGACTCGCTCGGTGCCGTGACTGCACTGAGGTAAGTCGGTTGTATCGTGATCATGAACAGCACGAAGCAAGGGTGTTCATGACGAACATGAGCACGTTCAAGACGTCCTTCGTGAGAGATTCCGATGCATTTTCTGGTTCGCAGGATCGCCATGGTCTCAACGTTCGACTTTTGAGCGGATAGCAAGCGTCGCTCTCGAGTCGAGCAGCGGCTCTGTCAGGAGCTTCGCCGCCCAGAGCGCCGCCGTCGGATTGGTAGCTGAACTGCAAGTCCCCCGGATGTTGAATACTGGCTCTGTTGTCGCTCACGACAGGACATCCGCAGAGATCGGCCGGATTGATGGTTCCAGCTCGTAAACGCATCTGCCGGTGAACTCCGTCGGCGGTGCGTCGCACCTGACGTCGTGGCCGAAGCCTCGGCATGGGAATTCCGAGAGTTGCTGCGGCGCGACGACAGCATTGCAAGAATCTGTCAGCCCTGCACTCAATCGAATGGCCGTCACAGTTGTGGCGCGCGCCCTTATACCGCTCGTATCGCAGCCGAAAGCGGTTTGCGCGCCGCTTTATCGTTCGCAATCGCTTCGACATTGTTCGTCTGGGCTGGGTGGTCTGCTGCAAGCGTTTCGTATCTTGTCGTGGCGGTTGCCGGATTGGACGCTACAACGTGTAGACTAATCCGCGCGGTTTCACCACGGTCGCACTGATTGGTACGCCGATCGCGGCTGTCCTGGCCGGCATACTCGAGTTCATCGTGCTCGACGGTATCGACTTCTTTCCCATTCTGGCGATTGCCCTGGCTCCCTTCACGATCGGCGCGGCACTTCTCACCACATCGCAAAACCCTCTGTGGGCCGCGCTCGGTCGCGTCAATCTAATCGCCATCACAACTATCCTGGCGCCAAGCAATCCCCAAAGCTGCAATCCGCAAGATTTCCTTTTCATATCCTTCTTCCTTGTGCGGTTTCCCAGGACAGCCAGGCGTTTGGCAGAAGCCGCTCGGGAGGAGATCAGGAAGCCTTCGCCCGCGCCCGCTCGCGGGCAGCTCGGCGGCGCTGACGGCGTTGATCCCGGGCGAGCCGAGTCGAGGCAGGAAGACGAGCCTCGGGCACGGTGGGGGACCACTCAGTTTCTGTCTGTCTTTCCGACCCCGCTTCAGAAGGCCGAGCTGCCATGGGCCCCAGCACCGCCCGCCCCTTTTCGGTGATACGCCAGCAGCAGTTCAAGCGCTCGACCAGCGCTTGTGAGAAGATATCGAGATCCGCCACCCGCGCGGCGAGCCGCTTGGTCCGCTCAGCCCAGTGCCGTCCGCTCGTTGCGAGGATGGCCATGTCCCGCTTGAGGTCCTCCATGGCGCCAAAACCGTCCGGATAACTCACCAGGATCTTGAGAACCGTGACCTGGAAGTTCACGCCCCCGCTCCCCTCCCCCCGCTAACGCCACATCGTCAGTGCCTCGTGGAGAGCCTTGCGACCGATCCGCTTTAGCCTGTCCGGCGAAGTATCACCTTTCGTGGCGGCTTCCAGAATTCTGGACGCCACGTGGGCGCGTGTGCCGGCTTCGAGCCGCGAAACGCCTTCGCAGACCTTCTCGAGTACGGCGGCAGGAGCGCGGTCGTTGCTCAACTGGCCGGACGCACGCCGACAGCCGCCCTACTGCCTCGACGATAGCGTAGCACAGGCTCGTCGTTCGTTTGGCAGGTATCTCAGGCCTGTGCCGTTGGTCGAACGACGATGTCTCCGACCTCCACGTCTTCGGGCTGCTCGATGGCGAAGGCGATGGCGCGAGCGACCGCCTCCGGCTTCATGCCGATCTCGTCCATGGCCGCGTTTGTCTTCGCTCTGACGTCGGGATCGGTCATCGAGGCTGCAAAGTCGGTTCTGACGATCCCGGGCGAGATGCCGGTGATGCGCAGACTGGGTCCGGATTCCAGCCGCAAGCCTTCGGAGACGGTACGAACCGCATTCTTCGTGGCGGCATAGACCGACTGGTTCGGCACGATCTTAAGGCCGGCCGTCGAAATGACCGTGACGAAATGGCCGCAGCCCTGCCGCCGGAAGACTGGAAGCGCCGCCGCGACACCATGGAGAAAGCCTCGGAGATTGATGTCGATCATTCGCTCCCAGTCGTCCACGCGTAGTTCGTCCAGGGGTGAGATCGGCCCAATGCCGGCATTGCCGACGAGCACGTCGAGCCGGCCGTAACGCCCGCAGGCGAGAGCGACCAAATCAGCGAGATCCTGCCGACGTGAAACGTCGGTCGCCACACAACCCGCCTCTCCACCAGCGCCGGCGATTTCCGCGGTGAGCGACTGCAACGGCTCCGTCCTTCGTGCTGCCAGAATGAGCCTCGCGCCACGTCTCGCGAGAAGCCGAGCGGTTGCCGCGCCGATGCCGCTGCTCGCGCCCGTGATCGCGATCACCTTTCCTTCGACCCCCTGCATCGCAGCCTCCTTCAGCTTGCCGGTCGCTCGTAGGATTGCACACGTTCCTTGGATGATCTATGCGGGATCATCGTCATTTTCATCGTGATCGTCTAAATCATGGTCGATGCGCTCTCGGATCTCTTCTCGCTGATCGATGTCCGCAGCGCCCGCTGCACGCGGTTCGAGGCCGGCGGCAGCTGGTCGTTCAGCTTTCCCGCGAAGCCCGCCCTTAAATTCGTGGCAGTCCTGCGCGGCGAGTGCTGGATCATGCTCCCCGGCGAAAGCCCCCAGCAGCTTGCGGCCGGCGACACTTTCCTTCTGGCCGAGGCCCCTTCCTATGTGCTGGCGAGCGACCCGCAGCAGAGGCCGGAAGACGGGCTGTCGGCCTTCGATTGGGAGCATTCGGACGTTGCCCGTCATGGCAAGGTGGAGACGGTGCTCGTCGCGGGCGCCTTCGTCTTCGAGGCGCTCCATGCGCGCCTGCTACTCGATTCCCTGCCCTCCTTCACGCTCATTCCTGCGCAGGACCCGACATCGGCCGTTCTGCGCAGCCTGCTCGCGCTTCTCGATCGCGAAATGCGGGCGGAGCAGATGGGCGCCGCCATGGTCACGGAACGGCTCGCCGAGATCTTGCTGGTCCAGGTTCTGCGCGGCCATGTCGCGCGGCAAGATGGCTCCGCCGCAGGCTGGATCGGCGCCGCGGCCGATCCCCGTATCGGCAAGGCTCTCAATCTCGTGCATGACGACATCGCACATGGTTGGCGCGTCGACGAACTGGCACGGGCCGTCGGAATGTCCCGTTCGGCTTTTGCGGCCGAGTTCAAGACCAGGACCGGCTCTCCGCCGCTGGACTATCTCCTGCGATGGCGCATGCAGGTCGCGCGCGATGCTCTTCGCAAGGGCGGAACGGTGGCGGCCATTGCGGCTAAGATCGGCTACGCATCCGAGAGCGCCTTTAGTACCGCGTTCAAGCGAGTCTATGGCAGCGCGCCGAAGCGATACTGGTCCGAGGATGTGGGCCGAAGCTGAGCGGTAGTTTGCGAACTAAACCCTCTGCAGCTGATCGCGGTTGCAGTGGCACATGTAACTCAGAGCAGCCCCTACTGCATCAAGGGACACACCAAGGCCGCACTGCGCCAGGACGCCACGCGCGAGGAGTTGATGGAGGCAATCTGGATCGCGGCCGAGATGCCGGCCGGCGGCGTCTATGCCCACAGCACGCGCGCGTTAACGACCACGGACCAAGCGGAGGATGTGCCGAAGGGCTGCGTACCGGCGCCGGACCGAGCAGAGCCGGTTCGATTGACCACCCCGTATCCGTCGGGACCGAGGGCCGCCACCATCTTGCTGTTATGAGACACGCGAAGACGAGGGACATTTTTCATCGTAGATCGCGGTGTGTAAGCCCGCGTGAATTAGATCCCGACTTGGTCAAATTTGTTGAAGCCCTTGCAATCGCCGATGCGAGGCTCGATCATCTCTTCGAGAATGAGCGGCTAATGAAAACTCATATTGGCGCCGCCAGCAAGAAACACATCAGCGGTGGTGTTCAAGATGAAGCCCGCGGCAGTTTATGCTCGGTTCTCGACCGAGCTTCAAAACGAAAAGTCGACTGAAGATCAGATTGCTCTGTGCAGGGCCTATGCGGCCCGTCATCAACTCGACGTCGTTGCGACTTTCGCGGACAAAGCTCGTTCTGGGGCCTCTGTAATCGGGCGCGATGGCTTGATGCAGCTTATGGATGCTGCACGCCAACAACGTTTCACCGTTGTCATTGTGGAAGCGCTGGATCGGCTTTCTCGTGACATGG
>NZ_LGHM01000330.1 GCF_001908185.1 Bradyrhizobium sp. AS23.2
AGCCGAGAGCATTGGTAGCTCTTCGACTGTCGGCGGTCTGAGAACACACGACACGAGGCTGCCTCCGGTGGATTGGATTTGCATAACACATCAGACCACGGATGTCTCTTTCGGGTCAAAATGCGAAGAACTCGGGTTGAGCAAATCTGGTCCGCTCGACCACGATGAGCGGACCTCCGACAGACGCGGCGCAACTTCGCAGTTGGGCCAATTTGCGGACTAGTTCCGCGAGTGGTCGCGGTACTGTTTCAGGGGCCGGCGGTGCCATTTCGTTCAGCGATACCTCGTTCGACGAAGTTTGCTGCATCCTCCGCCGACATGTCCTGACCGTAAAGCCTCCGCACCGCCGGGCTTAGCCGCTCGGCAAAGATGACGACCAGCACATTATTGCCGGTGACCTCCTGCTGTCCCATCTGTTCGGCGTGGGCCTCCGCGCGCTGCAGTACGCGCTGAAACGCGGCCGTGGGGCGAGATCCACCTATGGATATGCCAGTTTCGACAACGATGGATCGCAAATCATTGTCAATGTAGTCGGTCAGGCTTTTCTTGAGCGCCGTAAGATCGACACGGCAAGCCTGCATAACCTTTGAGGCGTTTGGATCATCGGTTAGCGCGAGCAGCAGATGCTCACACGTCGTGTACTGATGCTTTCGCGCGTCACCATGAGCAAGAGCGCGCTGCAACGTGCGTTCCAGTTCGCTGGAGAAACGAGACACTCGGGGTCTGATCCCTGCATCGATCGTTGCGGGTGATGGCGTTGCCGCTTCGGCCCGGGGCGTGCTGACCTCGCCTCGAATTGTAGCAGCAAGCGTGTTCCAGTCCGCAGCGCCAAACGCCTTGGCAATCAATTCAAGGCTTTGGCTATTGGTGATCTTCAGGCCGTGATCGCCGAGGAAGACCCGGGCCGTATGCGCCATGGTCTTTGCGTCGCGATAGTCGCGCATGATCTTTCATCCTTTGCTTGAACGAAGCCGAGGTGCCAGGCGCTTGCGTTGCTGACCCGTTCGTTCGGGCAAAGGGTTTAGAAAGATCGATGATACGTTCACCATCCCCAATTGGGGCGCAAGCGGCAGGTCGTATCTACCTCAAGTCATCATGATCCTGTTGCAAACTGCTGTCAATTGCTCCTGACGAGATGGATCATGTCCGTCTTGGGTCGATCGCGTCGGTTCAGCCGCGTCTCGGCCATGTCTCGTCTAACCTCTAAAGCTGACTGGCCGGACTCCTTCGCGAGTGTCTCCTCCAGGCCAACTAGAGACATACTCCTTGAAGTTTCCACTCAGTTTGGTCTCTACTTATGGGAATCCTTGGGGATTTATATGTCGGAGCAGCAATATTCCCGTCGTGAGGCTGTTTCATCGCTGGCTGCTACAGTCGCCTGTGCATTGGCCGGCCCCATCTCCGCAACCGCAGAACCAGCCTCCGCGGGCGAGACGCAAGACTGCGCCGGACCGATTTTCTCCACTACAGGTCCAAACGCCGAGCTGTACGGAGCCAAAGATGGTTATCCTCTTCCCGACATTATGGAGGCGCGGAGGCAAGGCGACCCTTGGGAGCCAAAATACCGTGTCGGCGCATTCACCCATATCGATCACATCTATCCAACACGGCTCATCAAGCGAGCTGTGACGCCTTGGAAGTTCAAGTGCTCGAAGGCAGACGTTTACTACAATTTTCAGGGAAGCAAGCTTTCGCCCCTCGACTACATGTCGCGCAATCCGGTCACTGGCCTGCTGATCGCGAAGGACGACCAGATTATCTTCGAGCGCTATCAGTACGCGCGAACTGATCAAGATCGGTTCGTATCCCAGTCGATGGTCAAGTCGATTACCGGACTGTTGATCGGGATCGCCATCTCGGAGGGCGCGATCAAGTCGGTCAATGATATCCCCGAAAGTTATGTGCCGGGCTTTATGGGCAGCGAGTATGGCAGGACGCCGATTCGCGATCTGCTGCACATGTCCTCAGGCGTGGATTTCGGTGAAACAAGAGACGGAGGACGTGACCTCAATCGCCTGTGGAACGGTATGGGGATCGCATTCCCGGACACGAAGTTGGGCACGATTAAGAGCATCGTGCAATTCAATCAGCGAATCGCCCCAGCGGGAACGAGATTTTACTACGCCAGCATTGAAGCCGACGTGCTCGGCATGGTGCTTCATAGTGCTGTTGACAAGTCAGCGTCTGAC
>NZ_LGHM01000331.1 GCF_001908185.1 Bradyrhizobium sp. AS23.2
CAACTCCAAGAAGGTCCCTCACCTCTTCATCGCTTCCGGCGCAACGCGCTTCGGCGATCCCAAGAACTTCCCGTGGACGATGGGATGGCAGCCGAACTACCAGAGCGAGGGGCGCATCTACGCCAAATACATCCTCGACAAGTTCCCGAACGGCAAGATCGCGGTGCTCTGGCAGAACGACGACGCCGGCAAAGACGCGTTGAAGGGCTTGCGCGACGGCCTCGGCGACAAGGCGAGCAGCATGATCGTCGCCGACAAGTCCTACGAAGTGAGCGATCCGACGCTGGATTCGCAGATCGTGGCGCTGCGCGCTTCGGGCGCCGACATCCTGTTCACTTGGGCAGCACCGAAGGGCGCGGCGCAGACCATCAAGAAGGTTGCCGAGCTTGGCTGGAAACCGGCCTTCTTCCTGACCAGCACGGCGACGTCGGTTGCATCAGTGATGCGCGCCGCAGGCGTCGAGCATTCGCAGGGCATCATCTCGGTAGCCTACCTCAAGGACCCGACCGACCCGGCCTGGAACGACGATGCCGAGACCAAGGAATGGCGCGTCTTCATGGACAAGTACATGCCGGATGGCGACAAGACCAACGGCAATCACGTCTATGGCTACGCCGCGGCGCAGACGCTGGCGCAGGTGCTCCGGCAATGCGGCGATGACCTCTCGCGCGAGAACGTCATGAAGCAGGCCGCCAGCCTGAAGAATTTCGCGCCGAAGATGATCCTGCCCGGCATCAAGATCAACACCGGGCCGGCCGACTTCCGCCCGATCGAGCAGGAACAGCTAATGCGCTTCGAAGGCGAAAGCTGGAGGCTGTTCGGCGACATCATCACCGGCGAGGTCGGCAGCGAATAGACGCGGACAGATCGATCGGACAAAGCCCGCCATACACATGGCTGGCTTTGTGTGAGCGAGCCGCCCCCCCGACGGCCTGGTGTTCGGCGAAGCGCCGTCGAGCCTGGTCGGGGCGGACGGCCAGCCGATTACGGCTTTCTGAAGAGCACGCACAACATAATGGCCCGCTCAGTGCAAGTAGAGATACTTCAACAACGTGCGCCCCGCTGCTTCCAGGCTTTGCACCGAGCACTTGTCGGGCGAGTGCTTCGCCGGATGCATATCCGAGATGTGGGGGACTAGGAGTTTCAGCGGGGGCTTACGATCAGCGCAACCGCCAGGCAACCTGCTGTCGACAGAACGACAGTCAGGCCTAACATCACCAAAGGGCTGAGCCGCCGGTCTACAAAAGCGGGCACCAAGGTCGGGAATCGTAGACCACTTCGAATCCGATTTGGGCGAACGACTGGTGGCTAATCTTGCGCTCACGGCCGAGCAGCTGCGGCGTGAGCTCAAGGGGCGCGGTTTGCTGGCGGCTACAGTGTCGTACGCGATCGCATGCGCAAGCTACAAGGCCGCGACGGAGCTAGCGCTCATCCGAGATCAGCTTTCCATCTCTGGGAAGCGATCCTGGCGGGACTGAAGCAACCGTCCCGCGAAGTTTTGTCACTGACGTCAGTGTGTTCTCGAGCTTCCCGCGATCAGCATCGCTCAAAGATGGCGCTTCGACCTGCAAGGTCATTTGATCGGCATCAGCCCACCTGGTCACAACCAGGCGCATTCGCTGAATTTCTTTGTGTCGCCGACCGATCTCGACTATCTGCTCGGGCCGAACGAACATTCCTTTCACCTTGGTACTTTCGTCAGATCTACCCAGCCAACCCTTTATTCG
>NZ_LGHM01000332.1 GCF_001908185.1 Bradyrhizobium sp. AS23.2
TTCTCGACCGAACCGGCCTATCTTGCCATCCATCTAATGTCCGCTTCGCTCTGACAGCGACCTGATTGTTCGCGCACGCGAAATGACGTGATGGGCCAAAACCGGACTCACGGGCCATGCACATGCGTCGCGTAGTCTATTGCTGCGATCTGCTTTCAAGCAGCCGGTCGCGGACCTCCTCCGATACAAAGCGCTCCGCCCGCTGCCATGCCTCGTCGTTGTCGCCGCGGAACTGGAAGTATTTCCTAAACACGATGCGCTGGGATTTTGTATCGATAGCAACAGTCTGCGCAAACTGCACCAGCGTGCTCATCTTATGAAAGCCGCCGATGATCAGGATCTGCGCGCCGTCCTGTGACGCCGCGCGCAGCCGATCGCGCAACGTCGGTCCATCGGTCGGACAATTTGAAGCGCAGGAGGACGGCACAAGCTCAAAACGGTGGTCCGCCGTGACATCGTCCCGCAGCGCGGTCATGAAGGCCCGCAGTCGCTTTTCATGCACCGCCGTCTGATCGGTGGGCTCGTTCGACGTGTCTCTATATTTGAAATCGTCGACGGAGACAGCCAAGGCGTGGCCGGCGGTCTCGGCGGATGCATCTGAGATGAGGCTGGATGCCAGGAACAGACCGGCTGCGGTAACAGCGTGCAGGATTAAGCTGTGGCGCATGGCGATGACTCGATCTCCTCCGCTAAGTCCATCTTAGAAGATCGATTCTTTCCGTCTCCTGTCGAAGAAATTAATCCTTGGTAACGCTACGCGGCCGCCCATGGCAGCGCAGCGCTAATGTCTGCATTGGGTCTTGGCTGTGTGACAACCCCAAGACGCTTGAGCGCGATAGAAGAACTTATTCGTCCAAGATCGTTCTAGCGCTCAGGCTCGCAGGTGCCTTCAACCTAGACGGCGAACTGAAGAA
>NZ_LGHM01000333.1 GCF_001908185.1 Bradyrhizobium sp. AS23.2
ACCGTCACCGAAGACATCGATAACCCCTTCGAATTTCCCATCCGGGTCCTTGGTGAACTGAAATTCCTGAATGGCGGGCCTGCCCTCAAAGAAGGCGTCCTCCATCCCCTCGACGAAGAAGTTTTCGAACTTCTTCTTCTCGGCTTCTCCAGGCCCCGTGTAAAACGACACATCTCTCGGGATGTCTGCCATCCCGGAGATATGATCGAGATGAAGATGGGTCATGAGCCCCCCTTTAAGAGGAGTTGCTTCTGACTTGATGACGGACAAGGGGTCTTGCCGGACCTGCATCTTGTCGAGCTTCGCGAAGTTCCGCACGACCCATCCAACACCGAGGCTCTTGGGGTCCTCGACGAATCGCTTCGAAACACCAGTATCGACCATGTAAAATCCCTCGGTCGGATGCCTCACGACATGGGTGTAGATCTGGATCGGCTCCTCGTGATCCTTGAGCCCAGCCTCGACGGCTTTCGGATCTTTCAGATTGATCAGCCCCGATAGATCGGCGACCCAATCCGCGCTGGCAACGGTCTTAACCTCAATCGGCCCCGGCTTATCAATCAAGGCCTCCATGGCCGACGAGCTGACCGGCTTGCCGAGACCGGCATGCTTCGTTGGATGGGATGTCTGCGCGCACGCAGAAGGCGCGAAGACGGCAAGGGCACCAATGAAACACTGTCCTGACTTGCGGAGCATGATCTTCCTCATTTCTGTTGCCGCTTTCTGCCTTGGACAGCTAGTCACGTGAATCTAAAGTTCGCCACATAATGTCTGCTGAGCTTTGTGACAGAAGCGTTTGACGGAAGCCAAGATCTGGTCTGCGGACTTGGTCCATTTGAAGG
>NZ_LGHM01000334.1 GCF_001908185.1 Bradyrhizobium sp. AS23.2
CTTCTGACCCTGGCTGTGTAAAAACGCGAACTCCGGCGGATGGCGGAGAATCTACTTCTCAGATCACGCGGCACCGAAGCTCTGTATCCTCTTCGCAGTCTCAGAAGCGGTGTTTGAAGGAATTCTTTTCTCCGAAATTTGAGCGCCGTTGCGTTTTCACACAGCCAAGACCCGAAGCGGACATCAGGCGCTGTCACCTTGTGGCGGGTCGCATGACCTCGGGCTCCCCAGTACGGTCACGGTTATCATTCCCGCAATCGACCCAACGCCAAATCCGGCCACGCCCATGCCAAGTAGCGCTACTACGACGACAGGGTCATGCCCGTTAACAAGTAAATAGACCAGAGCTATCAATGGAAGATTGCTCAACAAGGCAAGCGCGTATCCCCAACCCCATCTCCTTCTTGGCCTAAACAGCACAGCGAACAAGCCAAAACCAACAACAAGACTGGCCAGGCTAGCGCTCGCAAGTGTCCACATCGGAAAATCCCAGTATGCTGGCTGGCATCATAAACGACCAAGGGTGGAAAAATCGCTTAACGACAATGTCCGGAATTGGCCCTTCGCGTCATTTCGTTGCCGCGCAGTAAGCTGGTCGGTTTCGGAGAAGAGCAGACATCGAACGGCGGCCGAAACCCGCAGAGTCGGTCGAG
>NZ_LGHM01000335.1 GCF_001908185.1 Bradyrhizobium sp. AS23.2
CAATATGCGAATAAAGGGTTGGCTGGGTAGATCTGACGAAAGTACCAAGGTGAAAGGAATGTTCGTTCGGCCCGAGCAGATAGTCGAGATCGGTCGGCGACACCAAGAAATTCAGCGAATGCGCCTGGTCGTGACCAGGTGGGCTGATGCCGATCAAATGACCTTGCAGGTCGAAGCGCCATCTTTGAGCGATGCTGATCGCGGGAAGCTCGAGAGCACACTGACGTCAGTGACGAAGCTTCGCGGGACGGTTGCTTCAGTCCCGCCAGGATCGCTTCCCAGAGATGGAAGGCTGATCTCAGACGAGCGCTAGCTCCGTGGCTGCCTCGTAGATTGCGCATGCGATCGCGTACGCCCAGTAGCCGCCGGCAAACCGCGCCCCTTGAGCTCACGCCGCGGCCGCTCGGCCATGCAAAGCGGACGTTCGCAAGCAGCAGGTTTACGGGACAGCCATTGATCGGACGATTACGAACAGCTTCGAGTGATCAAGGCTTCCAACAAAAGCTGATCAGTTGTCGCACGACCGAACGCCCTCCGGAATGAAAAGAAGGATCGACCAGCGTGCGGTCTTCGACGCTGCTCGATTTTGAAGAGATCGCTGTCTGGACGCCCGTACGGCATTACGCGCAGGCCGTCGCGATAGACCTTTCCCTGTCGGAAACCTGATCCAGCTGGCCCGTGAGGCCGAATCGCGCAATGCTTCTGTCTCATGAGAGAAGCTTGCAGCCTGGTCTGGTCGGTGCTGGTCTTATTGTTCCGGTCGCGGGTCTCGTTGGAAGCTGAGATCCTGATCCTTCGTCATCAACTTAACATGCAGCG
>NZ_LGHM01000336.1 GCF_001908185.1 Bradyrhizobium sp. AS23.2
AGCGCTACGCGCCGGCGCCGGCCTGGTGACGCTGGCAACGCCGCGCGACGCGCTCGCGATCAATGCAAGCGCAATGACCGCAGTGATGGTTCGCCCCGTCGACACCGCCATCGAGTTCGGCGAGGTTCTTGGCGACAAGCGTTACAACACCTGCATGATCGGCCCCGGCGCGGGCATCGGCGATCGGACCTGCGATCTCGTCCACACCGCGCTCACGGCGCAGCGGCATCTGGTGCTGGACGCAGATGCGCTGACGAGCTTTGCCGCGGCCCCCGAGCGCCTGTTTGAATCGATCAGGTCCGCGCAGGACAATGCGGTGGTGCTGACGCCGCACGAGGGGGAGTTTCCACGCCTGTTCTCCGACCTCAGCAATAAATATCCGGGCCGCTCGAAGCTGGAGCGCGTGCGCGCGGCCGCCGAGCGCTGTGGCGCGGTGGTACTGCTGAAGGGCCCGGACACCACCGTCGCCGCTCCCGACGGCCGCGCCACCATCGCCGCCAATGCGCCGCCCTGGCTCGCCACCGCCGGCGCCGGCGACGTGCTCTCCGGAATCATCGCGGGGCTTTTGGCGCAGGGCGTTCCGGCGTTCGAAGCTGCCAGCATCGGCGTGTGGATGCATGGCGAGGCGGGCAGCGAAGCAGGGCCGGGACTGATCGCGGAAGATCTCACCGAGACGCTGCCGGCCGTGCACCGGCGGATTTATGATGCTCTGGGCGTGGAGTACTAGGTGGTGTGGACTCTAAGGAGTCCCATTTAAGTGCAAATCAGATTCAAGGCTTCTTTTGGGGAGGTCGCCTTGGGTGTGATGGATCGTTTGGTTTTGAGCGACGCGGCCTGGGAGCGAATGGCGCCCTTGATCATCGGACGG
>NZ_LGHM01000337.1 GCF_001908185.1 Bradyrhizobium sp. AS23.2
GCGTCGAACGAGGCCTGCAGGTTGACGCCCGCGTCAGACAGCGCCTGGTTGAGCTGATCGAGCGAGTTCACCGTGGCCGTCTTGGCGGTGCTGTCGAAGGCCGTGTAGGAGGCGCCGATGGTAATCGTAGCCGCCGTACCCGCCGCGGTCGTGAAGGTGATCACCGAACCTGTGAGTGCACCCTGGTTCAGGTTCGCGGCGGTGGCGGTGCCGGCTGCCGCGTTGGCGCCGGTGAAGGCGACGCTGGCCTTCGACGTGTAGCCCGAGGGCTGCTGCAGCGCCTGGTTGGCAATCGACTTCGCGGTATCGACGAGCTTGGAGAGCGATGTGATGCCGGTGTTGGCGGCCTGCAGCACCTGCACGCCGTTGCCGATGCTGTCGAGCAGATTGCTGATGTCGCTCGCGCGGGCATCGAGGCCGGCGGCGGTGAAGAAGTTGGTCGGGTTGTCGAGGGCGCTGTTGACCTTCTTGCCGGTGGCGAGACGGCCCTGCGTAGTCGCGAGCAGGTCGGCGGTGCCCTGCAGCGAGAGCAGGTTCTGGCGGACTGCGGCGGTAAGGGTGATGTTGGACAGAGACATGAGGGCACCTTTCTGGCGTAAATCTACAGCCGGCCTTTCTTGGCCGCGTGTGGCGAAACCCTAGGAACGCTATGGTCAACAAAAGATGAAACCGGCCCTGCGATGGTTAATGCAGCGGACGCTTTCGAAGAATTATGGTTAAGGAACGGTCAATGACGGCGGAGGCCTTAAGCAGGACTTAAGGCGCGACCACCGCCGAAGCAGTCAGAATGTAAATTGGGACAAAAAAGAACGGCGGGGCCGAAGCCCCGCCGTCCCGTTGAGTGAACCGATCCGCTTAGCTTAGCGCAGCAGCTGCAGCACGCTCTGCTGCGACTGGTTGGCGAGCGCCAGCGCCGAGGTCGCGATCGACTGGCGGGTCGACAGCGCCTGGCTGTTGGCCGCTTCCTCGTTGGCGTCGGCCAAGGTCAGGTTGGACGATCCGGTCTGCAGCACGTTGATCAGGCTCTTGTTGAAGTCCTGGCGGATCTGCACGATCGACAGGTTGGCGCCGAAGGCCGAGGCCTGCGAGCGCAGCGTTGTGCTGGCGGTGTTGAGCGCCGTCAGGACATTGTTGGTCGAGGTGTTGTCGGTGAAGTCGGTGCCGGCAGTGAGCTTGCTCAGACCGAGGCCGGCCGGATCGAAGGTCACGCCCGCGATCGTCGATGTCGACTTGCCGGTTTCGTTGAACACCAGCTTCAAGCTGTCACCGTTGAGCAGGTTGATGCCGTTGAAGGAGGCATCCTGCGCTGTGGTCTTGATCTGGTCAATGATCTGGTTGTACTGCGCAACCAGACTGGCGCGGGCATTTTGCGACACCGAGTCCTTGACCGCGGCCGTGACAGAACCGAGGGTGCCGCTGGCGGCCGCCGTCGAGATGTCGACCGCGTCAGCCGCGGTGGGGGTGGTGGCGGTGGCGCCGGCAGTGATGGTCTGGCCCGACGCATCGTTGGACG
>NZ_LGHM01000034.1 GCF_001908185.1 Bradyrhizobium sp. AS23.2
TTTTTCGCGACTGGCTTCGCCAACATGCGGATGATCGTCAGCTCTACGCCGATGCCAAGCTCCGGGCCACGAGCGGCGTGAATACGGCTCAAGACTATAACAAAAACAAGCAGTCGGTGGTGCTCGACATTTATCGCAAGATATTCGTCTCTTGGTTGGGTGAAGCTGGCCAACGAAGGAAACAATAATCATTGAAAGGGTAGAGCACCGACATCTCCCTCGGCTTCGTGATTGCTTTCCTTCGAGTGCGACGATATCTAATGCGAAATCTGTAGAAGGAGATTTATGCGCAGAAGCTGAAATTCGGACCGCATTTCGCGGCATTGTCGCCGGCTCCTGTGGCCGTGCGCTATCTGTGCATATTCAACACTACGGAACTATCTTGAAGAATTCGGAAGTCATTATCCGTGCCTACGAGGCATCGGATCTTCACGCACTTTCAACGATCTGGTTTGAAGCCTCTCGGCGCGTTCACTCGTTTCTGGGAGACGACCGTCTGCGGAATCAAAGAAAGTTGGTAGAATCTGTCTACCTACCAGAGTCCGAAACTTGGGTGGCAACTTGTAACGGCGCGCCCGTTGGGTTCATCGGACTGATCGACGCCTTCATTGGCGCCCTGTTTGTCTCAACGGAGCTTCAAGGCGGCGGGATTGGCCGCGCCCTTGTCGCTCATGCCCTGCAGCTCAAGCGTGAGCTCGAGCTCGAAGTTTATACGGCCAACGAAAGTGCTCGCTCATTCTACGAACGGCTCGGGTTTGTCGAGGTTTCTCGCACCGCTGAAGACGCCGAAGGCTTGCCGTTCGAAGTCGTTCGCATGCGGCTGATGCGCTGAACGCCAAGCGGCTAGTGCGCGCGCAATCCATCAACGACCTCGAATCAAAGAACGCTGGACGCGCGAATCCAGAAAAATCAACACTTAGAAGGTGTGTCTGCGTTCGGGGCGCCAGGATCAAATCGCAACCTGAACCGAATGTCGGTATCGGTGGTTGCGTCTCCAGGATTTGAACGTATTCGGGGACCATTTCTGATCAGCTCGCATTCGGCAGCAAGCGACACAAATCGTCAAGCTTTGCTTGGAGAGCGGGCATCGCGGGGCGTCCCTGACCACTGTTACTGGAGAGGGGCCACCAGAGTACTCCTTTGAACACGTCTCGGGGAGCATTGTTCTCGAATAGTTTGTTGGACAGATTGGGAGCAAGAGGCGGCCCTGGAACGAGTGGAGGCGAAGCTATGCACCGGATCTCAAGCGGCGTTTCCCGGTCCGGATCGGGGCTAGACAAAAGGAGGAGGTCACCTAAAGATCATACTTGGCGCGTCGTAGGGCGGGCTCTCGTGAACCGTGCCGCTTCGCGTCGCCGCCGTCCACGACGGCATCTACGGCGAGCGTCTGCATCGGGAATTCGACCCGCAAGCATCGGGCGAATTTGTCGGAACCCACGTCCGCCGTCTGGAGGCGATGCGACGGGAAGGCTGGTAAGCCGTCTTGCCGACGGTAGTTGGAGAGTGGGGCGGGATTATCTGGACCGGGCGCTTCGATACGAGAAACTCCAGCAATCGCGCAATCCGGTGCGGGTCGCGGTGCTGTCATGGCAAAGGCTTGAAGACCTCCCGCAGGCACTGGGTGCAACCTGGCTTGATCGTAAGCTCATTGGGAAGGAGCCTGATGAGCTTGCGTCAACAGGCTTTGGCGCGGACGTCGAAACCGCGTTGGGAGCGAGACGGCAGTGGCTGATCGAGCAGGGGATGGCGCGAGAGGAAGGTGGCCAGATGCGGTTTGCGCGGAACATGCTCGAGACGCTCGAGACGCGTGAACTGACGCGGACCGCCGCGGAGATATCCACCCGCACTGGACTTGAACACGTCGATGCCAAGTTCGGCGACAAGATCGACGGCGTTTACCGGCGCATGCTGACGCTGAACAGCGGACGCTTCGCTCTGATCGAGCGATCCCGCGAGTTCGTGCTGGTGCCCTGGCGGCCGGTGCTGGAGCGAGCGCGCGGGCAATTGGTCACCGGCAGTGTTGGCGGGGAGGGGATATCCTGGTCGATTGGCCTCAAGCGCGGCATCGGCCGGTGAGGCCGAGGCTGGGCTCTCTGGTACAGAGCATCCCTTCCGGGCGCGGTGCGGCAGAGTCTTCACCGCTTCAACTTATCGGCTTTCCACCGTGATCCTGGCCTTGCCGGTGCTGCCGATCCAGTCGGCAAGGTGAGATTCATAGCTCCACCAGCCGAGCATTGGCTTGTTCAGATAGACGAAGAGTTCGCCGTCGCGCTTTGGCGTGAGAACCTCGGCAAGCTGCTCAGGATCATCGGGAATAGCATACTCAACGTCGTTGACCCGAACGTCATCGTTCTGGTTGGGTGGCGCGCGGTCAAGGAAATCCTCCTCGTTGCCCCTCGCGCCGATGCGAAAGATGATGCTTCCCCATGGGCGGTCGAACGTGTGGCGGAACGGATAGAGCAAGGCCAGCGTCGCTGCCTTGAAGAATGGCAGGCGGCCTATCGGCTGTCCCCCCCATGTAGGACTCTTCGCCGAAGAAGCTCCACTTGCCGGATGGAGGCTTCGTCTCTGGAGCAGGGAGCCGCTCAACGACAATTCGATAGTCCTTGCCCGTCCTGACGAAAACGCCGGTCGAAATGCAGATGTTATTCGGTGAGTTGGTGGCCGAAGGCGATGTATCGAAGAGGACCTCCGTCTGTTGCTTCTTCGTGCCCTTTTCTGCCCTGCCGGCCAGTCCGGTCGTCTCCGTGCAGAAGCTGCCAAAGCCGTCGCGGATGTTGAACAGGTAGTGGCTGCCAAATGCAACGGCCAGATACAGGATTCCAATCGCGGATAGCGCAGGGGCGAGATAGAACTTAAATCCTCGAAGCAGCGCCTGATAGATTCTTGATTGCCGAAGCTTTCTGACGGCCACGCTGGGCAGGAAATAAAACACGAGGAATGCGCCAAGAACGTCGCGAACTGGCTGCGCGGTATAGGTCAGCAGGGCGTCCTCGTAACTCGCGGGCAGACGCAGCCAATCGAGCTGGGGTCGTTCGAATTCCGGGTACAGAAACAGATAGAGAATGGTGCCGGCAAACAGGATGGTCTGCACGGGCGAAGCGACTTTAGGGATCTTCGGTTCCTCGGGCTTGTTGCTGTCCGGCAGGAAACGCGTCCACAAGATTCGCATGCTGTCATTTATCGAGCCTTTCAGCCTGGCACTTACCGAGATGAGGAACGCGACAAGCGAGGCCCAGATGACGAACCATGCCGGATCCCGTGCATAGGCGTCGATCCAGCGCGAGGCCATGCCTGGCAGGAAATTGCCGATGATCCGGATCGTATCCGACAGGAATCGGAAGGAGGTGCGGAGCTCCTGGAATGGGTAGCTGTCCCGGAACAAGGGATAGAGCAGAAGGTAGCCGGTGACGAACACCGTCAGAAAGTAGATTGCCCGGCGCCGCCAGACGGTGTCCCAGATGCCTTCTTGCTCCTTATGCCGGTCTGTCGAGGGCTTTCCTTCAGAAACGGCTGAGTCATTCGGCTCGATCGTCACCGCGGTATTAGAGATCATTGGTCCCGACGGCCAATAGTTGACATAGGGGTCGGTCGTGCGGACGACCTCATACTCTTTGGGGAAGCCGATCGGCGCATAGAAGTGCGCGCCAAGCTTGATCCTGCCAAACACTGCTTCATGAATCTTCGGGACTGGTCTGGGACTTTGCGTGCCGTCGGACGCAATGGTTGCGGGCATCGCATCATAGAAGTCCTGGATCTTGCGAGGACTGTAGCGGTAATAGCCGCCAAGTCCGCTACGGGAGTCGTAGAGCCTGCCGTCCTTGTCCTTTGCGGAGTCGGTGCTGATGAGCGCGTCGGGCTCGGCGTCGGGCATGTCCTTGAAAACGAGGCCGGCCTGTTTGGCCTCGGACATCATCCAGGCCAGCGAAATGTTTGCGAGAGAATCGTCCGGATAGCCGCCGCCGACGTTGGAGTGAACACCCGTGAACCAGACCTGCAACAGCCGCTCACCATCGGATTGGCGGCTTGGGCCGCTCGCCTGCGTATTGGTCGTATCTTCATCCCAAAGGACGGGGTGGAATGTTGCTCGTTCGTCGTCGATTGCCAGCGCATGCCGCGCCTTGCGGATTTTGGGATTGAATCGCTTGTTCGGCAGCTCAAGCGGCCAAAGCCAATCGTTGACGCCGCGAGTCATTTCGTCGATCGGCAGGCCGTAGGCTGCAACCGTGTCCCACACGCCCACGAATTCGATGGAGTCGACCATGCGCTCGCGCGGCGTGTAGAATCGCTTGTCGAGCCAGGATTGGATGAGGCGAAATGGATATTGGAGATTCCAGACCGGATACTTGTCGTGACGATAGGCGCGATAGGCCGCACGCGCCTTCCTGTCGAGTTCTCCCTCGTTGGCGAATTTGACGAGGCCCTGATTGAGCACCAGACCAACGACGATCCGAACCGTGAAGGCACCTCGGCTGAAGCCAAATGCATAGATCTTGTCGCCGTCCCGGTAGTTGCGGCAAAGGAATTTGTAGAGGTTGATTACGTTGCGCTTCAGGCCATACCCAAATGCACCGCCGAGGATGGCCAGCGGCTTGAACGACGACGTGCCGACGCCGTCGTCATAGATTGCGATCTGATCGGACGTCTTCAGATCGAGCGATTGGAAGGTCCGCCAGACGTTTGTTCGCCAAACCTTGCCGGCTGCGTTGCCAGTACCGTCCGACAAGATCACAATCCGCTTTTCCATAGGACTTCCCCCGAGAATTCCTCTGCGGCACGATCAACGTACGATCTGGCAGCCCGGTGTCGCACGAGCCGCTATCGAACTCTTCTTCAGGTTGGCTTCGACGCCGGAAAAAAGAACAGCAGTGCATTCAGCGCGGCGAGGAAACCAGCTTGGCCAATTGCAATGCTGACGATTGCGAGTTTGACTGATGTCAATACACGCAGCAAAGCGTACGAGCCGTCAGTGAGCGGAATGAACGCGCGAAGTATCGCTGCGATCGTGCAGTCTTCTGCCAGGTCGGACAGCATGTAGAGGATCGGAAATGTCCACCAGATCCATGCGGGGACATTCGATAGAAATGCCATGCGACCGCTCAGGGCTGTCGAACCGAAGCCCAGCAACAGACCAAAACTGACAAGGAAGAGCAGGTCGAGCGGGATCAGCACGGGGTAGATGTAGCCCCGGATCGCCGATTCGTTCTCCTTGGCAGCGAGCCAACGGGCAAGCGTGGCCCGACTGAGAATGTCCGTCTGGGAAGGGACATATCGCAGCCGTTCGAGGAAGCGACCTTCAACATCCTTGCCGTAGTTCGGCGCGACCAAGAACTTGAGCATCAGCGTCAAGGCAAGCGTCAGGACAACTAAGACAGCAATCGTTCGCAAAACAACTGGCCTTCAAAAAGATCCGGGGCTTGGCAAAACCGAAGGTCCCACAGAGGGTGACTCGCCCCGCAGAAACGATAACCGATACTGGCACAGTTACAGGTTGCTTGGCTACAGGATTGCAGCCAAGATGGATTGGGCGCGGTTTCGCACGCGTGCGCCGCAGCAAGTGCTGACGCGCCGCCCGGTGCCATGAGCACCATGGTCACTTCGGCTTTGATTTGGCCGGTCGTCGTTTTTGGGGAACGGCGGATGCGGGCTTTCCCGTGGAGACGCGATTGGCAAAGTCGTCAACGCCCGACGTCTTGACCAGGACTGCTGCCGGCTCCTCTACGGGCGCGGACAGATACTTGGCTCGCGCGATCTGTTCGATCCGGCCTCTGTTTTGGTGGAAGGCTTCTAGGCGACCTTCTTGTCCGAGGTCACCGGCACCGAAATGGTCGTCCAGCGCTTCGCGGCTGACGGCGCAGTTCACGGCGCCGCCAAGCGCCTGGCCCTGGAACGTCACGACGTCGCGGCTGAAGTCATAGCGAGCGGGGGGATTGTCGAAGGAAAGATCGATCCCTGGAATGATCGAGCGAGGCGCGCCAATGGTCTTGAGCACCGCGTCCCGAACGGAGGCCGAAAGCAAAGCGAGCCCTTCGAGCATCAATTGGCGCCATTTGGGACCACGATCGTGAGCTTCCTGCCAAGCCGATTTCAGCTCATGGGGCCGCTTTTCGGCCAAGGCGGCAAGCAGAGCCTCGGACTGCTGCAGGTCCTTGTCGCGCTTTGCAAACCCCTCCGGGCGCCTGCGGGAGATGATGAGCTTGTGGACGGCATAGCGCGCCGGAGCCGGCACGTGCACGTAGACGCCGGCGCCATGTAGGATGATTGCGGGCTCGGGATCGCGGATCAGGAAATCCAGGAAGCGCAGCGGCTGGGCGTCCGTGTTCAGGGCAGGTAGCTTTTGGGGGCGAGCGGTCTCCTTGCCCTCATGGGGCGTGAGAAAGTCGACGCGGAAGCCACCCTTGGCGGCATAGCTGGTCACGCGCCGGCCATCAGATACGTGAGGGACGGCACGAAAGGATTTGTCGACTTCCTTCAGCACCTCCAGAACGGGCGGTGTGGAGTCCTCGACCGCCACCGAGACGTTCTTGAACTGGGCAATGTCGACGTCGCCGGTCTGGAGCGAGCCGGCGGAGAGGCGAACGCCAAGCATGGCAGCGTAGGTTTGGTAAACGATCGTTCCAACGAGCACGCCACGAAGGCGAAACACGCCGGCCTTGGCGAGCGCCGCGATGACGTCGCCGATCTCGGAAATGGGGCGGGGAAAGTTGAACGAGCGGACAAGGGTGGATACAAGCGCGCGGCGCTCGCGTTCATCCTCGCGAACTTCCTTGTGGTGGGCGATGCGCTCCAGGAGTTCTGGCGTCTCCGGGCCGACATAACGCTGCGAGCGCTCGGCGCCGGTGCCGGTCTGGAAGTACCAATATTTGCGGCCGTTGATGCTCTTGGCCGTGAACGAGCCGTTGTCAGCGAAGGCCTCCTGGAAAGCCGCATTGGCAGTGCGCTCCAGCAGCTCGGCATAGGTCGTCTGGGCAACCAGGGAAGGGGCGGGCATGGACGGTTCCGCATTATACTCAGTTCGCGGAGTGAGTATAATAGGAGCGGAACCCGGAGTCCAGTCGACTTATACTCACTTTGCAAAATGAGTATAACGAAAATTGACCCTAAATTTGAAGCCGAATCGGCGCGTCCGGCCCATCAATTGGCCGTTTGGCTGGTTCCGTCGCTGGTCTACGCAACCTGCGCCCCGCACGCTCCTGAGCGCATCAAGGATCATCCAGTTTAAGCCAGTAGCTCACCTTCTGTTGAAGCGCTGGATCATCCTCGCCGAGACTGGATGCAGATCCTTATCGCCGCCGCACGCCTGACCAACGTTGCTCCCGCTTCCCGGAAGCGATTTTTATTTCGATTGAACGCAAAGCGCATCCGCCCCTTCATCGCGCCGCTCACGTCGCGTGAGCAAGTGGGGCGAGCCGGATGTTTCCAGCAAAGATCTATGTCGGTCAGATCGCCGTCGTGCTCGGCATCGTCGTGGTGTCGACCTGGGGCGCCACGCAATGGACGGCTGCAGCTCTCGGCTATCAGCAGCGCCTTGGCGAGCCCTGGTTCCTGATCGTCGGCTATCGCATCTATCTGCCTTGGCGATTGTTCGAATGGTGGTTCGCCTATGAGGCCTATGCGCCCGAGATCTTCGAGGAGGGCGGAGCCATCGCGGCAGCCGGCGGCATCGCAGGCGCGCTGTTTGCGATCGTCAATTCGGTGTGGCGCGCGCGCCAGAGCCAATTGGTGACGACTTACGGCTCGGCAAGATGGGCGACGCCGAAGGAGATCAAGGCGGCCGGCCTGTTCGCATCGAAGGGTGTGTTTCTGGGGCGCCTCGAGAACAACTATCTACGCCACAATGGACCGGAACACGTCATGTGCTTTGCGCCGACTCGATCGGGCAAGGGCGTGGGACTGGTGTTGCCGACATTGCTGTCGTGGACGTCGTCGGCGGTGGTGCACGACATCAAGGGCGAAAACTGGGAATTGACCTCCGGTTGGCGTTCGACGTTCTCGCATTGCCTCTTGTTCAATCCCACGGACTCGCGGAGCGCCCGCTACAATCCGCTGCTTGAGGTGCGCAAAGGGGCGCCCGAAGTCCGCGACGTCCAGAACATCGCCGACATCCTGGTTGACCCCGAAGGGGCGCTTGAACGCCGAGTCGAAGCCGATGCGGGAGGCCTCGTGTCGGACGTGGGGATTGAGGGTGGTGGTTCGGGGCGTGATCCGTGATTTTTCGTGAGCAATCGCCGCGTCAAAGATTTTGTTGCTATTTGTCGACTTCGAGATGTTGGTATTTGTGTTGGTATTGGTCGGCTTCACGGAAAATAATTCTAGTTATTTCAAAAACTTAAGTGCCAATATCCACTACCTCGCGGGTAATGGAAGGCCTGAAATCCGCATGCTAGGTTTTCGACCATGAACGCACATGCATCCACGGCACAGGCCGAACGCAGCCAACCGGTCCATATCGGCGACCATTTGCGCGAATGGCGGCAGCGCCGCCGCATGAGCCAGCTCGATCTGGCGGGCGAAGCCGAGATCTCCGCGCGGCATCTGAGCTTCGTCGAGACCGGCCGTGCCGCGCCCTCGCGCGACATGGTGCTGAGACTCGCCGAGCGTCTCGACGTGCCCTTGCGCGAACGCAACGTGCTGCTGGTCGCGGCCGGCTACGCGCCGGCCTTCCCGCAGCGCCCGCTGGAGGATCCCGCCTTGAAATCAGCCCGCCAGGCGATCGACCTCGTGCTTAGGGCGCATGAGCCCAACCCGGCGCTGGCCTATGATCGGCACTGGAATCTGGTCTCCGCCAACCGCATGGTGGCGCCGTTGCTCGAAGGCATTCCGCAGCGGCTGCTCGGCCAACCCTTCAACGTGCTGCGGCTCGCCTTTCATCCGGAGGCGCTCGCGCCGCGCACGGTCAATCTCGCGGAGTGGTGCGGGCACCTCCTGGAGCGGCTGCACCGGCAATGCGAGGCCACCGCAGATCCCGAGCTGATCAAGCTCTACAATGATTTGAAGAGCTACCCGATCCCGGCGCGCTCGGCGCCGCTGTCGAGCGACAATGTCGCGATCCCGTTCAAGCTGCGCCACGACGGGGAGATCCTCAGTTTCTTCTCGACCACCATGGTGTTCGGCACGCCGGTCGACATCACATTGTCGGAGCTGGCGCTGGAGACGTTCTTCCCGGCCGACGAGCGCACCGCCGAGCGTCTCAGGCAGATGGCAGCAGCCATGACCTAGCGCCCTTGCCTCGGGATCGGTTCGGCTTATCTTTGGACGAACCCTGTACTGCCCGAAGGAGGCGCCCATGAGCACGTCTGACATGAGCACATTGAAGCCGCTCCGGATCGACGTCGTCTCCGACGTGGTGTGTCCCTGGTGCTATATCGGCAAGCACCGGATCGAGAGCGCGCTGGCGCTCGTCCCCGACGTTCCGGTCAAGCTCAATTACCGCCCCTTCTTCCTCAATCCCTGGGTGCCGCGCGAGGGCATCAGCCGCGAGGACTATCTCACCACCAAGTTCGGCTCGGTCGAGGCTTATAAGGGCATTGCCGGCCGCGTCGTCGCGGCGGCCAGCGAGGAGGGCCTCGTCTATCGGCCCGAGCTGGTAGCTCGCCAGCCCAACACGACCGACTGCCACCGCCTGATCCTTTGGGCCGAGGCGATCGGCAAGGCGCCCGAGATGAAGCAGCGCCTGATGGAGCTGTACTTCCGCGACGGCGGCGATCTCACCGACGTGAACGTGCTGGTGCAGGCTGCGGCCGATGTCGGCCTCGATGCCGACGACGTGCGCAAGCGCCTTGCCACCGACGAGGACGTTGCGCGCGTTTCGGCCGACGCACAGGAGGCCGCCGAGAAGGGCATCTCCGGCGTGCCGACTTACGTGTTCGCGCAGAAATATGCCGTCTCCGGCGCGCAGGATCCGAATCTGCTCGCGCGCGCCATCCGCCAGGTCTCGGCGGAGATCAACGCGCAGGCGGCGGAGTAGCTTTCGCTTTTTTGCGTAATAGGCGGACCACGCGCCGCGCGGCCTCGTGCGCGGCGTTGAGGCCAACCAATGCTGCGTGAATCAAGGCCACAACCGGATCGTTCCGCCGCAGCGGGATCAAGACGTCACCGATTGCAAGGCGTTCCCGCCAGATCGGATTGATCATGGGGTGATCGGCGCTCGCCGTGGAATCCGCGCTGGCAATGGCCGGATCGGCGCAGAGATGACGTGTGAGCTCGAGCGTGAGCTGCACGCCCGGTGAAAATCTTGCAAAGCGTTCGTCGATGCCGAGCTTGAAGAAGAAGGCGCGGTCCTGGTGGCGCAGCACGATGCCGGCGGCCAGCGGTGTCAAGCCGGCACGCAAGGTGACGATCTCGCATTGCGCGGTTTCTGCCAGAGCCGGGACAGCGCGGTGGATAAAGGTCGAATCGCCTGGGTGCTGGATCAGCGCGGTGCCGCGCTTGCCCTTCCAGCCGCTGGCTTCGAGCTGCAGGAATGTTTCGAGCGCCGGCCTGATTTCGTCCGGCTTGTTTGCAACCTCGAAGGCGACGGGGCCGTGCTCTTCAAGACGATGGCGCTGCCG
This sequence comes from Bradyrhizobium sp. AS23.2, assembly GCF_001908185.1. Taxonomy (GTDB): domain Bacteria; phylum Pseudomonadota; class Alphaproteobacteria; order Rhizobiales; family Xanthobacteraceae; genus Bradyrhizobium. Next base: position 10,551 of record NZ_LGHM01000034.1, read on the forward strand.
GCGTAGCTCCTTGAGTTTCTTGGCGCCGAGCGCCTCTCGCAACACTGTGTCGCCGTCTTGCGTCGCATCGAGACTGGCGCGGATGTAGGAGCTGAGGATTCGCGGCTTCAGGCCGTCGCGATTCAGGATCTGCTTGAGGGAACTCATCGCCGCGCCGTCGAGCGCGACGTCATTCAGCACGAGCGCGTGCACGCCGGCTTCGCGCGCCTGCTGCAACAGACGCGTCGCTGCCTCGATCGGGGCGTCGCGGTCGATCAAAGGGCTGCACAGCGTGCCGTAGGGATGCGCGCTCACCAGCGCGGGCAGGGGGATCTTCCAGGCACGCCAGAGCGAGATCACCGGCATCAACCCGATCAGTCGCGACGAAGATCCGTCGAATACGCGAAGCGCCGAGGCATCAGTGCGGCCGCGCGCGGTTGCGCTGACGGCGAGCTCCCAGCCCGGCAGGTAATATCCATTTGGTTCGACCGCGCGCTGCGCGAGCGCACGCCATTGGCCGGGTTCGATCGCCGTAAGCGGGACGAGCGCGCGCGCCGCTGCGGCGCCCTTTGCAGGTGCCGGATTGATCGCTGCCTGGTGCGCGATGTCGACCACGTCCCGTCGTCCCCGTTCACGCAGGCAAAAGCCAGCGTTACGCCGTCATGCTTAGCGCAAAGATTGGAAAATACAGTTGGGACGACGCTTCAATTCGAGCGGTATTGTTAATGTCTCATTGACCATTCGCCCGGTGAGGCTTCGCCGGATGGGCTCGCTATTGGTCACCCGGCACGAAATGGTCACGGGCGCAGAGGGGCATTCCCCCGCGTTTGCGCCAACGTGTCCTATTCCGATGCGCAGAAGAGGCGGTACAGCGTCTGCAGCACCGCCCGCACTTCCCGGCTCGCAAGGCTGTAATATATCGTCTGACCCTCGCGCCGGGTCTTGACCAGGCTCAAAGCGCGCATCTTCCCGAGATGTTGGGATAGTGCCGCCGAGGACAGGCCGGCGATGTCGGCGAGTTCGCCGACTGACCTCTCGCCGTCCAGCATGTTGCAGAGAACCATGAGCCGCTTTGGATTGCCCATTGCGGCGAGGAGGCTGGAGACCTCTTCGGCCTTCTCCTCCAGAGCGATCAATTCCTGATTTCGGGGCTTGCGCGTCATGGCTGTCCTATATATTAGTATATTCGAAAATAATAAACAATGGAAATGAGAGGTATCCGGCGCCGCGCTTTGCGGACGCCCTCGATCCGGAGGACTACAATGACTGTCACGCCCTTCACGCCGATTGCTTCGCTCCTGGGTGGTGCGCTGATCGGCCTTTCGGCCGTGCTCCTGATGTGGGCGACGGGACGGATCGCCGGCGTCAGCGGCATCGCGGCGCGGCTGTTTCCGCCTTACGAGGACGGTGAATTCGCCGGCCGGCTTGCCTTTGTCGCGGGTCTTGTCGCCGCACCCGTGCTGGTCCGGCTCGCCACCGGAGGCCTGCCGGAGCAAACGATTGCGGCGGGAACGCCGGTCCTGATCGTCGGCGGATTGCTCACGGGCTTCGGTTCGGTGTGGGGCAGTGGCTGCACGTCCGGCCATGGCGTCTGTGGCCTGTCGCGGCTTTCCGTACGCTCGCTGGTCGCGACCGTCACCTTCATGGCGGCGGGCATGGCCACGGTCTTCGTGATGCGGCACTGGAGCTGACGGTCATGGCGATCCTCGTTCAATTCGCGATCGGGCTGATCTTTGGTCTCGGCCTCATCGTCTCCGGCATGTCGAATCCGGCGAAAGTGCTGAACTTCCTGGATGTCGGCGGGATTCCCGCAGGGACCTGGGATGCGAGCCTTGCTTTCGTGATGGCCGGCGCAATCGCTGTCACCTTCTTCGGATTTAATCGAGTCTTGAGGCTTGCGCGGCCGTTCTTCTCGGCTCGCTTCTACGTTCCGACACGAACGGATATCGATCCCAGAGTTGTCGTTGGTCCTGCCATTTTCGGCATCGGCTGGGGAATGGCAGGCTTCTGTCCGGGGCCGGCGCTGACCGCGCTTGGATTCGGTTCGCCATCGGCCGTTATCTTCGTTGCCGCGATGTTTGCCGGCATGGTGCTAGCCCGCTTCGTTTCTCACCTGCCGCCGTTGACGCGTTTCGTCACGCCGGCCGACCCGCTCGAAACCTGAGTAACCGCAGAGAGTCAGTCATGGACAAGAATTATCCCGAGATCGTCAGGCAAATCTCCGCCAACATGAAGAAGCTCCGCAACGATATTCCCGACACGATGAAGGGATTTGCCATGCTCGCGCAGGCCGCCACGCGGGACGGCGCGCTTGACAAGAAGACCAAGGAGCTGATGGCGCTGGCGCTCGGCGTTGCCGCGCATTGCGACGGCTGCATCGGCTTTCACACCGAAGCGCTCGTCAAGCTCGGTGCAACGCGTGAGGAGGTCGAGGAGACGCTCGGCATGGCCGTCTACATGGGCGGCGGGCCGTCGCTGATGTATGCAGCGGATGCGATTGCGGCCTACGAGCAGTTCCAGCAGCAAGCGGTCGCCGCCTGACGCCGATCCGCCGGCGCAGTCATGGAGACAGGACCGGGCAAGCTGTCTCGTCCGGTCCCGTCCGTTGTGGCCTTATTGCTTACCAGCGGTCGTGATCGACGCCGACGCCCACGCTGACGCCGGGCGCACGGATGCCCACACCCGGGCGCGGACCGTCATCCCAGTCGCGGTAGGTGCGATGCTCGTAATAGCGGTCGCGCGGCATTCTGGCGTAGGAGTCACGCACGATCACGCGCGCGCCGCCATGGGTGCGATAGCAATTGCCGGCGTCGTCGCAGACGAGCCGAACCTGCTGAACCAGATCGGGGTTGGCGTATTCGCTGGTCGTGTAGAAATCAGCAGCCTTCGCGCCGCTAGCCGCAGTGAGGGCTCCGACACCAGCCAGCAGTGCAATCGTAAACGTCCTCATCCTGTGCTCCTCCGATGCTGCCCTCGAGGGTGACAAGAATGGAAGGCGGGGATCGTTCCCGGCCATTCCGCACGTTTTTCCCGGAACCGGATCGCGTTTCGGCGCGAATGGGTCCCTAGATCGGCTCGTAGCTTTCCGACCCGCAGGTGTCGTCGGCTTCGGCACGACGGCGATCGATCACCTTTCCGCCGTTGATCGTCACGATGTAGGTCTGCAGGCCGAGCGCGGTGCCGGTGGCGGAGGTGAGCTGCGCCCGGACGCAGGCTGTCCAGCCCGGCCCCCGCACCTCGCGATGGGGGGCGGCGACGTGAACCTCGCGCGGATAGGACGTGTTGAGGAAGACGACGTCGATCTGCTCGCGCACCACGCGCTTGACGTCGGGGGGCGGTTCGGGCGGCGGCTGCTCGGCTTCCTTCATGCGCATGAATTCGGGCACCGGCGCACGGCTGTCGGCAAAGCCGCAAGCACCGAGCACAAGTGCGCTGGCGAGCAACGCCACATGAGCAACAATCCTCAACATTCCTGAAGGTCCCCTGCGGGCCAACAGATAGGCGCGAATGCGCCACGGCGAAGTCCCCGCCGATCAACATTTGCTGAAGCCGGGGAGCCCGCGGCATTTGCTATTACGGGATTGCAGGCTAGTTTGTATCCCCGACGAGGGGATTGCACCTATGAGGATTTTGGTCATAGCGGCCGCGGTGCTGGCACTGACTGTTGCCTCAGCGCAAGCGCAGATGGGTGGTGGCAGACGCCATCCTAATGAGGGCGGTCAGAAGGCCGACAACAAGCCCAAAGTCGACGACAAGGCTTACAAGGCCGCGCTCGAGCGCATTCCCGAGCCCAAGGAGAAGTATGACCCGTGGAGCGGGGCGCGTCCGGCTGACCCCGCCAAGAAGCCGAAATAAGCGAGTCGGGCGTGGCGATCCGCTTGTGCCATTCGGCTCTGATCGCGCTCCTCTTGCTGTTGCCACGGCCATGCATGGCCTGGGAGAGTTGGGGCGGCGATGCCGGCGGTTCGCGCTTCTCGGCGCTCCGAGAGATCACGCCAGATAATGTCGGTAATCTCGTTCAGGCGTTTGAATTCCATACCGGTGATCTCACGGCGCGCCCGCCTGAGGCGATGCGGCGAACCAAATTCGAGGCGACGCCGCTGTTCATCGAGGACAGCCTCATCTTCTGCTCGCCCTTCAACGAGGTCATTGCGCTCGATCCCGGCACGGGTGTGCAGAAGTGGCGCTTCGATCCGAAGATCGCCACCAATCAACGTCCCGCTAATCGCTACGTCTGCCGCGGCGTGACCTACTGGATCGATGATGAGGCGCCAGCAAATGCCGCCTGTCGATCGCGCGTCTTCATGGGCACGAACGATGTCCGCCTGATCGCGCTCGATGCGAAGACGGGAATTCCATGTGCCGGTTTCGGCAATGGCGGCCAGATCAGGCTCGATATTGGTACGGCGCTGGAATGGCCCGGCGAATTCCAGATCACCTCGCCGCCGGCCGTCGGGCGCGGTGTCGTCGTGGTCGGCTCCTCGATCGGCGACAACCGCCGCGTCGACGCGCCAAGCGGCGTGGTGCGTGCGTTCGATGCGCGGACCGGTCGAACGCGCTGGACGTTCGAGCCGCTCAAGCGCGACGGCATCGAAGCCGGCCACGCCAATGTCTGGGCGCCGATGTCGGTCGACGTGGCGCGTGGGCTGGTGTTCCTGCCGACGTCCTCGCCGTCACCGGACTTTTGGGGCGGCAAGCGGCCAGGCAATAACGAGCACGCCAATTCGGTGGTCGCGCTGCGCATCGAGACCGGCGAGCTCGTGTGGGCGTTCCAGACCGTGCATCACGATGTCTGGGATTACGATCTGCCCGCGCAGCCGACGCTCGCGCGCCTCGACACTGGTGATGGTCAGCGCGACGTCGTGATCCAGCCGACCAAGCAAGGTTTTGTCTTCGTGCTTGATCGCGACACTGGCAAGCCGGTGTGGCCCGTCGAGGAGCGCGCGGTACCGCAAGGCGGCGAGGAAGGTGAAAAGTTGTCGCCGACGCAACCGTTCCCGACGCATGTGCCGGCGCTGACATCGCAAAAAATATCGACCGGGGACGCACTCTCGATGTTGCCCGGCCTGCGCCGCTCATCTTGCGAGCGCCAGTTCGCGGAGGCCCGCAACGAGGGGCTGTTCACGCCGCCTTCGGTGCAAGGCACCCTGGAGTTTCCGTTCACCGGCGGCGGGGTGAACTGGGGGAGCGCGGCCTTCGATCCGGTCAACCAGATCCTCTACGCCAACACCAGCCGTGCCGTTCATCTCATCAAGCTGATCCCGCGCGCGGCGGCCACCGGATTCAATCCGCCGCCCGGTCACGATTTCGGCCAGCAGCGCGGCGCGCCGTTTGCGATGTCGCGTGCGGTCGTGATGTCGCCGCTCGGGCTGCTCTGCAACAAGCCGCCCTGGGGCGAGATGGTCGCGGTCGATCTGAAGGCCGGCAAGATTCTCTGGCGTTCGATCGTCGGCACCACCGAGGATCTTGCGCCGCTCGGTGTGCCGCTGCCCTGGGGGGCGCCGCTCGTCAACGGGCTCGCGGTCACCGCAGGCGGTCTCGTCTTCACCGGCGCGATGGATGCCTACCTGCGCGCCTTCGATGCGCGAAGCGGCAGAGAGCTGTGGCAGGGGCGACTGCCCGTGCCCGGCGTCGCCAATCCCATGACCTATCTCTGGAAGGGCGAGCAATATGTCGCAATCGGCGCTGGCGGCCACTCCGAGGCAGGCACCTCGATCGGCGACAGCGTCGTTGCATTCCGTCTGGCGCGGCCGGGCGAGGCGCCGTCACTGTGGTCGCGCACGATCGATCGTCCCGGCGGACGATTCTTTGCGGCGTCGTCGGCGATCGTACTCGCGATCATCGCGCTCGTGGTCGCAAGCCTGCGCTGGCGTCGCAGTCATCGTATCAAGCAATCATAAACGTGTTGTGCATGCGATGCGAACAGTCGTTCACATCGTGCGCGCTATTGCACGAAAGCGAGGCCGACGCGCTTGTCATTGCGCCAGACCGTGCGACAATTCCGCACGAAATTGTCGCGCGCGATCGAGAGCGTGAACGATTGCGGTAACGTGACAGGGTTTTCGAGGTCGATCGCGGCGCCGCTTGCCGAGATGTTTCGTACCGTGCACGCAATGCCGCCGTCTTCAAAGGTGATCGCTCCACCCTTGAAAACACGGTAACGCTGCGCGGTACGCTTCTCGATCATCCACGTTAATCCATAATGACGATTGTGAAGTAGTGCATAGAAATTACGTTGAACTAAACTCAATACTGGCGCTACTTGCACAGCGCTTCAGACTTCGTTTACGACGTTGGAGCGATGAGCCACTCCGCCGAGTTTCCCCACAAGCCTTTCCTTTATGGCGTTACGCGCCGATGGAGATATTGATGAAGACCACGATTTCGCTTCTGTTCGCTGCAGCGCTCTCGCTGTCGTCCATGCCCGCCCATGCCACCAAGCTCGATCTCGCGACGATGAGCTGCAAGCAGTTCCTCGAGAGCGGCGACGATACCATCAAGATGGTGCTGACCTGGATGGACGGCTGGTACAAGGGCGACGAGGACAATGCGATCTTCGACACCGACGTGTTCGTCGAGAACGCAAAGAAATTCGGCACCTATTGCGGAACCAATCCGAACGTCAGCATCGTCACCGCGGCCGACGAAGTGCTCGGCAAGTAACTTCCGAAGCGTGGCGAGGGAAGCGTGACGGCATCGCGCTTCGGTCTCCTGCCTCGCCCTGATCGTCATCGAGAGCCGCGGTGCGCGTTGCGCTCACGCGGCTCTCCTCTTTTCGGATGATGCTCAGCCCGGCAGCATCGCGAACGCGCTCGACACCATCGCGACCGGTTTGTTGTCTGTGGCGGATAGCAGCGTGACGCGGCCAAAGCTCATGGTGCGTCCAAGCCGCACCACGCGCGCGTCGGCGAGCACATCCGACGAGGAGACCGCGCGCATGAAATGCGTGGTCTGGTCCACCGTCGTCATCGGACGATAGCCGCGGTTGGCGGCGAGGTTCGCGATCACCATCGCGGTGTCGGCAAGCGCCATCAGCGCCTGGCCGCAGACCACGCCGCCGTGGCGGCACAGCCGCTCCGAGAATGGCATGCGGAGCAGCGCGCCCGGTTGCCAGTCCGGCGTGTCCGCTGGCTGGGCGTGCTCGATGCGCTCGACCGAGAGGTTGAGATCCTGGACCCAGGGCGCAAAGACCTCGCCGAGTATGCGTCTGGCGTCGGCGATACCGAACTCGGCTTCTGGCTGCAATGGCATTGCTGTCGTTTCCTCCTTTGTTGCCGCATGTTTCGGCCATTCTGCGCGGATCGGCGCGGCAAAGTCACCCGGTCTTGCGCAGGTCCCGTCGGCTTGAAAATGCCTGACTTCGCCCGATATGATACCGCGCTTGGGAGCAGGTGGACGATGTTGCGTCGGTATGTCCTCATGTTTTGGCTGGTCGCGCTCGGCCTCGCGCTGAACGGGTGCACCCGGTGCGGCCCGATCTGGGATGACTGGCTGCACGCACCGAAATCGTGCAGATCGGATCGGCTCTAGCGAGCCTTGCGGCCCGGGGCGGGCCGTTGACAGAGATGACAAGGCGCGGTTGATCTGCCCCTAATGGATGATCAAGGAGTGAATGATGAAGCTTTTCCGTATGGCGGCGGTGCTGGCTGTGCTGGCGGGACCGGCCTATGCGCAAATGCCCAATATCAATCTGCTGCAGGAAGGTCCGAGCAAGACCCCGGAAGAAAAGGCCGCAGATGCCGAGCGTGACAAGGCCTACAAGGAAACGCTGAAGAAGATTCCGGACTCCAAGGCGTCCAACGACCCCTGGGGCGGCATGCGCTCAGATCCGCCGAAGCAGGCTGCACCGAAGGCGTCGGCCGCAACCAGCGCGACGAAGAAGAAGGCCGGCACGACCGCCAACTGATCGTATCGCCCGGTCGGGGCGGCCATGTGCCTCCGGCCAGGACTTCTCTTCGCCCGGTCCGCTCCCTACATTCTCAAACGCGTGTTGCGTAGAGGAGGCAAGAGATGGCCGATCGTCCGCGGGATCTCGCCGAGCGGATGGCGCGCCGGCGCAAGATGGGCGGCAAGCCGGGCGAAAGCAGCGGCGACGGCTATCTGCGTGAGACTTTCACTCTGCCACGCTTGGCGGCCCGGGCGAGGGCTCAGGCCTTCTTCGCCCGCTATCCCAAGGCCGGCTATATGAGCGCGGTCGAGACTTGGCGCGAACTGCCCGGCGGCGACATCGAATTCACCATGAGGCGCCTGCCCAGCGCGGACTAGGGCCGGGGCCTCGCTAGCGCTGCGTACAAAGGGCGCCGTAACACCGCCGATCTCAATCCGCTTGCCCGATGGCTTTCAGCTCACGATCGATGCGCAGCTGCACCCGCCGGATCGCCAGCAGATCGATCTTCGTCTCGGTCTTGCCCGTCTTGACCTGCTCACCGATGCGGAACTGCCACTGCCAGATTCCCGGAATCGCCGTCTCGGCAACGGTGAACTCCACGCCCCTGTGATTCATGGTCGCCTCCCACGATTCACCTTCCCTGACTGCAAACATGTTGGGCGTTTTAGTATTCCAGGGACAAGTAAAATCTTTCGGTCAGCCCTGGACAGTTCACGGAAATCCCGAAAGCGCGCGTGCGCCGAAATAAACGAAATCGGATTCCGAAAGACACCGCCCTCGAAGCGGCGCGAGAACATCGCGCGGCGCGTTTGAGGAACCTTGTTCAGGGGCGGAGAACCACGAGCAGTGCGGTTCCATCGCGCATCGTGGAACCGCAACAGCGCCGCCGGACATTCGAAGCGCATGTTCTGATCTTTTCCACTGTTGCGTGCTGCCCATCTATGCTCTGTTGATGCTCTGCTGGCGTAGGAGGGGGGCCTCGAGCGCGACGCCGGCGAAGAGGAAGGCGTGAACTTTCTAAGAGATCTTGTGTTGCGCTGGAGCGCGCGGAATTTCTCGCTCGCTTGTCCGCATTGCCGGCACCCCGCGTCTTCCCTGACGTTCAGGCGCGCGCGCTTCATGCTCGGTGATGAGAAGCTCGTCTGCGAGCAGTGCGGCGAGACCAGCGTCGTCACCTTCTGGCGCTTCGAGGGTCTGTCATGCCCGTCCGATCGCGCCGAGGCGAGGCGGCGCGAGCCGCAGCACCACTCGCGCCACTGATTCACGCCGGCGATGCAGATCGAGCGGGAGGATGTCCCCAGCTTGTCTCCATGCGAGCAACGGCACGTGCCTTGCTTGGCATGATGACGGCAAGCAACATGGGCGCGTCATGCTCGGCATTCCCCGCCGCTACAGTCATTTCGTCTTCGGCATCATCCAGTCCGGACTGACCTCGCTGATCGCTGCGGGGATCGCCAGCTTTCCCGCAGGCAGCGCGATGGTTTTTCTCAGGCACTGGATGGTGTCGTGGCTGTTCGCATGGGCCGCGATGCTGCCGATCGTGCTGCTCGCAGCGCCCGCGATTCGCGCCTTCTCGCTGCGGCTGACGCAGGAGGAGGGGCTCGTGAACCGGGTCGGGAGGCATGAAAAAACCCCGCCTGGACAGAGCCAGGCGGGGCGGAAGGTTATTGGAGGCTGAGGTGCTGGGCTGCAACACCATAGCCAAACAACCCTAGACGGCTCAGCTTACGGCAGCCTGACAAGTCCAGGAACCGGATCCGGGCCGCTGTCTGGCCAGTCCGTGCCCGCAAACAGAAAACCCCGCTCGGGGCAGAAGAGTGGGGTTCTCGACTGGGTATGGAGGCCCGGTGTTGGTTCACCGGGCACAGCGACATTAGGAGAGTCGGCTTACAGGCCCCTGACGGCCGCCGCGGTTGCCGCTCTCCGAGGGCCGCATACTGGCCCCGCACCCGTCCCAATTTCGACATCCGATCGCACAACTGAGGACACACCGGCAGGCGAGATTCCATCCGTTCGGTGCAGCCATGGGGGAAACGTGGCGCGCCGGCAACGGGGTGGCATCATGGACAACGTAGAGCGGTCATTCGCCGCCGCGACGGTGGCTGGCTTCGTGGTGCTGGTGATCGGCATCATCCTGCTGGCGTTGCTGTAGGCAGACACGATCGCCCCGCAGCAGACTGCCGCCGACGATCGACGATGAGATCCTGAGCGGGGGCTGAGCCAGGCCCGCGTGAGGCGACCGGTCGGGGTCGCATGTGATTTCGCAAAAAATCGAAAAACAACCCCATGCAAAGTAGGGTCGCGGCCGGTGGCCGGCGACCAGTAATGCCGATTAGGTATTTTTATACCGCGTAGAGATCGCAAGAATCTTCGAAGGAGGGACCGACGGAGGTGGGGCCGGTGCGGCTCCGCTTGGTCTAGCGAGCCGCGGAAACTGTCGGTGCGCCTAATGAACCTTGAGCGCGTTCAGGGGAAGATGGAGTTCGGCGGCGCGTTCCTCGCGGTCCTTCTTCCGGAACTCGTTTTCCTTCCGCTCGAACTTCACCATCTCCTCCTGCGCCGCCTCCAGCAGGAGATTGCGCCTATCGGGATGCGTGTTTTCCGTCATGACAGAAGCCCCGTTGTAGCAGTGTCGATCTCAAGTAATGCCGGACACCGCGGAAAGGTTCGGTGCCGCAGGATTGCGGAATTATGACGGCGCTCAGTTTGCGCGTCTTTGTTGCGCGTCAGGTTCGGAGGATGAGGAGGGGCGTGAAAATTCAACTTGGTGAGCTGCAAATGCACGCAGCTAAAAAGGGGCGCCACTGATGCGGCTTCGTCCGCGCGCGATTTGGGGGCTGCTCTACGGCGTAACGTAGCGAAGGACGGTGCGGCCTCACTTTTTGCGGAGGGCAGCAGCATGAGTTGCTCGCATGCTATCGTGCTGGGCCACATCGGAGATGGCCATGGGCTATTGGCTTTTCGTCATCATAACGACCGGATCGATACCGCTCGCGGGCGCGATGGCACGCGAGCGCAACAGGTCGTCGAGGAGGTGGCTTTGGGTCGCCGTTGCCGTCGGACCCCTGGCGCCTTTGGCGCTGCTAATTCTGGGGGACGCGAAGCGCCCGGCTCAAGCCAATTGAGGCAGCCCTATAGAAGCATCGAGACAATGGCGAGCAGGCCGATACAGGCCAGCGTCCACGCCAGAGATTGGACCATCCACGGCCGCACGCGCGCCCCGCTCGGGTTTCCTGCCCCTTCGCAGACTGGGTCCGAACGGCGCGTGCGATTTGAGATAGATCAATGGGTAAGGATCAGCGCCGAGATGGCGGCGACGGTGAAGACACCGGCCGCAATGGCAACCACGCGTACAAGAAGCTCATGCGCCATGCCCGAAACTTAACTTAAGTTAGGGCCGCAAGCCTATGCAGTTTCTGCCACTTCCGATTACGGACAATGCGGATTTTCGAACTGCGCTTGAAATAAAAGAGGCACCGAGGCGGCCTCTCGTCATTGCCGACCGATCTGCCCTGGTGGCACGGTTTGCCCGACATCTGGGAGGACCGGCTATGGCAGCCGTCGTGCAGCCTGGGTTTCTTCGTGGTCGCCGCGCCAGCTTTTGGTGCGCGCGTCGTGGCGGTGGCGTCTGCAAGCTGAGATCAGTCTTCAAGCAGGCAAAATCCAGCGCTCAAATTCAAATTGGGAGCCCCAAAGTGAGCTCAGGGCAGGGGGCAAATCCGGACAGTCCTCACATCTGGCACTGTCCAAATTCTCCTCTACGGGCACATGGGAAAGGCCCCAGCGTCGCTTGCAATGCGCGGGGGCCTCTATTCCCATTCCGCGCCAGTCCGCGCACGGTATAGGACCGGCTCCTGAGCTTACGATTTTGGGAAAGAGTAGCAAGCTCCTGATCAGGACACTTGCAATTTGAAATTAGGACAGCGTTACGCACAGTAGTTATCCGGAATCGCTCCGGTCTCTTGTTGCATTTAACGTGTCTGTTGCCGGGGCTGGCATTTCATCCCGAACAAGATTGCAACCGGCAAGGGGGCCGCCGCGAGGTGGCCCCCTTTCGACTACATACAGCATTCGCAGGGAGGATTTAGGACACTCTAGATCCGCTTGATGATCTCGGATGCCAAGTTGTCGCCCCGGTGCGCACTCTCGGATTCGACTTGGGACTCTGTTAGAATCCGCAATCTGCGAAGCTCTTGCGAGCTAAACGGTAGTGCGATCCGACTTCTACGAAATCGACATCAAGGCACTTGCGGCCTTGGCGGAAGTCGCGGGCAAGCCCTTCGCAGTACAGATACTCGATATTGATGCGCCAGCGTCGCTCCTGCGGATTATAGGTCGCGAAATCATGCTGCGCGCTGGCTGGTCCCTTGCAAAGTCCAGCAATGTATTGTCGGACCTCTGGTGGCAGGTTGGAGATGTGGTGCGGGTCCCAAGGGTCCCCCTAGTTCAAGGAGGCGGCTTGGACGATTGATGCCTGACATAGCAGGAGAGCGAACAGGCAGCAGCGCCAGTGCATCGGCGAGTCTCCCCGAGGTCGTTTCAGGAGAGATTATTCTGACAGCACATGGAGTCCAGACGCGGGTGCTGTCCCAATTGGGACACCCGCAGGGGGAATGAGGACACCCCTCCAATGTTAAAGACCAACTTTACATTTGTAGCTTAGCGTTCAGGGGCCGATCCCATTACCGCGCGTGGATCGGCTTGGAATGGGAATAGGAGCCCCGGCGCATGCAAGCGACGCTGGGGCCTTTCCCGTGCAGATGCGGGGCCGCCCCTTAGGCACCGAAGCAAAAACGCCGCCCGCTTAAATGTATCGCGGGCGGCGGCTTTCCAGCCCCGGGAGGGTGTGACGCAAAACCCCGGTGACGGGTATCTTGCACAAGTTGTGCCAAGGTTTTGTGTCGCGTAACGGGGCACCCGCAGAGGGGCAAACAGGAAACTTGTCCAGGAAGCCATAACGCTCCCGGCAGAGTGCATCGAGGTTGGCTTTCCGCTACGTGATGTCAAAACGAACGAGGCCGCCAACCGAGGGGGCCATCCTGCATCAACAGGAACACAAAGCCGCCAGCCAACACGGCCAGATCAGTGAGAGCCGGAAGCAAAGCTTGCTAAGGTCCATGATTGAAGGTCGGCGGACGGAGGCGGGCGCTATGTGTGGCTCAACGGCGTGCCGTTCGGTCACACCTTCTCGGGTCGCAAGTCGGACGGCTGGACCGTGAGCCGATAGGCGATCTCGGCGGAGCCGTCGAACATTTCTAGAACTCGGTCGCATACGAGGCACTTTTAATGTCCCGGCTTTCCCTTCCGGGACTCAAGTTCAATCCGCCGATATCCGGCCGAGCAGTCAGGACAGGTCACGTCGCCCTTCTTCATATGACAACTCTGCGACAGGCTGCCGCGGGTGTCTAGACGAATTAGGCCACTCCAAAAATCAAAACCGGCCAGCGCCGATTTTTGGGAGAAAATGGATGTCGCCTATCCTAAGTTGAACGACGCCAATCTGCTTCTGCCGTTCGACGATCTCCCGAGGCGGGGTAGGCCGAAATGAAAGAGGCTGCCAACCGAGGCGGCCTTACGGAAGGCGAAGCTGCTTGAGGGCTAGCTTGGCGATCTCCATCGGATCGCGAAACGTGCTCGCGCCGACTTCGATTATCTGCCGCGCGATTGTTTCTATGAGGGGGTCGGGGGCATTGCGGTCGCACAAGTTCAGCGAACGCAAAGCCTGGTCAAAGGCTCGGGTCAGAATATCGATTTCATCCGCCGCTAACGTGCTGCTCTCGAGCAGCCGCCTGATCGGCATAATGCGCCGCCTCGCTGTTGCAGGCGGGAGCGCGATTGGTCTCTCAGCCACCGGGTGCCTACGGACAGAGCGTTGCCGGTGATGCGCGGGAGTCTGCGCCTCCGAGAGCCGGATAGCCAGTCAAATCAGGACACCGCGAGATTCAACTTAGGGCACCTGGGGTCAAATACGGACAGCGCCTGAGGCGGCCTTACTCTGATCACTTCGGCGGTTGTAGACCGGGGGATCGCAGCCACTCGCTTATGTGCGAGCCGGTTTCCGCCTGTCGGGCCTTTCGCAGCAGCTCCTCGCGAGCCGCCCCAGGTGGAAGTGATTTGGCTTTCTCACGTAGGCGAGTCGCTTCTTCGGCAAGACGGGCCTCTAGAATGTCTGTTTGTTTGAACCGATGCCGCTCACTCATCGCGCAACCTCCAAATACGGGTCCTAATCCGTGGGGCTTAATCGCTTAATCCTAAATACGCAGATGCGCGGCCGTCGGTTCCAAAGTGGACAATTCAAATCAGGCCACTGCAAAAATCAAAACCGGCCACTGAGGTCGGAAACAGGCCAGTGCCCGGCCCCGCAAAAGAACATATTGCGAACTTGGAACAAATAGGGTACATTGCTTTTATCGGCCTCCGCCTCGCCAACCGTTTGTCCCTCGCGCGAATCCTCGCCATAAGGAGCACGACCCAATGTCCACCACTGCCCTGCGTATCGTCGAAGGATCTTCCATGGACAAGAGTAAAGCTCTGGCCGCCGCGCTCTCCCAGATCGAGCGCCAGTTCGGCAAGGGCTCGGTGATGAAGCTCGGCAAGAACGACCGTTCGATGGACATCGAGGCGGTGTCCTCCGGCTCGCTCGGGCTCGATATCGCGCTCGGCATCGGCGGCCTGCCCAAGGGGCGCATCGTCGAGATCTACGGGCCGGAATCCTCAGGAAAGACCACGCTGGCGTTGCATACGGTGGCGGAAGCCCAGAAGAAGGGCGGCATCTGCGCCTTCATCGACGCCGAGCACGCGCTCGACCCGGTCTATGCCCGCAAGCTCGGGGTCAATATCGACGAGCTCCTGATCTCCCAGCCCGACACCGGTGAGCAGGCGCTGGAGATTTGCGACACGCTGGTGCGCTCGGGCGCGGTGGACGTGATGGTGATCGATTCGGTCGCGGCGCTGGTGCCGAAGGCCGAGCTCGAGGGCGAGATGGGCGATGCGCTGCCGGGTCTGCAGGCCCGCCTGATGAGCCAGGCGCTGCGCAAGCTCACGGCCTCCATCAACAAGTCCAACACCATGGTGATCTTCATCAACCAGATCCGCATGAAGATCGGTGTGATGTACGGCTCGCCGGAAACCACGACCGGCGGCAACGCGCTGAAGTTCTATGCCTCCGTCCGCCTCGACATCCGCCGCATCGGCGCGATCAAGGAGCGCGACGAGGTGGTCGGCAACACCACGCGCGTCAAGGTGGTGAAGAACAAGCTGGCGCCGCCCTTCAAGCAGGTCGAATTCGACATCATGTACGGCGAGGGCGTCTCCAAGATGGGCGAGATCCTCGACCTCGGCGTCAAGGCCGGCATCGTCGAGAAGTCCGGTGCCTGGTTCTCCTACGACAGCCAGCGTCTCGGCCAGGGCCGCGAGAATTCGAAGGCTTTCCTGAAGGCCAACCCCGATATTACCGCCAAGATCGAGACCGCGATCCGACAGAACTCCGGCCTGATCGCCGAGCAGATTTTGGCAGGCGCCCCCGAGCGTGACGCCGACGGCGAGGAGCCGGCGGACGAGTAAGCCTTAATCAGTAGAGTTTTCGCGAGGAGCGGGCGCTGAGGACGTTGAGTTGCCGACGTCTTCAGTGCCCGTTTCTTTTTGGGCGATTGTGATCGGGGGGGGGGCGATGAAGCGTTTGATTCTGACCAGCTCGTCCGGCTTTGCTCTCGCCAAATCGGGGCTGGCCGAAATTGTCGTTATGTTCTCTTTTCGCTTCCAGTGGGGACCGGTACCCCCACCTGAAATGCTTGCAGCATATTTTGCGGCGCGTTCGGAGACTCTTCCGCCCGGTGGTCACTGGTCGGACTGGGGCATCCGTTGGCCTCGCGCCATCAGGGACCGCAAAGATTTATCCTTTGTCGATTTTTGCGAACTGTACGACGTAGTCGAGCTCTGGTTCGACCCGAATCCCGAAGATCAGTTGCAGCTGATCTGGTTGCTCGATTCCCTCAGCTCTCATTCAGGGACGGCGCAAAAACTCAAATTGCGCCTAGTGACGGACGATCTGATCATGATGAGAGGCGAAGAACTGGGAAAGTCAGTGTCGCATATTCCCGTCTTTGATGTCACTGCCAGGGAATTCGAGACTGCCGAGACGGCGTGGCAGGCCTATTGTGAACCGACACCGGAAGGCTGCTCCAACCTCATCCGCAAGGACCTCAGTGCATTGCCGATGCTGAGGCCGGCTTTGCTCGATCTCTTGGCAGAGCTGCCGTCGCCTTCAACAGGGCTTGGTGCGACGGAGATGCGATTTCTGGATATCCTCGCAAGAGGATTTAGGGGCACAGGCGCCTTGTTTCACTTGCGCTCGCTTCGGGACACGCGTGCGTTTGGAGAAATTGAGCTGGGATGGTTGCTTGACGGGCTGGCCCAAGGTCCCAGACCTGTGGTGGCAGGACTGGACGACGAGTTGCGCACGATCGACCGCCAGAATCACAGGGATCGGCACGCCGCATATCTACGCAGCCGGTTGTCGTTGACCGAGTTCGGGAAGGCTGTCCTGGCCCACCAGGAGGATTTCAGCCGCTACAATCCCATCGATCGCTGGTGGGGTGGCACGCGGCTCACCAACGATCGGCTGTGGCGCTACGGTCCTGTTTTGATGAAACCTTGAGGCTACGCAAGCATGACGCGGCTCATTGTGAAAACAGACGCGTCATCCGCCGGCGCACTTCAACGCGCCGGCCTTGCCGATCTCGTGATTGCGATCGAGCGCCGGCTAGTCTGGGCGCCGTTGCCGTCCGATGCGGAGATTGAGGCATTCTTCGCGCCGCGTACGACCCAGCCATCCGGTCTTCACTGGCTGGACGATACGCCGTCCTGGCGCCTGGAAGAGTCGGGAGCGAAGGGGCGCGGATTAATCGCCCTGTCTGCAGAACATGACTCGGTCGAGCTATGGATGGGGCCCGAGCCGAATGCGCAATTGATTTTGCTCTGGCTGCTCGACCATTGTAGCAGCGAGAGCGTGGCGGCTTCCAAAACCGTGATGCGTCACCTCGACATTGCCGTTGGCGACGCCGATCCAGAACAACTTGCGAAGCTAAGCCCGTCTGCCGTCACACTCACACAAAATTACCTTGAACTGGCCGGTCGTGCGTGGCGGGCCTATCGCGCGCCGACGCCGCAGAGCTGGCTCGACCTCCTCAAAGCGGATTTGAATTGGCTGCCGCGGCTCGGTCAATGCGCTGTGGACCTCCTCGAAGAGCTTCCGCGCGTCATCACCGGTCTTGGAACCACGGAAACGCGGATATTGGAGCTGATCGCGCCGGGCAACGTGCAACCCTTTGACGTCTTCCCGGGACATCAGAAGCGCAATGAACGACGCGTTTTCGATTACTGGGAGGTAGGTGCGCTGCTTGACGGACTCGCGCGATGTCCGGTGCCGGCCGTATCGGGGCTGGAGGAGGGGCCATTCTCGCTCGACTTGCATAACGATGCCCTCCGTCATGCACGATACAAGCGATCCCGATTGCCGCTCACTGAACTCGGGAAAGCGGCTCTGGCAGGAGAAGCGGATTTCCATCGCCACAACCCGATCCACCGCTGGTGGGGCGGTACTGAACCGACCGGCGAACGGCTCTGGCGTTGGGATCGCGAAAGCCGCTTATTGGTCGCGCCTGCCTAATGCATGCATATTGCTCGACATGTTCTCGTATTGCGTATCCAACTTTGAGAGGCGACCGTGTCACATTTGATTTTGGCCACGAACGATCTCGCGGCAAACACGCTTCGCCAGTCAGGTGCGGCGAACATCGCGCTCGGGTTCTATCTACGCTTCGTCTCGGGGAAATTGCCCTCCGAGGAGCAACTTTTGATGGGGCTGGAGCGGCGATCGGCAAAGCACTGCAATCCAGGCGATCATTGGCTCGACGACGTTTGTCGCGGCTCGCTGGACGGTTTCGGCACGCGCGATATCGGTTTCTTCGAGCTATGTGCGAAGTTCGACTCGATCGAAGTGTGGGTCGACCCCCTGCCCAACGATCAGCTCGTGCTCGTCTGGCTGCTCGACCTGCTTCGCCCCTACAAGGAGATCACGACGAAGCTGAGCCTGGTGCACACGGATGACGCCGTTTGGAAGTACCACCCGGATGCTGCGGCCAAATGGAAATTGCCCGTGTTCAAGGTCACGGACAGTCACTTGACGATGGCTGGACACGCCTGGCGTGCTTGGCGCGCGCCGGCGCCCGAGCCCTGCTTCGACCTGCTCACGAAGGATCTGACCATGCTGCCTCGGCTACGGTCGGGCCTTATCACCATGTTCGAAGAGTTGCCTGATGTGAAAACGGGGCTCGGCGAAAACGAGATGGGTATGCTGGGGTGGATCGAGGACGAAGGTACAGAACCGCAGGAGGTGCTTCGTGCGGCCGAATTCCGCGGGGTGTACGACGAGCGGGAAGCCGATGTTCTGCTCTATTCGCTCGGGCATTGTGAGGCTCCTGCATTCGTTGAACTTGGCGGGGGAGCGCTACACGCGGACGAGGAGCGGCGTCCTGATCAATACGGGGGCGGGCGGCTCGCGCTTACCGAACTGGACGCGCCATTATGGCCGGCGAAGATGACTTCTCCCGGCATAACCCGATCCATCGCTGGTGGGGTGGGACTGAATTGACCAACGAACGGCTGTGGCGTTGGGACCCACGAAGCCGTTTGCTGGTGGCGCCTTAAGTCGGGACGGTAGGGTGGGCAAAGGCGCGCAAGCGCCGTGCCCACCATGTTTCAACGCGCACGAGGGCGGTGGGCACGCGCAGCCTGTCATCGGGCGCGCATTCGCGCGACCCGTTGGCTTTGCCCACCCTACAAATCCGTCACTCCGCGGCTTCCGCGTAGTCGCTCACCGGCGGGCAGGAGCACACCAGATTGCGATCGCCATAGACATTGTCGACGCGGCCCACAGGGCACCAGTATTTGTCGGTGCGCGAGGTGCCCGCGGGGAAGCAGCCCTCGGCACGGGTGTAGGCGCGATTCCAGCCGTCATCCGCGATATCGTGGACCGTGTGCGGGGCGTTGCGCAGCGGCGATGCCTCGATCTTGAAGCGGCCGGCCTCGACCTCGGCGATCTCCTTCCGGATGGCGATCATCGCGTCGCAGAAGCGGTCCAGCTCCGCCTTCGATTCCGATTCGGTCGGCTCGACCATCAGCGTGCCCGGCACCGGGAAGCTCATGGTCGGGGCGTGGAAGCCGTAATCGATCAGGCGCTTTGCGATGTCGTCCACGGTGACGCCGGAAGTAGTCTTCAGCGGCCGCGGGTCGACGATGCACTCATGCGCGACGCGTCCCCTGGCGTTCTTGTAGAGCACCGGGAAATGCGCATCCAACCGCGCCGCGACGTAGTTGGCGTTGAGGATCGCGATTTCGGTGGCGCGCTTCAGCCCTTCACCGCCCATCATCAAAATGTAGATGTAGGAGATGGTCAGGATCGAGGCCGAACCGAACGGCGCGGCCGAGACCGGGCCGACCGGTGCATCCGCTCGCGTCGCGCGATGGCGATTTTCAGGATGACTTGGCAGGAACGGCGCGAGATGCGCCTTGACGCCGATC
Organism: Bradyrhizobium sp. AS23.2; assembly: GCF_001908185.1. Taxonomy (GTDB): domain Bacteria; phylum Pseudomonadota; class Alphaproteobacteria; order Rhizobiales; family Xanthobacteraceae; genus Bradyrhizobium. The sequence continues at coordinate 29,998 of NZ_LGHM01000034.1, forward strand.
GGGCCCATGCCGGGGCCGCCGCCGCCATGCGGGATGCAGAAGGTCTTGTGCAGATTGAGGTGGCTGACGTCGGCGCCGTAGTCGCCCGGCCGGGACAGGCCGACCTGCGCGTTGAGATTGGCGCCATCGAGATAGACCTGGCCGCCATGGTCATGCACGATGTCGCAGATCTCGCGGATGTGCTCCTCGAACACGCCATGCGTCGAGGGATAGGTGATCATGACAGCGGCGAGGTCGTTCGAATGCTTCTCCGCCTTGGCGCGAAGATCGTTGACGTCGGCGTCGCCGTTCTTCTCGCAGGCGACCACCACCACGTCCATGCCGACCATCGCGGCCGAGGCCGGATTGGTGCCGTGGGCGGAGGAGGGGATCAGGCAGATCTTGCGATGCGACTGTCCGCGCGCGGCATGATAGGCGCGGATCGCGAGCAGGCCCGCGTACTCGCCTTGCGCGCCGGAATTCGGCTGCAGCGAGATCGCGTCATAGCCGGTGATGTCGCACAACCACTTTTCGAGCTGCGCGAACAGCGCGTGATAGCCAGCGGCCTGCTCGCGCGGGGCGAACGGGTGCAGGTTCGCAAACTCCGGCCAGGTCAGCGGCATCATCTCGGTGGTCGCGTTCAGCTTCATCGTGCAGGAGCCGAGCGGGATCATCGCACGGTCAAGCGCGAGGTCGCGATCGCTGAGCTTGCGCATGTAGCGCAGCATCTCGGTCTCCGAGCGATGCGCGTGGAAGACCGGATGGGTGAGGAACGCGGTGGTGCGCTTCAAGCCGTCCGGCAGCGCCTCGCGCGTCGAGGCGTCGATCTCGGCATAGGCGAGCTGGCCGCCGAAGGCGCGCCAGACTGCTTCCACCGTCGCTTGTGTCGTGGTCTCGTCGAGCGCGATGCGCAAGCTGCCATCGCCAACGCCAAGATTGATCTTCTCGGCGGCCGCGCGTGCGACGATCTCGGCACGCTTCGTGCCGGCGTCCACGCTGAGCGTGTCGAAGAAGCTGTCGGACTGCGGCGCAAAGCCGAGCTTGCGCAGGCCGGCGGCGAGCACGGTGGTGCGGCGATGCACATTGCGCGCGATCTGCGCCAGCCCTTCGGGGCCGTGATAGACCGCGTACATCGAGGCGATCACGGCGAGCAGCACCTGCGCCGTGCAGATGTTGGAGGTCGCCTTCTCGCGGCGGATGTGCTGCTCGCGGGTCTGGAGCGCAAGGCGATAGGCCGGCGCGCCGCGCGAGTCGACGGAGAGGCCGACGATGCGACCGGGCAGCGAGCGCTTCAGCGCATCGCGCACCGCCATATAGGCCGCGTGCGGGCCGCCATAGCCCATCGGCACGCCGAAACGCTGGGCGGAGCCGATGGCGATGTCCGCGCCAAGCTCGCCGGGCGAGGCGAGCAGCGTCAGTGCCAAGAGATCGGCGGCAATGATCGCGAGCGCGCCCTTGGCGCGCAGGGTCGCGATCGCGGGCCTGAGGTCGCGCACGGCGCCCGAACTGCCCGGATATTGCAGCAGCGCACCGAGCACATCCGTCTTGTCGAGATCGGCGAGGGGATCGCCGACGATCAGGTTCCAGCCCAGCGGCTCGGCGCGGGTGCGCATCACGGCGAGCGTTTGCGGATGCACGTCCTTGTCGACGAAGAAGGCTTTCGCTTTCACTTGCGAGTGCCGCTCCGCAAGCGCCATGGCCTCGGCCGCCGCGGTCGCCTCATCGAGCAGCGAGGCGTTGGCGACGTCGAGCCCGGTGAGGTCGCAGATCATGGTCTGGAAGTTGAACAGCGCCTCCAGCCGGCCCTGGCTGATCTCGGGCTGGTAGGGGGTGTAGGCCGTGTACCAGGCCGGGTTCTCCAGAATGTTGCGCTGGATTACCGCGGGCAGGATCGTCCCGGAATAGCCTTGGCCGATCAGCGAGGTGAAGACCTTATTCTGGGCGGCGAGCTCGCTCATGTGCGCGATCGCCTCGGTCTCGCTCAGCGGCTTGCCGAGATCGAGCGGGGATGCCTGCCGGATCGAGGCAGGCAGCGTTTCTGCGATCAGCGCATCAACGCTCTTGGCGCTGACGGTCTCCAACATTGCGGTGACGTCGCGCGCCGACGGGCCGATGTGGCGGCGAGCGAAATTGGCGGCGGTCTCGCCGCTGGATTTGCGGTGCGCGGTCATCGCTTGCTCCATCGTCTTTCTAAGCCGTGTGGGCCTTGTAGGCGGCTTCATCCATGAGGCCACCGAGCTCGCTCTTGTCAGCAATCTTGATCTTGAAGAACCAGGCCGCGCCTTGCGCATCCGAGTTCACCAGCGCCGGCTCGGCGGCGAGCGCTTCATTGGTCTCGAGCACTTCGCCTGATATCGGCGCATAGACGTCGGAGGCGGCCTTCACCGATTCCACGACGGCGGCGGCCTCGGTCTTCTTCAGCGTGCGGCCGACCTTGGGCAGTTCGACGAACACGACGTCGCCGAGTTGCTGCTGGGCGTAGTCGGTGATGCCGACGGTGGCGACGTCGCCGTCGATGGCCAGCCATTCATGGTCGGAGGTGTACAGGGTCGTGGTCATTCACAGATCCTCAGCGTTTGTAGGTGTTTTTCACGAAGGGCATGGCGGCGACCGTGAGCGGCAGCCGCTGGCCGCGCACCTCGGCGAAGAGTTTTGTGTCGAGCGCGCTCAGGGCGGTGGGCACATAGCCCATCGCGACGGGCGCATTCAGGCTCGGGCCGAAACCGCCCGAGGTGACCTTTCCGACCGGTTCGCCAGAAGTTTCATCCGCAAACAGCAGCGCGCCCTCGCGCACCGGTGCGCGGCCTTCAGTGCGCAGGCCGACGCGGCGGCGGGCCGCGCCCTGATCGAAATGGGCGAGAAGTTTCTCAGCGCCGGGAAAGCCGCCGGTGCGGGCGCCGCCGGTGCGGCGGCTCTTCTGCACCGACCATTCCAGCGCGGCCTCGACCGCCGTGGTCGTGGTGTCGATGTCGTGGCCGTAGAGGCAGAGCCCGGCCTCGAGCCGCAGGCTGTCGCGGGCGCCAAGGCCGATCGGCAGCACGTCGGGATTTTCAAGAAGCGTCTTGGCGAGGCGTTCGGCATCCGCAGCGGGGACTGAAATCTCGAACCCGTCCTCGCCGGTGTAACCGGAGCGCGAGACGAAGCAGTCGAGGCCGGCAACCTTGTGCGGGCCGGCGTCCATGAACTTCATGGAAGGCGCCTCTGCACAAAGTTTCGCCAGCGCGGCTTCGGCCTTCGGCCCCTGCAGCGCTATCAGCGCGCGGTCAGCGAGCGAATCGATGATGCAGTCGTCCGAGAGATGCGCGCGCAGATGCGCCTCGTCCTCGGCCTTGCAGGCGGCGTTGACGACCAGGAACAGGTGATCGCCGAAATTGGCGACCATCAGGTCGTCCAGGATGCCGCCATCGGCGTTGGTGAACTGGGCGTAGCGCTGCCGTCCCGGCGCAATCGCCACGATATCCTGCGGCACCAGCCGCTCCAGCGCACGGGCGGCGTCCTCAACCTTGCCGGATTTCGGCCGCAAGCGAAGCTGGCCCATATGGGAGACATCGAACAGGCCGGCTTTGCTGCGGGTATGGAGGTGCTCCTTGAGGACCCCGGCCGGATATTGCACCGGCATGTCATAGCCCGCGAACGGCACCATCTTGCCGCCGAGCGACACATGAAGGTCGTAGAGGGGGGTACGTCGGAGAGAATCTTGGTTGTCGCGCGCTAGCATCACGGGGGGCCCTCGGCGGTTCCCCGGGGACGATTCCCCTGAGGACACCAATCGAAGCCCCATCTGTCGCTGTGCCTGAGAGTATTATCCCGTCGGCGGACGCCATCCGGACCTAAGCCCGTCGGCGCCTCTTTCCAGATGCTGTCAAAGCCACGCGGTCCTTTTGCCTGAGAGTTTCCGGGGCGGTTGCTCCTTCGGCGCCGGCAGTGAAGCCGGTCTCTCCCGACGTGGCCGTACGATAGAGATAGGTACAGACCACAGCCCGGCCAAGCCTGTCAACGCGGCTTCTGTGCCTTTCAACGGGATTGAGCGCCTGCGGCAACCCACTGATCTGCTTGCACATCTCCTTGCACAGTTTCTGGACAGTGAAGCTGGCCTTGTCTAAAAGCGCTTTGGCCCGCAGATATCAGCCTAAATCACAGGTTTTGATGGCCTTTGGCGGGTCCAAGCACACCCGATTGGATGAACATGAGCGGCGTCAACGAGATCAGGTCGACCTTTCTGAACTTCTTTGCCGAGAACGGACACGAGATCGTGTCGTCCTCGCCATTGGTGCCGCGCAACGATCCGACGTTGATGTTCACCAATGCCGGCATGGTGCAGTTCAAGAACGTCTTCACCGGCGTCGAGAAGCGGTCCTATCAGCGCGCCACCACGTCGCAGAAATGCGTGCGCGCCGGTGGCAAGCACAACGACCTCGATAATGTCGGCTACACGGCGCGCCATCTCACCTTCTTCGAGATGCTCGGCAACTTCTCCTTCGGCGACTATTTCAAGGAGCGCGCGATCGAGCTCGCCTGGACGCTAATCACCCGGGACTTCGGGCTGAAGAAGGACAAGCTGCTCGTCACCGTCTATCACACCGACGACGAGGCGGCCGGCCTCTGGAAGAAGATCGCCGGCTTCTCCGACGACCGCATCATCCGCATCCCGACCTCGGACAATTTCTGGGCGATGGGCGATACCGGCCCGTGCGGCCCGTGCTCGGAGATCTTCATCGACCGCGGCGATCACATCTGGGGCGGCCCTCCGGGCTCTCCGGAGGAGGACGGCGACCGCTTCCTCGAATTCTGGAACCTCGTGTTCATGCAGTACGAGCAGGTGACGAAGGAGGAGCGCGTGCCGTTGCCGCGTCCCTCGATCGACACCGGCATGGGCCTCGAGCGCATGGCCTGCATCCTGCAGGGCGTCGACAGCGTGTTCGAGACCGACCTGTTCCGCCAACTGATCGATGCGACGGCCTCCGCGCTCGGTAGCGGGCCGAACGAGCAGACCTTGGCCTCGTTCCGCGTCATCGCCGACCACTTACGCTCCTCGGCTTTCCTCGTCTCCGACGGCGTGCTGCCCTCGAACGAGGGCCGCGGCTATGTGCTGCGCCGGATCATGCGCCGCGCCATGCGCCATGCGCAGCTGTTAGGTGCGAAAGAGCCGCTGATGCATCGCCTGGTCTGGGCGCTGGTGCGTGAGATGGGCCAGGCCTATCCCGAACTGATGCGCGCGGAAAAGCTGATCGAGGAAACGCTGCGCCTGGAAGAGACCCGTTTCCGCAAGACGCTGGTGCGCGGCCTTGCCATCCTCGACGAGAAGAGCGCGTCCCTGAAGAAGGGCGACATGTTCGACGGTGACGTCGCCTTCACGCTGTACGACACCTACGGCTTCCCGCTGGACCTGACGCAGGACGCGCTGAAATCGCGCGGCATCGGTGTCGACCAGTCCGCCTTCACCGACGCGATGGAGCGTCAGCGCGAGAAGGCGCGGGCGTCCTGGGCCGGTTCGGGCGAGGCGGCGAGCGAGGCGATCTGGTTCCCGCTGCGCGAGAAGTTAGGGGCCACCGAATTCCTGGGATACGAGACCGAGAGCGCCGAAGGCGTCGTCGCGGCGCTGGTGAAGGACGGCAAGGAAGTCGCCAGCCTCAAGGCCGGCGAGACCGGTTCGATCGTGCTGAACCAGACGCCGTTCTATGCGGAGTCCGGCGGCCAGGTCGGTGATACCGGCGTGCTGCTAGGGGAGGGTGGCGTCAAGTTCCGCGTCACCGACACGCAGAAGAAGCTCGGCGATTTCTTCGTTCACGTCGGCACGGTCGAGCAGGGCGAGCTGAAGGTGGGCACCGCGCTGCAGCTCGAGGTCGATCACAGCAGGCGCTCCTCGATCCGCTCGCATCATTCGGCGACCCATCTCATCCACGAGGCGCTGCGCCAGGTGCTCGGCGACCACATCGCCCAGCGCGGCTCGATGGTCGCGCCCGACCGCCTGCGCTTCGACTTCGTGCATCCGAAGCCGATCACGGCAGAGGAGCTGGCCCGCGTCGAGGACATCGCCAACGACGTGGTGCTGGAGAACGACGAGGTCACGACCCGTGTCATGGGCGTGGACGAGGCCCGCGAGGCCGGCGCGCGCGCGCTGTTCGGCGAGAAGTACGGCGACGAGGTCCGCGTCGTCTCGATGGGCAAGACCGCGCGCGAGCGCGGCGCTAATGCGCTCGGCTGGTCGGTCGAGCTCTGCGGCGGCACCCATGTGAAGCGCACCGGTGACATCGGCCTGATCACGTTGACGGGCGAGAGCGCGGTTGCCTCGGGCGTTCGCCGCATCGAGGCGCTGACCGGCAATTATGCGCGCAAGCATGCCAACGAGACCATGGCGCTGGCGAAGACTGCGGCAGGCGAGCTGCGCACCTCGATCGAGGACGTGCCGGCGCGCATCGCCGCACTGATGGACGAACGCAAGAAGCTGGAGCGCGAGCTCTCCGACGCCCGCAAGAAGCTCGCGATGGGCGGCGGCGGGTCCGCCGGCAATGGCGCAGCCTCAGGCGTGCGCGAGGTCGGCGACGTCAAGCTGATGGCGCGCGCGGTCGAGGGCATCGAGATGAAGGATCTCAAGAGCCTTGCGGATGACGGCAAGAAGCAGATCGGCTCCGGCGTGGTCGCCATCGTCGGCGTCACCGAGGACGGCAAGGCCGGCGTCGTCGTCGGCGTCACCGCCGATCTGACCTCACGCTTCAATGCCGTGAATCTCGTGCGCGTTGCGTCCGAGGCGCTCGGCGGCAAGGGCGGCGGTGGCCGGCCCGACATGGCGCAGGCCGGCGGTCCCGACGGCGCCAATGCCAACGCCGCCCTCGCGGCGATCGAAAAGGCGATGGGAGGCGCTTAAAGAGCCATGCGCCTCGTTCCGCGAGGACGTGGTTTGCGCGATCCCAACTTAAGGGATCGTCTGTACGAATTGCTGGAGCACGATCCGCTGGCCTACGCGGTCGGGTCGCGCTTCATCCAAATCATCATTGGCGTCATCGTGCTCAATGTGGCCGCGATGATACTCGCCTCGGTGCCGGAGTTCGACGCGCAGTTCGGTACGCTGTTCTCGGCGATCACCATCCTCGCCGTGATCGTGTTCGCGCTGGAATATGCCGCGCGGATGTGGACGGTGGCAGGCCATACGCCTAGCAGGGGCTCGCCGCTTTCCGACCGGCTCGGCTATGCCTTTTCCGCGCTCGGCATCATCGACCTCATGTCGTTCCTGCCCGCAGCGGTCGTGCTGGTCACTGGCCGGCATGCAACGCTGGCCGCGCTCGGCGTTCTGTCGTTCTTCAAGCTGATCCGCTATTCGCCGGCGATGCGCTCGCTGCTCGCTGCCGTGCACGCCGAGCGGCGGGCGCTGATCGGCTGCATCGTCATCCTGACCGGCGCGGTGCTGACCTTCGCTTCGCTGCTCTACGCCATCGAGCGCGATGTGCGCCGGACAAGCTCGGCACCATCCCGCAGGCGATGTGGTGGGCGATCGTGACGCTGGGCACCGTCGGCTATGGCGACGTCGTGCCGGTGACGCCGCTCGGGAAAATCATCTCCGTGTTCACGATCATCGCGGGCTTTGCCATGATCGCGCTGCCGGTCGCGATCATCTCGACCGCCTTTGCCGAAGAGGTGAAGCGGCGCGACTTCGTCGTCACCTGGGGCATGCTGGCGCGCGTGCCGCTGTTCTCACATTTGTCGGCAGCGGAGATCGCCGACATCATGCGGCTGCTCAGGGCCCGCACCGTCGAGCAGGGCGAGGTCTTGGTGCGGCGGGGCGATGTCGCCTCGTCGATGTATTTCATCACCGCAGGCGAGGTCGAGATCGCGCTGCCGAGCCAGCAGGTGCGCTTGGCCGACGGCACCTTCTTCGGCGAGATCGCGCTGCTGCACAAGACAAAGCGCAGCGGCACGGTGACGGCGACACGCAAAACGCGGCTATTGCTGCTCGACGCCCAGGACTTTCACGCCCTGATCGAGCGCATGCCGACGCTGGCCGCCCACGTCCACCAGACCGCGAAAGCGCGGCTGGAAGAGACTGGCGATCTCGCCGCGGCTGAACTGGCGCAGGCCGAACAGGACGACGCACGCCGCGGCGCGTAGCCGCTAGAGCCATTTCCGTTCCGATCAAATCGAAACGGGGCTCTGGGGGCAGGACCCGTAAACTGAGTGCAAGCGCCCGCCGACGGCTTTGATCCGGAAGCGATCTGTGTTGGCCATGAACTTGCGCCCAAGAAACGATCAATCATCCTCGCCATCGGAAAGCGGCGCTCGAAGCTTCGCATCGAGAGCATAGAATAGTCGACCGAGACGAGTCGTGCCCGGTTGCTGCGGTGGCATCCGACGAATCAGTTCCAGAACTTCTGGAGGTGCCGTTCTCACTGCGAAGGAAATGACATCGTTCGCCACATCGGTTGGACTGGTTGCTTCCAGTTCAAGCGCAAGTGCCGCATAGACGATTGGTCCCAGCAGGTGCCGCGCCTGACGAATTCCCGGCAAGCCTTGGGCCAGATCGGTGTGGGTGTAGGCGACAGCGGCGGTTAGCATCGCTGAGCGAGCCGCATACTTTGCAGCTTTGTCCTCAGCCTCTTTGGCTGCCGAGTGCGCGGCCCAGGCGAGAGTTCGCAGCGCCTTGCCGCGCCGCTTGCCGTGACCGAATTCACGTCCGCCGACGACGGCATTCCGTGGGCGCTCATCATTTGGAGCGCGTCGGACGAAAGCCGGCAAAGCCAGCGCAGCACAATCTGCCGCCCACAACGCGGCTGGCCGCAAGAGCCCTTCTTCTGCGGCCGAATTGCCCAAAGCGCCAATTTCTTTACGCAAACCGGTATCCACCTCGCTCGAAAACGTCTAGTCCCGGTCGAGGAAGGGCGCCACGACCTCGCGCGTCTCCTTGCTGGGCACGACCGGCACGATCTCGAAGGTCATGCCAAAGCCCTGGCAGTTCAGCACCCATTCCTGCAACAGGCGGGCGTCGTCGCATTCCATGAGCTGGAAGCAGCGGTCGAAATTGGGCTCGATCCAGCTGCCGAGATATCTGAGCCCGTCCGGGAATTTGACGCCCTCGTCGCGCACGCGTCGATAGACCGGAATGGGATCGCGGTCTTTGAAGCGTTCGATCACCATGAAGAGCATCGACAAGACCTCCGTGTGGCGGCGCGGCTCAGTCTATATCAGCCTTTCTTCAGGAAAACGTAATCAGCCGAATAGGGGACGCTCCTAAAGCTGCCGGCCGGATCGCAGGGGGTATCGTCCAGCCAGCCGCCGTGCGTATGAATACGTTGTACCGTCGTGATGTCGCTCAGAACGCCGGTGCCTCGGCGGGAGATCACCTCCAATCTCAGCCACGGGATATCTACCGTTTGGCCTGACGTCTCTCCGATTGCCAGCCTGCCGGTGATCTTGCCCGCCACTGCGCTGCCGTCGATGTGCTCCCAGTTCGGTCCGGCATAGTGACGACCAATCGTCTTGCCATCGGCGAGCAGTGTTGCGATGGGTTCGCGGAACGTCCAAGCAAGTTTGCCTTCCTTGCCCGCCTTGCACTCATAGACCTGCGCGCCCTCGGCGTGGACGCTGAGCACGACAGTCTCGCCGGGGGCGGTGATGGCCTCAGGAAGCGGGTCGGCGGCTCTGGCTTGCCCGGCGATGGCCGAGAGCAGCAACAGGCAGGAGACGGCAAGCTTGATCGACATGGTTAGTCTCCGCGCAAGGTCACAAAACAAAAGGGCCGCGCTTTGGCGCGGCCCGTGATGATGTCCGACCCAGTCGGGCGAAATTGCGGATGACAGCTTAGGCCGTCAGCGCCTTCGTCAGGTTCTCGGCGACCTTGTCGAGGAAGCCCGTGGTCGAGAGCCAGCGCTGGTCGGCGCCGACCAGGAGCGCGAGGTCCTTGGTCATGTAGCCGGCCTCGACGGTGTCGACGCAGACCTTCTCGAGGGTGTTCGCGAACTTGGCGAGCTCGGCATTGTTGTCGAGCTTGGCACGGTGCGACAGGCCGCGGGTCCAGGCGAAGATGGACGCGATCGAGTTGGTCGAGGTCTCCTTGCCCTTCTGGTGCTCGCGGTAGTGGCGGGTCACCGTGCCGTGGGCGGCTTCGGCTTCCACGGTCTTGCCGTCCGGGGTGAGCAGCACCGAGGTCATCAGGCCGAGCGAGCCGTAGCCCTGCGCGACCGTGTCGGACTGCACGTCGCCGTCGTAGTTCTTACAGGCCCAGACATAGCCGCCGGACCACTTCAGGGCCGAGGCCACCATGTCGTCGATCAGGCGGTGCTCGTAGGTCAGGCCCTTGGCGTCGAATTCCTTCTTGAACTCGCGGTCGAAGATGTCCTGGAAGATGTCCTTGAAGCGGCCGTCATAGACCTTGAGGATGGTGTTTTTGGTCGAGAGATAGACCGGATAGTTGCGCAGCAGGCCGTAGTTGAAGGAGGCGCGGGCGAAGTCGATGATGGAGTCGTCGAGATTGTACATCTCCATGGCGACGCCGGCGCCCGGAGCCTTGAACACTTCCTTCTCGATCACGGTGCCGTCCTCGCCGACGAACTTCATCGAGAGGGTGCCCTTGCCCGGGAACTTGATGTCAGTGGCGCGGTACTGGTCGCCATAGGCATGGCGGCCGATGATGATCGGCTTGGTCCAGCCGGGAACGAGGCGCGGCACGTTCTTGCAGATGATCGGCTCGCGGAAGATCACGCCGCCGAGGATGTTGCGGATGGTGCCATTCGGCGACTTCCACATCTGCTTGAGGTTGAACTCCTTCACCCGGGCCTCGTCCGGGGTGATGGTGGCGCACTTGACGCCGACGCCGACCTTCTTGATGGCTTCGGCGGCGTCGATGGTGACCTGATCATTGGTGTGGTCTCGGTGCTCCATCCCCAGGTCGAAATAGAGCAGCTCGACATCCAGGAACGGGTTGATCAGCTTGTCCTTGATGTACTGCCAGATGATCCGGGTCATCTCGTCGCCATCGAGTTCGACGACGGGGTTGGTCACCTTGATTTTTGCCATGATCGGGGAAGCCCTCTTGGGAACGGCGCCGCTGGCGCCAACTGGAATATCCGGGGCCTCTTAGCACTCGACAGCGGCGGGCGAAAGCCAAGTGATTATGCACTTTTAGCCCATCCAGCTTCCACAGATGGGGGGCGGGAGCGGCCCTGTCGCACGCGCGGTGGTGAAGTTACAGGCGAGATTCAAAAGTCGAATCTAACCCCGTTATTTCCCTTGAGAATTTTGTCAGGACAGGCAAACGACAGGCGACCGGGCAAGCTGGCCCTATGGCCGGCTTTGAATCAATTCCTAAGAGCGCCTCTGCAAGGCCTTGAGAACCAGTGTGAAAGCGAAACGAGATGTCGGGGACTGACAAGAGCAAGGCGGGCCTTTCCCTCGACGGACCCATCGTGATCCTGGTCGAGCCGCAGCTCGGCGAAAACATCGGCATGGCCGCGCGCGCCATGGGCAACTTCGCGCTCGGGCGCCTGCGCATCGTCAACCCCCGCGACGGCTGGCCCAACATTGCCGCCCAGCGCGCGGCGGCCGGCGCCGACCACATCCTGGAACGGGTCGAGTTATTCGATACGGTCGAGCAGGCCGTCGCCGACCTCGACCTGCTGTTCGCAACCACCGCCCGCGCCCATGACCAGGCCAAGCCCGTGGTCGGCCCGGAGGCGGCAGCAAGAGAGATCTCGGGTCACGTCGCCACAGGGGGCAAGGCCGGCATCATGTTCGGCCGGGAGCGCTGGGGGCTGACTAACGAGGAGGTCGGGCTCTCCAACCGCATCATCACCTTCCCGGTCAATCCGGGCTTTGCCTCGCTGAACCTCGCCCAGGCCGTGCTGCTGATCGGCTATGAATGGTTCAAGCTGATGACGTCAGGTGAGCTGCCGCACGGCATGCCGGAGCGCTCCGAGCGCGCCTCGCAGCACCAAATGCAGGCCTTCTTCGACAACCTCGTGCGCGAGCTCGACCGGGTCGAATTCCTGCGCCCGGCCGAGAAGCGCGACACCATGCTGGTCAACCTGCGCAACATCTTCAGCCGCATGGAGCCGACCAAGCAGGACATGCACACCCTGCACGGGGTCGTCATGGCGATCGCCGAGGGGCGCAAGGGCCCGGCCAAGGGCGGCGTGCTCGACGGTGAGCAGGCAACGCGCCTGCGCGCGCTGCTGGCCGAGCACGGGCAGGGCGGCGGAGTGCCCGACAGCGGCAGCACGGTGCGCGGCCTCGCCCGCCTGCTTCGCCGCAACCCCACCGACGCCGAGCGCCTGCTCTGGCAGGCGCTGACGCGCGACCGCCGCTTCGCCGGCCAGTTCAAGCGCCAGACCCCGGTCGGCCGCCACATCCCGGACTTCGTCTCCTTCCCGCACCGGATCGCGATCGAGCTGGTGAACCCGGGCGAGGGCGAGACGATCGCCGCCGACCGCGCGGCAAGGCGGGCGTGGCTGGAGGCGCGCGATTATCGCGTGATGGAGATTCGGGCGGCGGATGTGGAGCGCGATCTCGATGCGGAGCTGGTGCGACTGCAGGGGATGATGTCGCGGAGCGCGTAAGTCTCGTAGGCTGGGCAAAGCGACTTGTCCGCCGTAGCTCGATGAGCGAAGGCGGAAGCGTGCCCACCATGTCGATCAACGCAGCAGAGACAGACATGGTGAGCACGTGCTGCGCGCCTTTGCTCGCCCTACGAGATCCGGCGGCGATCAAGCGATCTACTGTCGATTTGTCGCGCGAGGCGAGGGCGCGGGTGTGGGGCCTGACCTCATCCATTGGCACGTTTCGTGCCTCCCAAAGCGGCACGCAACGGCATGGCTTCTATCTCGCTTCCCTCGAGGGAACGGACCGGCGCGACACAATGCGTAGCCAAGGGAGACTTGACATGAAACGCGAAGACCTCACCGAAAAGCTGCTCGACATCAAGCGCGAGAAGGGCTGGAGCTGGAAATACATCTGCGACAAGGTCGGCGGCTATTCGGAGGTGCTGATCGTCGGCGCGATCCTCGGCCAGATGAAATTGACGAAGCCGCAGGCCGCCAACGCAGGCGAGCTGTTCGGCCTGTCGAAGGCCGAAACCGCGATGCTGAACGAGGTGCCGATGCGCGGCACCGGGACGCCGATGCCGCCGACCGATCCGCTGATCTACCGCTTCTATGAGATGGTGATGGTGAACGGTCCGGCCTGGAAGGCGCTGATCGAAGAGGAATTCGGCGACGGCATCATGTCGGCGATCGACTTCGACATGGCGCTGGAACGCATCGCCAATCCAAAGGGCGACCGCGTCAAGATCACCATGAGCGGCAAGTTCCTGCCGTACAAATATTACGGCGCCAGCGGCAACGTGCCGGAGTATGGGTTCAAGGAGGGGTGACAGACCCCTCGGTCATTCCGGACGCCGCGCCAGCGGCGATCCGGAATCTCGAGATTCTCCAATGCGCAATTGCGCATTGGAGTTCGGTCCTGCGGACCGCCCCGGAATGACGGTGCGTGTGAGGACGCTTCGCGTCACTTCCCCGCCTTCACCTCGGCCGCCGCCACGGCGATCAGCTCGTTCATCTTGGTGCGGATCGCCTGCTCGGTGACGGCGACGTTCTTGGCGGCGAAATCGGCCATGACCTTGCGCAGGACGTCGCCGTCGCCGGCTTCCTCGAAATCGGCCGCAACCACTTCCTTGGCGTAGGCCGTGGCGGCCTCGCCGGTGATTCCGAGCTTCTCGGCAGCCCAGAGCCCAAGCAGCCGGTTGCGGCGGGCTTCCGCCTTGAATTTCTGCTCCTCGTCGAGGGCGAACTTCTTCTCGAAACCTTCCTCGCGCTTGTTGAACTCGCTCATGCCTCTTCCAATTCCCTGCTGACCGGACCCGGCGGGCCCTCGTTGCGGGGGCCCCGGCGCATGCCTAGATAGAGGGCACGAATCGGCAAAACAACGAGCCGTTAAGTCGCAGGCAAAACGGTATAAGTTGGCGCCGGACGGCTGGATCGATTGTGCTGGGACAGCCAATCGGATAGGTTGCCTGAAGGCTTGGTTCCCGTTCTGTTTCCGCGGGTTCCGGGCCGTTCACGGCAGCTCCGCTGTGGGTCGTAATCCTAGTAACCGGAGCACACCAAATACATGGATTTCAACAAAACACGGTACATCCCCATGAGCCGTCGGCGTCGCATTTATGAAGGCAAGGCAAAGGTTCTCTACGAAGGCCCGGAGCCCGGTACCCTGATCCAGCACTTCAAGGATGACGCCACCGCGTTCAATGCGAAAAAGCATCAGGTGATCGAGGGCAAGGGTGTCCTCAACAACCGGATCTCGGAGTACCTGTTTCAGCACCTCAACGACATCGGGGTGCCGACCCATTTCATCCGCCGGCTCAACATGCGCGAGCAGTTGATTCGTGAGGTCGAGATCGTGCCGCTCGAGGTGGTGGTGCGGAACGTTGCCGCCGGCTCGCTGTCACAGCGCCTCGGCATCGAGGAGGGCACGCAGCTGCCCCGTTCGATCATCGAATTCTACTACAAGAACGACCAGCTCAACGACCCCATGGTGTCGGAAGAGCACATCACTGCCTTCGGCTGGGCGACGCCGCAGGAGATCGACGACATCATGGCGCTCGCCATCCGTGTCAACGACTTCCTCACCGGTCTCTTCCTCGGCATCGGCATCCGGCTCGTCGACTTCAAGATGGAGTGCGGCCGTCTGTTCGAGAACGAGATGATGCGTATCATCGTCGCCGACGAGATCTCGCCGGACTCCTGCCGCCTGTGGGACATCAAGTCGAACGAGAAGCTCGACAAGGACCGCTTCCGCAGGGATCTTGGTGGGCTGCTGGAGGCCTATACCGAAGTCGCAAAACGTCTCGGCATCCTCATGGAGAACGAGCGGCCGGTGGGCTCGGGCCCGGTGCTGGTGAAGAGCTAAGAGGGATTATCGACGTGAAGGCACGTGTCACCGTTACCCTGAAGACGGGTATCCTCGACCCGCAGGGCAAGGCCATCGAAGGCGCGCTGAAGTCGCTCGGCGTCGACGGCGTCGCCAGCGTCCGCCAGGGCAAGGTGTTCGACATCGAGCTTGCCGGCGCCGACAAGGCCAAGGCCGAAGCGGCGCTGAAGGAGGCCGCCGACAAGCTGCTCGCGAACACCGTGATCGAGAACTACGCGATCGAGTTGAAGGCTTAGGAACTGACAGCATGGCCGACGTCACAGCGGAACTGATGTTCGAGGTGATAAAGTCGATTCAGGCTCGGCTCGCGCAGGTCGATGGAAAGATCGACGAGCTCAAGCAGGAAATGCAGGCCATGCGAACGTCTCAAACGGGCATCCGCCACGAAATCACCAGCGTTTTTCAGGAGATTTCAAGCGTTCATGCCACTCTAGTTCGCCACGAAGGTCGCTTGGACCGTATTGAAACCCGCCTCGAGCTGAACGACGCACCCGCCCAATGAAAGCCGCCATTCTCGTCTTCCCCGGAATCAATCGCGATCGCGACATGGCTCGTGCGCTGAAGCTCATCTCGGGCCATGAGCCCGCGATGGTCTGGCACGCCGAAACGTCGCTGCCTGTTGGCACCGACCTCGTGGTGGTGCCGGGCGGCTTCTCCTACGGCGACTATCTTCGCTGTGGCGCGATTGCTGCGCGGGCGCCGGTGATGGATGCGGTGCGTGACTATGCGGCGAAGGGCGGCCTCGTGCTCGGCGTCTGCAACGGTTTCCAGATCCTCTGCGAGTCCGGCCTCTTGCCGGGCGTGCTGATGCGCAATGCGGGGCTGAAATTCATCTGCCACGACGTGCATCTGCGCGTCGAGCGCTCCGACACGCCGTTCACCCGCGGTTACAATGCCGGGCAGGTGATCCGCGTGCCGGTCGCCCATGGCGAGGGCAATTACGAGGCGGATGAAGAGACCATCAAGCGGCTCGAAGGCGAGGGGCGCGTGCTCTACCGCTACTGCTCCGCTGACGGCGTGGTCGACGAGGCCTCCAACATCAACGGCGCCGCGCAGTCCATCGCCGGCATCGTCAATGACAGGGGCAACGTGCTCGGCATGATGCCGCATCCCGAAAACCACGTCGAAGACATCATGGGCTGCACCGACGGCCGCGGCCTGTTTGCCGGCCTTGTCCAGCATCTGGAAAAGGCCGCGTGATTTCATTCGTGGTGAAGCGGTCTCTGGTCGCGATCGCGGCGCTTTCGCTGGCGACTGCCGCGTTCGCGCAGGATTTCCCCAAGCGCCCGATCACCATGATCGTGCCGTTCGCGGCCGGCGGCACCTCGGACGTGATCGCGCGCACGGTCGCCGAGCAAATGGGTATTGCGCTCGGCCAGACCATCGTGATCGAGAACGTCGCCGGCGCCGGTGGCTCGACCGCGCTGGCGCGTGCTTCCCGCGCCGAGCCGGACGGCTACACCATCGCAATCGGCAATGCCGGCACCAATGCCGCGACCTACACGATCTATCCGAAGCTCCCGTTCACACCGGACTCCTTCCTGCCGATCGCCATGGTGGCGAAGACGTTCGGCATCATCGCGCTCCGCAAGGATTTTCCGGCGAAGGACCTCAAGGAGTTCATCGCCTACGCCAAGGCCAATCCCGGCAAGATCAATCTCGGCCATGCCGGCGTCGGCTCGTCGAATTACCTGATCTGCAAGAGCTTCGTCACGGCCGGCGGGATCGACGCGACGCTGGTCGGCTATCGCGGCGCGGCGCCCGCGCTGACCGACGCGGTCGGCAGCCAGATCGACGGTGTCTGCGATGCGGCGGCCTCGGTTTCGCAGTCGATTAACGAGAAGCTGGTGAAGGGGCTCGTGGTCGGATCGACCGTACGGCTCGCCACGCTCCCGGAGCTGCCGACATCGGCTGAAGCGGGCCTCCCCGAATTCGAGGCGCAGGGCTGGAACGGCCTGTTCGCGCCCAAGGGCACGCCGCCGGCCGTCATCGCCAAGCTGAACGCCGCCGCGCGGACGGCGGTGGAGACCGACGCGGTGAAGAAGCGTTTTGCCGATCTGTCGACCGTTGCGCCCGATCCCGACGAGCACACGCCCGAGGTGCTCCAGAAGCTCGTGACGCGCGACGTCGAGAAGTACCGGAAGATGCTGGCGGACGACGCCAAGCCGTAGCGTTTTTCGCTAGAGCCATTTCCGTTCCGATTCCATCGGAACGGAAATGGCTCTAGATTCCTGTTTTGACGCGTTTTCTTTACGCGAACCGGTATCCACTTCGCTCGAAAACGCTCTAGCGCCACTTCAATCGCTCAGCCGGCACCGTCATGGCGGCGACGCCAGCCATGACCAGCAGCAGGCCCAGCGCCAGGTTCGACGGCACGCTCTCGCCGAGCAGCAGCACAGAAAGCCCCACGCCGATCGGGATGCGCAAATAGCCTTGCGCGTTCGTCGTCAGCGTGCCGAGCCGGCCCAGGCACATGTAGAACAGCAACAGCCCCAGCGCGCTGGAGACGATCCCCATGACGATGGTGGCGACGATCGCCGTCGGCGTCGGGTGCAGCGTCCAGGGCTGGTCGATGATCAGCGAAGGCGGCAGCAGCACGAGGCCGCCGAACAGCAGCGAGCCGGTTGCCACCACCATCGGATCGTACTCGGACAGCCGCAAGCCGAAGATCGTCGCGCAGGCAAAGGAGATGGTGGCGAGCAGGATCGCGACCTCTGCAATGATCTCGCTGCCGAAGCCGCGCAGCGCATCGAGGCCGACGATGACGATTGTGCCGGCAAGGCCCAGGATCGCGCCCGCAAGTTTCAGGAGCGTCGCGGGCTCGTGCCGCGTGATCAGCGAGGTGATCAGGAAGGCGAAGATCGGCGTCGTCGAGGCCAGCACCACCGTGTTCGACGCGGGCACATATTGCTGCGACCAGGTGATGATGAGGAACGGGACCGTCGAGTTGATCAGCTGCTGGACCGCGAACAGCTTCCAGGCCTTCACATCTGTCGGCAGGCTGATGCCGCGCATCCACAGGATCGCGAACAGGAAGGCGGCGGCGATCAGCGAGCGCACCGAGATGAAGGTGATCGGCGGGATCGCGTCCAGCGCGAGCTTGGCCAGCGGATAGGTCGAGCTCCAGCAGCAGGCGAGCGCGAACAATAGCGCGTAGTCGCGCCAGTTGCGCGCGCCGGCGGCGGTGATGGATGGCAACGGCGCTGATGCGGAGGCCGCGGTGCGGCCCGTCGGCGATGTGCTCTGCGGCACCTTGTACTTGCTCCCCGGCGCGAAAGCGCTCGGCGCAAGTCTGGGCGAGGGGGCGCGAAAAGGGAAGGTGTCGAGCTATGCGTTTGGCTGCAGTGCCGGCTTCCGCTTCACCCGCTTGATCGTCCCGGAGAAGCTGAACAGCGGCCGTCCGGCCGATGTCAGCTTGCCGCGCAGGAAGATCAGCGAGCCGCCGGCGCGGGACACTTCGCCCACACATTCGATCAGCTCGCCCTCGCGTGCCGCGTCGAGGAAATCGCAGGCGAAATTGGTGGTCACCGCGGACCCATCCAGCTCGTGGGTGGCGATTGCGAACAGGCAATAGTCAGCGAAGGCCATGAAGCAGCCGCCATGGACGTTCCCGGCGCCATTGAGGTGCTTTTTCTCGACCCGGAAGGCCGAGCGAACGCTGCCGTCGTCCTCGATCTTGTGCCAGAACGGGCCGATATGGGTCTCAAAACTGTCGCGAATCCAGGTCCGCCAGCCCTTGAACTCACCTTCGGTGGCCACGTGCAGGTCGGGGCGGCGGGTGGAGGGGACTTTGGTCAATTCGTGCAAGGAAATGGGCCTTCAATTACGGGTCTTTTGCCCTTAAATCCGATCCGTCAGCGCCTTGCAATTCCCGTTCCCGCCGACCCCGCCTGCAAAACGTGGGACAGCGGGAAAATGCGTCATTAAGGGCTTTTCCAAGCCCCTCGATGTTCCTAAGAACGGCCAACCCCGCCGAAAGCCTCGAATCCATGAAGAATGAACCCAAGATCACCCCCGAACTGGTTGCCGCCCACGGGCTCAAGCCCGACGAGTACGAGCGGATCCTGAAGCTGATCGGGCGGGAGCCGACTTTCACCGAACTCGGCATCTTTTCGGCGATGTGGAACGAGCACTGCTCGTACAAGTCGTCGCGCATTCATTTGCGCGGCCTGCCGACCAAGGCCCCCTGGGTGATCCAGGGCCCCGGCGAGAATGCCGGCGTGATCGATATCGGCGACGGCCAGGCGGTGGTGTTCAAGATGGAGAGCCACAACCACCCGAGCTACATCGAGCCCTATCAGGGTGCGACCACCGGCGTCGGCGGCATCCTGCGCGACGTCTTCACCATGGGGGCGCGCCCGATCGCGTGTCTCAATGCGCTGAGCTTCGGTGCGCCCGAACATGCCAGGACGCGGCATCTCGTCTCCGGCGTCGTGGCCGGCGTCGGCGGCTACGGCAATTCCTTCGGCGTGCCGACGGTCGGCGGCCAGGTGCGCTTCCACACCCGTTATGACGGCAACATCCTCGTCAACGCGATGGCCGTCGGTCTCGCAGATGCGGACAAGATTTTCTACGCGGCGGCGTCCGGCGTGAACATGCCGATCGTCTATCTCGGCTCCAAGACGGGCCGCGACGGCATCCACGGCGCCTCGATGGCCTCGGCCGAGTTCGACGACAAGTCCGAGGAGAAGCGCCCCACCGTGCAGGTCGGCGATCCCTTCGCCGAGAAGCTGCTGCTCGAGGCCTGCCTCGAGATCATGGAGAAGGGCTGCGTCATCGCGATCCAGGACATGGGCGCGGCGGGCCTGACCTGCTCGGCGGTCGAAATGGGCGCCAAGGGCGACCTCGGCGTCGATCTCGATCTCGACGCGGTGCCGACCCGCGAGACCGGCATGAGCGCCTACGAGATGATGCTCTCGGAGAGCCAGGAGCGCATGCTCATGGTGCTCAAGCCCGAGAAGGAAAAGGAAGCCGAGGCGATCTTCCAGAAGTGGGGCCTCGATTTCGCCGTCGTCGGCTACACGACGCCGAGCAAGCGTTTCGTGGTCAAGCATGGCGGCGACGTCATGGCCGATTTGCCGATCAAGGAGCTCGGTGACGAGGCGCCGGTCTATGATCGTCCCCATGTCGCCTCCGCTGCGCTGCCGATCGTGCATGCACGCGAAGTGGAGGCGCCGATGGGCGTCGGTGCGGCGCTCGAGAAGCTGATCGGCACACCTGACATGTGCAGCAAGCGCTGGGTCTGGGAGCAGTACGACCACGTCATTCTCGGCAACACCTTGCAGCGGCCCGGCGGCGATGCCGCCGTGGTGCGCGTGCAGGATGGGCCGAAGGGGCTCGCGCTGACCGTCGACGTCACGCCACGCTATTGCGAGGCCGATCCGTTCGAGGGCGGCAAGCAGGCGGTCGCGGAAGCCTGGCGCAACATCACCGCGGTCGGCGGCAAGCCGCTCGCGATCACCGACAATCTCAATTTCGGCAATCCGGAGCGGCCCGAGATCATGGGCCAGTTCGTCGGCTGCCTGAAGGGCATCTCGGAAGCCTGCCGCACGCTCGACTTCCCGGTCGTGTCCGGCAACGTCTCGCTCTACAACGAGACCAACGGCCGCGCGATCCTCCCGACGCCCTCGATCGGCGGCGTCGGCCTGCTCGACGATTTCACCAAGTCCGCGTCGCTGGCCTTCAAGGCCGAAGGCGAGGCGATCCTGCTGGTCGGCGAAACCCATGGCTGGCTCGGCCAGTCCATGTACCTGCGCGACATCTGCGGTCGTGAGGAAGGCGCGCCGCCGCCGGTCGATCTCGCCGCCGAGAAGCGCAATGGCGACTGCGTGCGCGGCATGATCCATGCGGGCACGGCAACCGCCGTGCACGACCTCTCCGACGGTGGCCTCCTGATCGCGCTCGCCGAAATGGCGATGGCGAGCGGCATCGGCGCGAAGCTGCTCGCGGCGCCGGCCGCGCTCGTGCCGCAGGCCTATTGGTTCGGCGAGGACCAGGCACGCTATCTCGTCACCGTGCCGGAAGCGGAGGCCGGCCGCGTGCTCGCCAAGATGCGCGGCTGCGAGGTGCCTTGCGTGCGGATCGGCACCACCGGCGGCGACGCGATCGCGATCGCGGGTGAAGCGCCTGTTGCGATCGACACGCTGCGGAAATCGTTCGAGCGCTGGCTGCCGGAATATATGGGCGGGAAGGCGGCCTGATAGTCATTCCGGAGCGCGCGAAAGCGCGGACCCGGAATCTCGAGATTCCGGGTTCGATGCTACGCATCGCCCCGGAATGACCCAACTCAATCACAACACGTGCGACGCCCCCGGGATCTTCCGCAACGCCGCCGTCAGGCCCCAGCTCAGGATCACCGTGAGCACGAAGCCGATCGCGGCCTTCACGATCGCCGGCAGTCCGTAGTCGAACAGCGCGTACTGGATCCACAGCGCGATCGGGTAGTGCACCAGGAACATGCCGTAGGCGTCCGCCTGCATCCGATCGAGCAGGTTCGGCCCCGGCGACTTCGAGTGCAGGAAGAAGGCGAGGATCGCGAGCAGGATCGCGGCCGAGAACAGCACGAAGAACGTGCCGTAGATCGCTTGGTACCAGTGCGGCAGCACGTCCGGATTTCCCAGGATTCCTCGCTTGATGTAGATCATGCCCCACATCAGGCAGTAGGGGATCAGCGTCGCGATCACCCACAGCCACCGGCTCCTCGGCAATTGGCCTGCCGCGCTGAGCACGCCGCGGTCGAAGTTCGCGGCACCGACGCTCACGCCAATGAAGAAATAGGCGAAGTAGAGCAGGATGCGGCTCGCCTGCACCGAGAACGGGCCGAAATCGAACCACCTGTTGGCACCGAAATAGACCAGCGCGGGCACGTAAACGATGGCCGTGACGACGACGAGCAACAGCCAGAATACGGCCGGCTGCTCAAAACCTCGAACTGACACGCGGTTGACCGGATCGACCAGATGCGTGGAGACACGGTAGAGCAGGCTGGCGGTCAGGTCGAACGCGAGCAGCACCCATACGAACCAGATCGGGCCGCTCGGCCACGGGCCCACCGTGACCGTCTTCCACCAGAACGCAGCGAAGGTCAGCTCGGTATTCTGCTGCAGCGCGATCGCGTAATAGGCGAGCGGGATGACGGTGAGGGCCGCGATCGCGAACGGCAGTCCGAGCCGTAACAGGCGATCGCGCAGGAAGACCTGTGGCGCCTTGCGCGCGATGCCCGGCCACGTGAACAGTCCCGACAGGAAGAAGAACATCGCCATGAAGAAGCTGTCGGTGGCGAGCACGACGACGTCGAAGCCGATCCAGGACGCCGGATCGGTGTGACCGAAATGGGTGTAAGGGATGACGGCGTGATGCAGCAGCACCACGAGTGTCAGGAAGGTGCGGACGCGGTCGAGCGACAGATTGCGCGCCTTGCTCTTCGGTGCGGCGTGCGCCTCTGCTCCGATTGTCGCGGATTGTGACATCGTCATCATGGTCGCCCCGATTGCGCTCCTGCCCGGGCCGGACTGTGCCGCCGGGAACCCGATTCAGCAAGCGCAGTTTGTGCCGTGGCCTGGCGGTGTGCAGCGCCAGGAACCAGTTCCACGCAGCGAAGTTAGCGTCCACGTACAGGTTGAGGGCCGTAAGCTGCGGCCTTAGTCGGAGTTGCCGATGACGATTCTGAAATGGGCGCTGGTCTTCCTGCTGATCTCGATCGTCGCCGGCGTGCTCGGCTTTACCGGCGTCTCGGCCGCCTCGGCCGATATTGCCCGCTTCCTGTTCTATATCTTCGTCGTAATCTTCCTGGTGCTGCTGATACTGGGGCTCACCATATTCAGGGTGTAGCGGGCAAGCCGCTCGATCGGGGCTGCGCGCCGGCTCCCGGGCGCAGGCCGTCAATTGCGTGCGAACGGTCTTACGCGGGCCAAAAGCTCCGCCAAGAAATCAGCGGGACGATCAAACGGAACGAAATGATCGCCGCCGCGAACCCAAGCAAATTCCTTATGTGGGGCCATGATCTGATTGAAATATTGCTCGGCAGGTCCGCCTGGCGTCACGCCATCCGCATCGCCCTCAATGAAGAACATGGGTATCGAAAATTCGAACCCCATTGAGGCCATGTCGTGCTGAAACATCGGACCGTCCCTTCCGGTCAGATACTTTGCGGAGAAGGCGGCGCCTTTGCGCCAGTTGTACCAATCGCGCAGCGAGAAATCCGGCATGAAGAGGGGCGGGACCGGGCCGGCCAGCTGAAAGGCATCCGCGGGCGGCAGGGCGAGAGCTCTGCTCCACTTGTCGGCAATCATGCGATTTTCCTGGGTCATGGTCGGCCGTGCGGCGACGGGCGCCAACTCCGCCAGCGCCTCGTTGTTGTTCGCGGACGCCGCCTGTGTTTGCAGACGCGCGATCGTCAGCTCGAATGCCTTCTCGAAGGTCGTCCTGCCAACCACCTGGCCCGTGCCGACATAGGCATAGAACAGATCCGGGCGTTGCTTCGCCATATGAATTCCCAGGAATGAGCCCCAGGAATGCCCGACCAGGACAATCCTGTCCTTGTGCAAATGCGTCCGCAGATACTCGGTCAGCTCGACACCATCCTGCGTCATTCGCTCCAACGTCATGGTTGGAGCGAGCGTGTCTCCAGCGGCACCATAAGTGCGGCCGGTCCCGCGCTGGTCCCACTGCACAACGGTGAAATGCTCTTCCCAGGGCCGCCAGCCCGAAGAGATCGGCAAGGTGGAGCCTCCGGGCCCGCCGTGGACGAACAGGAGAACCGGGTTATCCCGATCCTCGCCGCGGATTTGAATCCATTGCTTGATGCCGCCGATGTCGACGAACGCTCCCTCCTGCACTCCCCTAGGTGAACGGATGGCGAGAGTTTCCGCAGCAAGATGCTGGCGATAGGCTCGAAAACCAACCCCGGCGGCGACCACTGCGATGAGGACGCCGGCCGCTCCCAGCAACGAGATCCCAATAAGTCTTCCGGCCCTGCGCGGCATCGGTGTGCCTTGCTTCGACTGGGAGGAGGCGACCCATGATCGCCCGGCGCCACAGTGCCGTGAGCCTACCCCACTTCCTCGATCTTCACCTTGTCCGGATAGAAGGCAAGGTGGCCGGAAATCTCCGTCATCGCCGGGAAGGGCGTCTCGTAAGTCCAGATCGCGTTGTCCAGCGTCCTGCCGTCAGCCTTGATGCTGTAATAGCTCGCATCGCCCTTGTACGGGCAATGGGTCGTGCGGTCGGTGCGCTCGAGCAGTGCCATATTGGTGTCCTCCCGCGGCACATATTGCACCGCCGGATATTTGGCCTCCTTCAGCGTCAGCGCCTTGGTGGTCTCCGCGATCACGACGTCGCCCGCCGTGACGCGGACGCGCCGGGGGTTTTGGGTGATGGTGATGGGGTGGTCGGGCCCTGGAAGCTTCATGACTTCACGCCTTTTCGATCAATCTGCCGCGCGCGGCACTTTGTCGTGCCTTTATCCCGGTGGGATCACGGATATAGTGCCTCAAGGCGTGACGTAGAAGGCCGTTCACGCTAAGTTTGGCCCTGCCGGTCCGGGGACCCGGCAGCGATTCGACGACGAGGCTGATTCTCAGCCGAGACAAGGAGCAAGACCCGAATGCCCATGGACGCCCACGATATCGAGGCGATGATCAAGGCAGCGATCCCCGATGCCGAGGTGACGATCCGTGACCTCGCCGGTGATGGCGACCACTATGCCGCGACCGTGATCGCGGAATCCTTCCGCGGCAAGTCCCGCGTTCAGCAGCACCAGATCGTCTATCAGTCCCTGCGCGGCCAGATGGGCGGCGTGCTGCACGCGCTGGCGCTGCAAACCGGCGTGCCCGGGACCTGATCTGACGGCGCCGCGAGGGGACGACGATGGCTGCGGACAATCCGCGGGGCGCGATGTTTCGTGTCATCTTGCCGAACCAGCACAGCCGCGTCACCAATGCCGAGCTGTTCTTCGACCTCGTCTTCGTCTTCGCCGTCACGCAAATCTCGCACGCGCTGCTGCACCATTTCACGCCGCTCGGCGCGGTCGAGGTCACGCTGCTGTTTCTGGCGGTATGGTGGGTGTGGGTCTATACGGCCTGGGTCACCAACTGGCTCAATCCCGAGCTGACGCCGGTCCGCATCCTGCTCTTCCTGATGATGCTGGGCGGCCTCGTGCTGTCGACCACGATCCCGACCGCCTTCGAGGGGCGGGGCCTGTGGTTCGCAATCGCCTATGCGACCATGCAGGTCGGACGCACCGCCTTCTGGCTGTTTGCGACCCCGCGCCATCGAACGGCGGTCCGGCACAACGCGATCCGCATCCTGGTCTGGCTCTCCGGCTCCGCGATCTTCTGGATCCTCGGCGGTCTCGCGCACGGGGAGGAGAGGCTATGGTTCTGGATCGCGGCGGTGACGATCGAGTACGTCTCGCCGGCGGTTCGCTTCTGGGTCCCGAATCTGGGGTTCTCGTCGGTCGAGGCCTGGGCCGTCGAAGGCGGCCACATGGCCGAGCGCTGCGCCGGCTTCATCATCATCGCACTCGGTGAAGCCGTCGTCGTCAACGGCGCGACCTTTGCCGAGTTGGATTGGACCACTGACAACATCCTCGCCTTCGTCTCGGCGCTGGTCGGCGCCATCGCGATGTGGTGGGTCTATTTCCACAAGGGCGCGGAGGCCGGCTCCGAGCGCATCTCAAAGTCTGCCGAATCCGGCCGGCTGGCGCGGCTCGCCTACACCTATCTGCACATGCCGATCGTCGCCGGCATCATCCTGACCGCGGTGTCGGACGAGCTGGTGCTCAAGCATCCGGCGGGCCATTCCGACGTCAGGACGATCGTGAGCACGATCGGCGGGCCGCTGGTGTTTTTGGTCGGCACCATCCTGTTCAAGTACTCGATCCGCGGCTTCCTGCAGCTGTCGCACGGCATCGGCATCATCCTGCTTCTGCTGCTGAGCTGGTTTGCATCGGAGCTGTCGCCGCTCTGGCTGTCGGTTGCGACCACCGCGATCATGATCGTGGTCGCGGTGTGGGAGTCGGTGTCGCTGGGGTCGACGCCGCAGGAGGCCGAGGAGCATTGAACCGCGCGCGGCCGGGACGCGTCTAACGACGAACCGCTCTCTGCCGACGTAGGTTTCAGTGAGACTTCAGTTCACGCTTCTGCTGGCATGTTGTGTCACGCTGGCTGGTCCGATTGCCGGTGCCGGAAGCCCAGGCACGATCGACGAACTCCGGCAGAGTTTTACGGTCGGCGGCGAGCCGGTCCCGCCGAACGTCTTTCGCGACATGGGCGACGGCGATCTCGCCGATTCCGGCAGCATCATCGTCACGATCGATGTCAAGGCCGCGACCGGCAGCAATCTCTATGCCGATCCGATCAAGCGCAACGGTGCCTGGGTCGCGCAGCGCAGGGCCAGTCCGGGCGACAAAGGTCTCACCGAAGAGGAGGCCTATCGCTATATCGGGGTGACCGCGAACAAGCTGCTCATCCTCATTACGAGTTACAGTGGCGGCGGGTCGGGCGTGTTTTACTCGCTGCATATTCTCACGGCCGAACCGGCGCGCGCCTTCGATGGCGAAGGCAAGCCCTACGAACGATTGAACCTCACCACCATCCGCAGCGTCGCGCTTGGTGACCGCTGGAATGGCGAGGTCAGGATCGACGGCAACGCCGTTGTGGTTAAGACGACCGGCGGTATCCCGGCCGGTCATGCGCGCAAGCCCTCAACCATGACGATCGAGGCCGAGCGCCCCTAAAGCGCGATGAATCGTCATCGCACTTTAGGTTATTGTTTGGAGCATGATCTCCGTGCAAACGCGTTCCGCGTTTGTCGCGAGGGAAAACCGCTTCACACTTTTCCGGATCATGCTCTAGCGGCTCCCGTCACTCCGCAGCTTCCAGCGCGTGCACCGAGAACATCCTGGCCGCATCCGTCCAGCTCTCGCGCACCCGCCAGCCGGCGCTATGCGCCAGCGCGGCGAAACGCTCGATGCTGTATTTGTAGCTGTTCTCGGTGTGGATGCTCTCGCCCGGCCGGAACGAGAAGCTGGTGCCCAGCAGCCGCACGGTCTGGCTCTTCCTGCTGATCAGGTGCATCTCGATGCGGTGCCGCTCGCGATTGTAGATCGCCCGATGAGTGAAGGCGGAGAGATCGAAATTGCCGCCCAGCTCGCGATTGATGCGCACGAGCACATTGAGGTTGAAGCGCGCGGTGACGCCGGCCGCATCGTTATAGGCGTCGTGGAGCACGCGCTCTTCCTTCTCGAGGTCGGCGCCGATGATCATCAGCGCACCCTGGCCCAGAATCTCGCGCGCGCTCTTCAGGAAGGCCTGCGCTTCGTGCGGCTCGAAATTGCCGATGGTCGAGCCCGGGAAGAAGCCGACCTTGGGCCGCGATGCGACCGCCTTCGGCAGCTCGAACGGCGTGGTGAAGTCGGCCGCCACCGGATAGATGCCGAGCGACGGAAAGTCCCGCTTCAGGCCGTTCGCCTGCGCATTCAGGAAGTCGCCGGAGATGTCGACGGGCACATAGGCTGCGAACTTGCAATGGTTGAGCAGAAGGCGGACTTTCGTAGTCGCGCCTGCGCCGAACTCGACCAGCGCCGCGTGCTCCGGAATGATTTTCGCGATCTCGCTGCCGCGCTCCTTCAGGATCGCAAGCTCGGTGCGCGTCGGATAATATTCCGGCAGGCGCGTGATCGCCTCGAACAATTCCGATCCGGTTGCGTCGTAGAAATATTTCGGCGACAGCTTTTTCGGCTGCTGCGAGAGGTCTTCGATGGCCTCGCGGGCAAAGGTGGTCGTCTGCTCGTCGGGGAGATGGGCTTCGGCCAAAGCGCTGGCGTGCACATTCATGATACTCTCCTGAACGCGCTGTCCGGCGCGCGGTTGTCGTCGGATGAGGCCTAAGGCGTGATGAGATTGCGCCTTAGGTTATTGTTTGAGCATGATCTTTTGGAAAACTGCTGCACACTTTTCCGGATCATGCTCTAGTCGTAGTCGGCGAGCCGCAGTCCCGTGAACTGCCAGCGATGGTGCGGATAGAAGAAGTTACGGTAGGTGATACGGGTATGCCCTTCCGGGGTTGCAAGGGAGGAGCCGCGCAGCACGAGCTGGTTGACCATGAACTTGCCGTTGTACTCGCCGAGTGCGCCTTCGACGGCACGATAGCCGGGGTAGGGGGAGTACGAGCTGCGGGTCCATTGCCAGACAATGCCGAAGGCATCATTGAGCGCGCCCGCGCGTGCCGCGACCTCCCATTCCATCTCGGTCGGCAGATGTTTTCCGGCCCAGCGGGCGAAGGCGTCGGCTTCGTAATAGCTGATGTGGCAGACCGCCGCGTCGGGATCGACCGGCTTGAGGCCGGCCAGCGTCATCACGTGCCACTGGCCGTCGATCTCGCGCCAATGGCCCGGGGCTTCCCAGCCCTCGTTGTTCACGGCGGCAAAGCCGTCCATCAGCCACAAGGTTGCGGTCCGGTAGCCGCCGTCACGCATGAAGGCGAGCCACTCGCCATTGGTGACGAGATTGCGCGCGACCTTGACAGGGCCGACCAGGGCGCGATGGGCGGGCTTCTCGTTGTCGAAATGGAAGCTGTCCTCGACATGGCCGACGGTGTGGATGCCCTCGTTCAGCATCAGCCAGTCCTCACCGGTGCGTGTCGCGGCCGGGAAGCGCCAGTCCGGATCGTAGGCCGGCGGGATCGGGTTCTGCGCGAAGGCGTGCAGGATGTCGGTGAACATCAATTCCTGATGCTGCTGCTCGTGATTGAGCCCGACCTCGATCAGCGGCGCGATCTCGCGAAGCTTGTCCTCGCCGGCCTCGCGGAAGAATTTTACGACCGCAGCATCGACATAGCTGCGGTAGGCGCCGACCTGATCGGCGCTCGGGCGGGTGATGTCGCCGCGGCGATGCCGCGCATGACGCGGGCCGGCGCTGACGTAATAGGAATTGAACAGGAAGGCGAAGTCGGGATGGAAGGGGCGGTATTCCGTAGAGTGCTCGCCGAGCAGGAATTGCTCCCAGAACCAGGTGGTGTGAGCCCGGTGCCACTTCGTGGGGCTCGCATCGGGCATGGACTGGATCTGCTGGTCCTCGGGCGACAACGGCGCGGCGCGGCGCTCGGTCTCGTCACGGACGGCGAGATACGCCTCTTCCAGCCTCCGGGCGAGGCCGCCCAAACCGGCCGACGGTGACGAAAGCGGGGAGGTGGCCGTAGCGGAGGCTTGTTTCGTCACGTTTTTCTCCAGACAAGACGAGAGAACGTTGTTGGCGCCGCCCGGTTCCAAAGCCGGGGTTCGTCCTAAATGGGGCCTCCGTAACGGGATAAAAGTCCTCTCCGGCGTTAATATTAGTGTCATCAGCCCATCGGCCCGGCGCCGCCCAGGCCGGCTGCCCCGGCACAGTTCGCCGCCATTTTACTTTGGATGCACAACGGTTTGGGCTACATATATAGGCAAGTATCGGGTTAGATCGGCTGAGCCGGCCCGAAGCGATTGGTGAGGGCTCTGCCCCAGAAGGACACGGATATGAGCATCGAGGAATTCATCGACAACGAAGTGAAGTCGAACGACGTGGTTTTGTTCATGAAGGGTACGCCGCAATTTCCGCAGTGCGGTTTCTCCGGCCAGGTCGTCCAGATCCTCGACCACCTCGGCGTCGGCTACAAGGGCCTCAACGTTCTCGAATCCGCCGAACTGCGCAACGGCATCAAGACCTTCTCCAACTGGCCGACCATCCCGCAGCTCTACGTGAAGGGCGAGTTCGTCGGCGGCTGCGACATCGTCCGCGAGATGTTCCAGGCCGGCGAATTGCAGCAGCTCTTCTCCGAGAAGGGCGTCGTCGTCGCGGCCTGATACGTGACCCAGCTGACGCGCCGCATCGGCGGCGCCGAACTCGAGGTCATTGTTGCTGACATCACCACACTGAGCGTTGACGCAATCGTCAACGCGGCCAATTCGTCTCTCCTCGGCGGGGGCGGCGTCGATGGTGCGATCCATCGGGCGGCCGGGCCCGAGCTCGTCGCCGAATGCCGCATGCTCCGCGGCTGCAAGACGGGCGATGCCAAGATCACCAAAGGCTACCTTCTGCCCGCGCGCCATGTGATCCACGCGGTCGGCCCGGTCTGGCACGGCGGCGGCCGCGGTGAGGCGGAAGCGCTGCGCTCCTGCTATCGCCGCGCCCTTGAGCTCTGCCAGGCTAATCAACTGAACTCGCTGGCGTTCTCCGCGATCTCGACCGGCGTGTATCACTTTCCCGCCGACCAGGCCGCGAAGATTGCGGTCCATGCGACGATAGAGGCCCTACCGGCTGCGCCCTCGGTCACCCGGGTCATATTTTGTTGTTTCTCGGAGCGAAGCGCCGGTCTCCACACAGACATTTTGGCGGGGTACGGCAGCCCTTGTGCCCGTTGACGCCGTCAGTACACTCCGCCGGACCATGTTCCGGGGAGGGGATATGATTTCACGTTCTGGACGTGTGTTGGCCTGCGGCGCGCTGATGTCGCTTGGCGCAATGTCGTTCGCGCGGGCGGAGGGCACCTACGAGATTCCGGCCGGCGCGCATTTCAATCAGGAGAAGCTCGCCAAGGTCAGCGAGTTCTTCAAGAACGAGGTCGCGACCGGCAAGATCGCCGGCGCGACCGTTCTGATTCAGCAGCACGGCAAGCCGGTCTACCACGAAGCCTTCGGTGTGCAGGACGTGGTCAGCAAGGCGCCGATCACCGACAAGACGATCTTCCGCCTGTTCTCGATGACCAAGGCGATCACCGCTGTCGTCGCGATGCAACTGGTCGAGGACGGCAAGATCAAGCTCGACGATCCCGTCTCGAAGTACATTCCGTCCTTCGCCAATGTGAAGGTCGGTGTCGAGAAGAAGGCCGAGGACGGCACCAAGTCGCTCGAGCTCGTGCCACTGAGCCGGCCGATCACGGTGCACGACCTGATGACGCACACCTCGGGCATCACCTATGGTTTCTATGGCAACAGTCTGGTCCGCAAAGCCTATCGTGACGCGAATATCTACGCCGGCGATTTCGACCTCGCCGAGTTCGCCGAGCGCATCGCCAAGCTGCCGCTGCACAACCAGCCGGGCGCGCTCTGGCAATATGGACACTCCACCGACATCCTGGCACGCGTCATGGAGATTGCGGCCGGCAAGCCGCTGCTCGATATCGAGCGGGAGAAGCTGCTCGGTCCGCTCGGCATGGTCGACACCGGCTTCTTCGTCACGGATCCCGAGAAACAGAAGCTCCTGGCGCAACCGGTGCCGAACGACAGCGATTTCCGGGTCGGCCGGATCAACGATCCGACCGTCGTAAAAAAATGGCAGTCGGCCAGCGGCGGCATGGTCTCGACCATGTCGGACTATGAGCGCTTTGCGCAGATGCTGCTCAACGGTGGCAGCTTCGAGGGTAAGACCATCCTCAAGCCCGAGACCTTCAAGCTGATGGTGACCGATCAGGTCGGTCCGGGCTCCGGCGTCGATCGCGACTATTACTACTTCCCCGGCGACGGCTTCGGTTTCGGGCTCGGCCTTGCGGTCCGCACTGATCCCGGCAACGCCAAGCCGCCGCCCGGCGATCTCGGCGAATTGAAGTGGGACGGCGCCTCCGGCTGCTATTTCGTGATCGACCCCAAGCAGGACATGTTCTTCGTCCTCCTGGAGCAGACGCCGACCGAGCGCCAGCGCGTGCAGCGGACACTGAAGCAGTTGGTCTATGAAGCCATGGAGAAGTGATATGTGCGGGCGCCGCGCATTCCTCGCGGCGCTCGTCCTTCTCGCCGGTGCATTCGGTGCGAAGGCAGGTCCTGAGGGCCGCGCCGCGCACAATCTCTCGCCTGAAGGCCTGGCAAAAGTCTCCGACTACATCAGGAACGAGGTCGCAACCGGCAAGTTTCCGGGCGCGATCCTGCTGCTCCAGCAGCACGGTAAGCCGGTTTATTACGAGAATTTCGGTGTCCGCGATGTCGCGACCGAGATATCGATGAGTGCGGACACGATCTTCCGCCTCTATTCGATGTCGAAGCCGATCACGTCAGTCATGGCGATGATGCTGGTCGAGGAGGGCAAGCTCACGCTCGACGATCCCGTCTCGAAATACATTCCGGCCTTCGCCGGCATGAAGGTCGGCGTCGAGAAGAAGTCCGAGGATGGCAAGATCGCGCTGGGGCTCGAGCCGGTCAATCGTCCGGTTACGATCAAGGATCTGCTGCGCCACACCTCCGGGCTACCTTACGGCTATCATGGCGGAGGCGCGGTGCGCGAGCTCTATGCCGACGCCAACCTTTTCAACAGCGAACTGAGCAATGCCGAGTTCGTCGCGAAGATCGCGACGCTGCCGCTGGTCGAGCAGCCCGGTACGATGTGGGACTACGGCCACTCCACCGACGTACTCGCCCGCGTCGTGGAGGTGATTTCCGGAAAGACATTGCTGCAGTTCGAGAAGGAGCGGCTGCTCGATCCGCTCGGCATGAACGAGACGGCGTTCTTCGTCGCCGATCCCGCCAAATTCCCGCGCATTGCCGAACCGATGCCGGAGGACCGCAACATCAATCCGACGACGCGGCTCCGCGAAATCAGGCGGCCGCTGAAATGGGAATCGGGCGGCGGCGGCATGGTCGGCACGATCGGCGACTACGCCCGCTTCGCACAAATGCTGCTGAATGGCGGGACCTATGAAGGCCGGCGCTATCTCAAGCCCGAAACCATTGCGCTGATGGCGTCGGATCATATCGGACCCGAGACCAGAATCGCGCGCGACCAGAACTATTATCCGGGCGGGAGTTCCGGCTTCGGCCTCGGCTTCGCCGTGCGCACTTCGGTGCCGCAGGGCACCTCGTGGCCACTTGGCGAATATCGCTGGGACGGCGTCGGCGGCACGTTCTTCTTCATCGATCCCGAAGACGATCTGTTCGGGATCTTCATGGCGCAGACCCCCTCGCAGCGCGGCCGGATTCAACTGGCTTTGAAGACGCTGATCTATCAGGCGATGGGGCGCTGATCCCGTCGTTTGGCGGTTTTCGTAGCCCAGATGGAGCCAACTAGCTAACCGAGTTCGAGTGGGAGTTTGCGCCTGGCCGTAGCGTTGTCGCTAGGCGTTGGACCCACGTACTGGGTGTAACCGGGCAAAATGGGCCTGCATGCCGGAGATCCGTCCGTCAACGACGATCGGGGCTCCGCCTTCAGATCTCGCCTCGCTAGGCGTTATGCCAAACCGGGCGCGAAAGGCCCCCAAGAAGTGGCTGCTGCTCGAAAAGCCCAGGTCGTGGGCGATCTCGGTGATCGACCGCACCGCGCCGCGGGGCCGGCGGAGTTCCTGATAAGCCGCATCCAGCCGCCTGTCGCGTATGAGCGTCACCACTCCGCCATCGGCAGCGAACATCCGGTAGAGGTGCGCACGCGAGACGCGGAAGCGGCGCATCAGCAGGGCGGGGCCAAGCTCCCGTTCGGCGAGATTCGCTTCAATGAAGTCCAGCACGCGCCGCCGCAGGATTTGCGACAGCATGCGATCATCCGGCACCTCGTCGATTGCGTGGCGCCCGAGTGTTGCAGCGAGCAGGGCGATCGATGCTTCCTCGATGGCGAGTGCGTCCGCGTTGCCGATGTTCGCCGGCAGGTGGTAAAGGCCCCTGATGAAATCGGCGAGCAGCCGTGTCGCCGGTGACACTGCCTTCAGCACCGCGCCGTGCAGTCGTCGTCCGCCTGCAGCTTTGTCGATCTGCTCGCGCGGCAGGACGACCGACAGAGTCGAGCCCGACGACGCGGAGCTCGACCACATTAGGCCAAGATCGAAAATGGTCACGTCGCCAGGCTCGATGGAGATCGCGCGACCGTCGCAATCTCCCATGGTCTCACCGCTCAAGCGCAACTGCACGACGTAAAGATTATGGAGTCCGCTTCGACGAATGATGAGCTGATCCCGACAGTAGCGCTGCGCATTGAACGTTGCTCGACAGAGCGAAAGTGCGCCGATGAACCGCGAACTGACCGAACCTTCAAGGAGCAATTCGCGGCGATCATCGAGGGGTTGAGTATCGAAGAACGGTCGCGTGACCTCGCGCCAGTAGTCGTTGCGATGGCTCGGCTCGATCAGGTCTGTCGACAGAAACAATTTGTCCTGCATTTTTTCTAACTTCTACCCTAGCTCACCGAATCAATTCACGACAACCGAATTTGAAGATTTTTCGGCGCGGTGTCATTTGTTCGAATTTTCGATAGATGCCATGCGCTCGTTCGATTGAGACGCATTCTGCAAACAAATGAGACGGGGATGAGAGCGGATGCATTGCTGTCCAGCGAAGATCGCTACACGCTTGGAGCATCGCATCGATGCGACTGCGGCGCTTTGATGCGGAAAGCGCGCGCTGGAATGATGGGGCTGGGACTTGGAATTTTTTGGTAAGTGTGCTTGTGCAACTTCACGGCGTTTAGATTTCGTTAAGGTTCGAAAAGACTATCTGCACGCGGGAGCTTCGCGGCCCGTGTTTGCCCGGCGGCTGCTGGGCGGTGTTTCGGTGCTCGCGCTTCTCGCAGCTAGCATTGCTGCCCCCTCCACCACCTGGGCCGATGGCGGTCGAGGCCCCGGCCAGAGTTTTGTTGCCGGCGGCGCCGGCGGCAAAAACGGGACGGCGGCCGAGGCAGCCGGGCAGGACGGTGCGAATAACGGGGGCGCTGGCGGCGGCGGCGGCGTCGAT